>CAZSBQ010000163.1:0-9023 GCA_964604795.1 uncultured Victivallales bacterium | reverse complement strand
CCGAAGGAGTTCCGATTCGAGGGGTCCTCGGTGTTCATTCAGCACCTTGGGAGCTACGTCGTGCTCGTGCCCAAGAATGACCCGTGGCGTTCGATGTTTGAAGCGACCAAGCGCTTTTCCGACGACTTCATGGCTGAACGTGACCAGGGATCGCAGGCAGAGCGGGAAGATCTGGGCTGATGCGCTACCTGCTTGACACGAACACCTGCATCTACATTATCAAGCGGTCGCCGGCTCATGTCTACAGGCGTTTTGAACGACTCAGGGTCGGCGATGTTGGCATCTCTGCAATCACGTACTGCGAGCTGCAGTTTGGAGTGGCGAAAAGCTCGAAGCCCGAAGAGAACCAAGTGGCGTTGACTGAGTTTCTAGGACCGTTGGACGTGCTGGATTTTCCCTCTACCTCCGCTCCGCTGTTCGGTGAAATCCGGGCACAGCTTCAGCGTGCGGGTACACCTATTGGGAATTACGATTTGCTGATAGCTGCTCATGCTCTCCACCTCGGGCTGACCTTGGTTACCAACAACACCAAGGAGTTCGATCGAGTCCCTGACCTGCGGATTGAGAACTGGATCAATCGGGTAAGGGGGACTCTTTAGCTTCCCCTCCCCACACCACCGTACAAGCGGGGCCGCATACTGCGGTTCCGTGATTGGCGATCCCGTTCTACAGAACTCGGCGTAGCGGCTCAAGGGTCGCGCAAGTTGAACGACATAGTTTTGGATGAAATTCTGTGCGTGGCTGCTCTTTGCGGTTGCAAACCCAGGGTCGAGGACCCTGGACTAACAATGGACCGGGCCGTTGGCCCGAAAACCGCAGAGGAATTCGGTCGTTCAATTTGCGCGGAATTACGAGTTCTGAAGGATAGGGAAAAGCAATTTCCTATCCTTATCCTTTTCTGAGAACTCATCGTCATCGGGAGGCCGGCACGGGGCGCGGAGGCCGCGCCCGCTACTTGGTAGTGGCCGGCGCCTCGACGGCCCGTGGGGGGGCGCGTCCCCTTCGAAGGGACATCCGGGGTTCCAGTGTCGGCCGCCCGCCGGCTCGACGGAGTCTCGCCTTCTCCATGGGGGGCGGGATCGCGCCGCTCCACTTCCTCGGAAAGGAATTGCCCTGGTTGCGTTTTCAAGCGCGGTTGACGGCGGCACCCGACAAGCTACAGTATAGTATTTCGGGGTTTGCCCTCGCTCCAGTGGTGCGGTGGCGCAAACCGTGAACCAGAAGATACAGGAAAAGCTCCAGCCCCATGCAGCGCAGCGCACAATTCGAGCGAAACACCAGCGAAACACGGATTTGCGGCTCTTTGTCGCTTGACGGCGCCGGAGAGGCGCACGTGGACACCGGGATCGGTTTTTTCGACCACATGCTGAAGGCCTGGGCGAAGCACGGCATGCTCGATCTCGAACTGACGGTTCGGGGTGATCTGGAGGTGGATTGTCACCACACCATCGAGGATACGGGGCTTGTGCTGGGCGGAGCGCTCGAGGAAGCGCTCGGAGACAAGGCCGGCATCCGGCGCTTCGGCGCCGCGGTTCTCCCGATGGACGACGCTCTGGTGCGGGCGGTGGTGGATTTGTCTGGTCGGCCCTATACGGCCTACCGTGTGGCGCTGGGCGCATCGGAGGTCGGCGGCGTGCCGCTGCTTTTGTTCCGCGAGTTTTTTCGCGCCTTTGCGAACACCGCAAAGCTTACGGTGCACGTGGACAAATTGGCCGGCGACGAGCCCCATCACGTGATCGAAGCCGCGTTCAAGGCGCTGGGGCGGGCGCTGGACGAGGCGAAGGAACCGGACCCGCGCGTGACCGGCGCGCCGTCCACAAAGGGAACGCTGGTTTGATGCGACCGCGCCCAACCGACAGTCAGCGCACGGGAAGCAGCACTGCCGCGAATTTTCCCGCGCGTCGTTTTCCATACTCATTTAACGCCGAAGGATACACCGATTATGGCAGGACTTGATCTGCAGACGCGACGGCACAGTGCCGCGCACGTGATGGCAGCGGCCGTGAAGCGGCTTTATCCCGATGCCCGATTCGACATCGGGCCCGCCACCGACGACGGGTTCTACTACGATTTCGACATTCCCTCGCATCGGCTGACCGACGAGGACTTGGCGAAGATCGAGGAGACGATGAAGGAGATCGTTGCCGAGAAGGCGCCCTTTGTGAGCGTCGAGCGTTCGCGCGAGGAGGCGGCGGCCCTGTTGCGCGAGGCGGAGCAGCCGTTCAAGCTCGAGCGGTTGGCGGATATTCCGGTGGGGGAATCCGTGACGTTCTACGAGTGCGCGGGATTCGCCGACCTGTGCCGCGGTCCCCATGTGGAGCACACCGGGCAGATTGGCGCGTTCAAGCTGCTGAGCGTGGCCGGCTCCTACTTTCGCGGCAATGAAAACAATCCGATGCTCCAGCGGGTGTACGGCACGGCGTTCGCCGACCGCAAGGCGCTGAAGAAGTATCTGAGCGACCTGGAGGAGGCCCGCAAGCGGGACCACCGGCGACTCGGCAAGGAGCTGGACCTGTTCAGCGTCAGCGACAACGTTGGCCCCGGCCTGATCTGCTGGCACCCCAAGGGCGGGCGCATCCGTCACATCATCGAAAGCTTCTGGCGCGACGCTCATTATCGCTCGGGCTATGATATTCTCTACACGCCCCACATCGGGCTCTCCAGCCTGTGGGAGACCAGCGGACATCTCGATTTCTACGCCGAATCGATGTATGCGCCCATGAAGGTCGATGAGCGGGACTACTACGTCAAGCCCATGAATTGCCCGTTTCACATCGAGGTCTACAAGACGCGCAACCGCTCCTATCGAGAGCTGCCGCTGCGCTGGGCCGAGCTGGGAACCGTGTATCGCTATGAAAAGGGCGGGGTGCTGCACGGGCTGTTGCGCGTGCGCGGCTTCACACAGGACGACGCCCATATCATCTGTACCCCCGAACAGGTCGAGGACGAGATTCTGAGCGTGCTGCGCTTCAGCCTGGAGATGTGGCGATGCTTCGGTTTCGAGGACGTCCGCGCCTACGTCTCCACGCGTCCGGACAAGTCCGTCGGCGAGGAGGCGCGCTGGGAGCAGGCTTCGCAGTCGCTCCGCAACGCCGTGGACACCATCGGGTTGCCCTACGAGGTGGATGAGGGCGGCGGTGCCTTCTACGGCCCGAAGATTGACCTGAAAATCAAGGACGCCCTGGGCCGCGAGTGGCAGACCAGCACCATCCAGTTCGACTTCAATCTGCCCGAGCGCTTCGATATGACCTACGTGGGCAGCGACGGCCAGAAGCATCGTCCCTACATGGTTCACCGGGCGCTGCTGGGCTCCATCGAGCGCTTTTTCGGCGTGCTTGTGGAGCATCACGCCGGCGCGTTTCCCGCCTGGTTGGCCCCCGAACAAGTGCGCATCCTGCCCGTCGGCGAGGATTTTGCCGAATACGCCAAATCCGTCGAGCAGCAGTGCAGGCAGGCCGATCTGCGTGTGAGCGTTGATCTCGAAGCCGATACCCTGGGCGCGAAAATCCGCCGGGCGCGCAACGAGCGCATCCCCTACATCCTTGTGGTCGGCGAGCGCGAGCAGCAGGCCCAACAGGTGGGGGTGCGCACCCGCAAGGACGGCGATATCGGCGCCGTTGCCGTATCCGAGTGCATCGAACGCATCAAAACCGAGGTCGACGAGAAGCAATGACCGGTGGTGTTTTTGATTTATTCGGCAGTTTTAGTATACTGACTGGTGATGATCCCGCCCCTGTGGGCGGACGGCTTGTCGGGCGACCTCGCGTCCGGTCGAGCGAAAGGGGTGCCTGCCGCACCCGGAAAACAAAGCAGAAAAACAGCAAAAAGTAGAGGAGGGTCGAAGGATCGCTCAGCTAATCAAACCCCAGGACCGTTCGTTGCGAGGCAAGAATGTCCGCCTCATTTCGGAGAACAACGACCAACTCGGAGTCGTGACTTTCGAGGAAGCCATGGAACGCGCCGAGAATGCGGGCCAGAACCTGGTCCTTGTCGCGCCACAGGCGTCGCCGCCGGTGTGTCGAATCATGGACTACGGCAAGTTCCAGTACGAAAAGAGCAAGAAGGAACATCAGGCGCGCAAGCGGCAGCATCAGCAGAAGCTCAAGGAAATCAAGTTCCACCCGAATATTGATGACCATGACTTCCAAACGAAGATCAATCACGCGGTTGCCTTTTTGGAAAAGGGCAATAAAGTACGCGTCTCAATGTTTTTACGCGGGCGCGAGATGGCGCATCAGGATCTCGGCTTTGATTTGATGAAGCGGGTGTCGGCGGCTCTGGACGAGCACGGCAAGACCGACCAGCCTCGCAAGCAGGGCCGAATGATTATCATGAACGTGTCGCCGCGTACCGCAACCAACAAGTGACGGCACTGCCATTGCGCGGGCTCGTGTTGTGAAGACATCGCGGACTCGGTCCGCTGTCGGCAGGTCATTGCCTAATTTTTTTGTGTTCAATACAATTAAGGAGCGGAAGCCATGCCAAAGCAGAAAACGCGAAAATCCTGTGCCAAGCGGGTGAAGATCACCGGCACCGGAAAATACATGCGCAATCGCGCCAACAATCGGCACATCCTAACCAAAAAGTCGGCCAAGCGCAAGCGGCGGCTGGGGCAGAGCACGTTGATCAGCAAAAGCGACGAAGGCCGTGTCCGGGCGGCGTTGCCCAACGGTCTCTAAGACATTTCACGACGAGTATAGCAAGGAGAGCCTGACTCATGCCCAGAACCAAACATTCAGTGCCTTCGCATCAGCGCCGCAAAGCCGTGCTGAAGGCCGCCAAGGGATTTCGCGGCGGGCGCAGCAAGTTGCTGCGCACAGCCTATGACGCCGTCGACAGCGCGCGACAGCACGCCTATGTCGGGCGCAAACTCAAAAAACGCGAGTACCGCCGCCTGTGGACCGCGCGCATCAACGCCGCGTGCCGCCAGCAGGGATTGAACTACAGCCGCTTCATTTACGGTTTGAAGTGCGCCGATATCGACTTGAACCGCAAGGTTCTCGCGGATATGGCGGCCACGGATCCGGAAAGCTTCAGCGAACTGGTCGAAACCGCCAAAAAGGCGCAAGCCTGACACGCCGCTGCAAAGTACGGATTAGCGGAACGACCCTTCGTTCCTGCGACTCACACAATCAGCGGTCGACGCCTGGTCCGGGTGTCGGCCGCTTTTTTTTGGGGGGGCGGCTCAATGCACGAGGAACCATGGCGTTCAGAAAGTCAATCCGGAGTCGGATCATTTTTGCGGGGGCTGGGCACGCGCATTTGTCCAGTGCGTTTGGTGGTGGTCGGGGGCGGGGCGGCCGGATGCGAGACGGCGGCCAATGCCCGGCAGCTGTGCGCGCAGGTGGGACGCCGGATCGAAATTCGCCTGATCATGGCGGATTCGCGGCTGCTGCCGAATTTGCCGCAGGCGGCGGGCAAGCGGATGGCGACGTGGTTTCGCAAGCAGGGGGTTGAGGTTGAAACCGGTCGGCGGGTTGTGGAATGCGTAGGTGGAAAGGTGCATATCGAGGACGGTTCGCACGTGGAAGCGGAAGTGGTGGTTGCCGCAACGGGCGTGCATCCGCCGGCGCTTCTGGCCGAGTCCGGGTTGGCCACGGACGCCGCGGGGGCGATGCTGGTTGACGAATACCTGCAGTCGATCTCGCATCCGGGTGTCTTCGGAGGAGGCGACTGCATTCGTTTTGAGTCCTGTCCTCTGGACCGAGTTGGTGTCCACGCCGTGCGCCAGGCACCGGTGCTGCACCACAATCTGCGGGCAACGATGAACGGTCGCGGACTGCGGGAATACAAACCCCGACATCGCTATTTGCAGATTCTCAATTTTGGCGAGGGGAAGGGGTTGTTGGCGCGTGGCGCCTTTGTGCTGTCAGGCCGTCTGCCCTTCCATCTCAAGCAGTGGTTGGACCGCCGGTTCACGGCAGGCTGTCAGCGCGCGGTGAATCCACGTCGGAGAAGGGGGCCCCTGCGCGGCAAGCTGCAACCAGGGAATGCCGCACTGATCCTGTTCGCCCGCTTTCCCGTCGCAGGCCAGGCCAAAACCCGGCTGATCCCGGCACTCGGTCCCGAGGGCGCGGCCCGCCTGCATCGGCGCTTGGCCGAACACGCCGCAGGTGTGGCGCAAGCCGCCATGACGGGCAGGCAGTCGGTCACAATTTGCTTCACCGGTGCCGCCCGCCGCGAATTTCAAGCCTGGTTGGGCGACAACCTGCGCTATCTTCCCCAGCCGGCCGGCGATTTGGGCGCGCGCATGCACCACGCCTTTACGGATGCTTTTGCCAATGGTGCGGCTCGCGCGCTGGTGGTGGGCACGGACGTGCCCGAGGTGTCGCCGGACCTTCTGCGACGCGCCATCGGAGCACTGGACGATCACGATGGCGTGCTGGGACCAGCCGCGGACGGCGGATACTGCCTGATCGGACTGAAGTCCCCCCACCCGGAGTTGTTCGAGGATGTCGACTGGGGCACCGAACGAGTGGCTGAGCAGACCCGCGCCGCCGCCCGCCGCCTGGGACTGAACCTGGGTGAATTGCCCGAACTCCACGATGTCGACCGACCGGAAGACTTGCCTCCCCTCCGCGACAAACCCGAGTTCGCCGATGTCTTCACCGGCAGACCAACCCTATCCGTGATCATCCCGACGCTGAACGAAGCGGAGGTTTTGCCTCGAACGCTGGAGCGTGTGCTGCACGCCGAGGAGGTCGAGATCATTGTCGTGGACGGGGGGAGCCGTGACAATACCCGCGCACTCGCCGCAGAGGCGGGCGCCACCGTCCTGGAGGTCGGCGGCGGGAGGGCGGCTCAGCTGAATGCCGGAGCGGCTCGGGCCGCGGGGCGCCACCTGCTGTTCCTGCACGCCGACACGCTGCTGCCCGACGGCTACGCTGACACGGTCCGCCAAACCCTTGAAAGCCCCGTGATCATCGCCGGCGCCTTCCGTTTCCGCACCGACGGTGAGGGCCTGGGCATTCGGCTCGTCGAGTGGGGAACCCATCTTCGCTCCACGGTAGGCCGCCGCCCCTGCGGGGACCAGGGGCTGTTTTTGGGAAAGCGCGTCTTCAACGAACTGAACGGGTTTCCCGACTTGCCCATCATGGAGGACTTCGAGTTTGTGCGCCGCCTGCGTCGGCGGGGCCGCATCCTTACAGTCGCCGATGCCGTCATCACCTCGGCCCGCCGCTGGCGGCGTCTGGGACCGCTGCGCGCCATGCTGCGCAATCAGCTCGTGATCCTGGGATATCGCGCCGGCGTCCCGCCGGAACGACTGGCGCACTTTTACCGTGCGCCGCGCCGAAAACGCCGACGATGACAGGCAAGTCTCCGCGTCGCAGACTCAAGGAGCGCGTGCATCCCCCCCCGGCGTTCGGCATTGGAGTTTGCCGGCGGTGTTGCAAGTGTAGGTTGGGCTGTTGTTGTCGCCGGAGAGTTTCTGTTCGAGAAGTCCGGTGCGGGGATCGGAGAGTCAAGTGGCGATGTCGGCATCGCCGGGCCAGACATCCGGTGCCGCAAAAAACAAATAGTAGAACTGATTACCCGCACGCCTCTCATCAAAGGGAGAATCTGCTGCTACGTCGCCGAGCAAGGATCATCGTGCCTATGAGAAGCAATCCCAGCGATGCCGGTTCGGGAATATTGTAAAGAACAATGTCAGTGCCACCGTCCAGGGAGACTACTTCGCCGTCGACAATGCTTCCCTGGTAGGTAATATACAGCGGCACGCCGTTGTCAGGATCGGTCAGCACGATGTCACCCTCCGCATAGTTGTCAAAGACACCAAGGCGTCCGTCGGACAGATCCTGCCCCCCGACCAAGTCGAAAATGCCAAACATTTCATTGCCAGCCTGCAAATCATAATTCGTGTCCAAGTTTACGTACAGTTCGGGATATGCCCCCCAGTCGGGGTAGCTCAGTCCGGTCGTGCCATTGATGATAAGACGCCCGTATTGACTTTGGTCGACAATGTCGAGGTGCCAGTTGCCGTCGAGGATGTCGGCGTTATCAGTGACAGTGTTGGAACTGCTGTTCAATCTGATATTGGCATTCCCCGTCCGAGTATAAATGCTGGAAAAGGTCCCGTTCTGGCCGTAGACTCGGAAGTCATGATTGTTTCCACCGCTGATATTAAGAGCTCCATAGTTATTATTGTCACCATAGAACGAATTGCTGGCCGTGTAACCGCCGTAGGTTACTCCGCCGATTGAAGCATTATCTGCATTAATGCCCCATGTAACATTATTTTGACCGGAAATGACGACATTTGGCAGATTCACTGCGCCCGTGAAGTTAATGCCGTAGCCGCTGACACGCAGCGCCGAAACAGTTGCCTCTGCTGTGACGGAACCGTTGAAGTTAAACTCGGAAGCCTGTCTGAACCCGCCTCCGCTTGTATAGATCAAGTCGACCAGCGCGTTGTCCGTGTCAAAGTTGATTCCAGCATCGATGTTCATGCGCGCAGTGTACAAATTCGCAGCTGCTTTTGAAAAGTCCATCGTCGTGCCGCCCGTCGTGAGAACGCTGCCGGACGGGCTTCCGGATGCAAGCGTGAATGAATACGTATCCCCTGAGTTGGGATCGTTATCGTCAAATCCAGTGTCAGCGTCTGAACGTGTCGATCGCCATCGAGCGTCACTGTGGATCCTGACGGCATTCCCGCGTCATTGTTATTGTCGATAACGGTATCATCGGCAGACGTCGGCAGAGCGTCCCAATTGGCAGCATTCCCCCAACTGCCGCCGGCATTGGAAGTCCACTCGGCTGCGCTGACGCCCGTTACGCTTGCGAGCACAAAACCCAGAACCGCTACTGTTGCTGTCATGTTTTTCCACATTGTTTTTCCGCTCCTGTTGTCTTTTTTGCGTACCGCGAAGGAAGGATAGGAAATTGCTCTTGCCTATCCTGTAACCATTAACATACACCCCCTTTTCGGGATGTCAAACAAGACCGACGGCACGGGCCTGGGCATTCGGCTCTATGTCCACAGAATTTGGTTGGATTGCTTACGTACTGCGGCCATCCTGGGTGCG
>CAZSBQ010000162.1:0-9065 GCA_964604795.1 uncultured Victivallales bacterium | reverse complement strand
ACCCACAACCATCCCATGCTCCATCCTTCCCCCGTACCATCCGCGCCCGGTGATTTCATTGTCCAAGTGGCGGGGTGTCGAAGCGCCGAGGAGGCGCACATGCTTGCCGAAGCCGGTGTGGACTGGATCGGCTTCCCGCTGCGTTTGGACGTGCATGCCGAGGACATCAGCGAAGCGGAGGCGGCCCGAGTCATCGGTGCTTTGCCGCCCGGCGTCGAAGGCGTGCTGATCACCTACGAACCCTCGGCGTTGCGCATCCGGTCGCTGGCGCGCGCGCTCGGAGTGCGAATCGTCCAGATTCATGGCGAAATTTCCCTGGAGGACCTCAAACAGCTGCGCTGCCTGGCACCCGACCTGCGCATCATCAAGAGCATCGTTCTCGGTGCGCCTGAATGGCGCGAGCCCGTTGCGCGCATGCGGCAGTTCCTGCCGTTCGTGCACGGATTCATCACCGACACTTTCGATCCCTGCTCCGGGGCGCGCGGCGCCACCGGCAAGCGCCACGACTGGCGAATCAGCCGAAAACTCGTCGAGGAATGCCCGAAACCCGTAATCCTCGCCGGCGGACTGACGCCCGAAAACGTCGGCGTCGCCGTGCGTGCGGTGCGCCCTGCCGGTGTGGACTGCCACACCGGCGTGGAGTTGCCCGACGGCGCAAAAGACCCCTGCCGGGTGAGGCGTTTCCGCACGCTCGCCCGCGCTGCCGCAATTCCATCGGATCGAAGGTGAAACACTGCAATCCGCC
Source organism: uncultured Victivallales bacterium (assembly GCA_964604795.1). GTDB lineage: Bacteria > Verrucomicrobiota > Lentisphaeria > Oligosphaerales > CAZSBQ01 > CAZSBQ01. The sequence continues at coordinate 8,320 of CAZSBQ010000162.1, read as the reverse complement.
CAAAAAAAAGAGGCAGCGCCCAAGGGTGCTGCCTCTCGTCAACTCAATACGTCAAAAACGGTCTAGAGATTGATTTTGTCCCAGTCCGCCTTGCCGACGAACTTGGTCAGATTGCGTCCGTCGTCGGTCTTGCCGCGGATGGCATACCGCTTGTTGCCTTCCTTGCCGTACTCGACCTTGTCGACGACATCGGCCTCGACCTTCTTGCGCAATTTCACATCGTAAAACTCTGCCTTCATTCTTGGCCTCCTCTCCTGGGGTTCCAGATTTGTGCCCGCGTTGGAGGATTCAACGCAAAGCACACAATTTCACACCGCAAGAACAATTGCGCTGTGAGCCGGCGCCAAACGGCATTCATCGCGCCGTCCGGCCAACAATCACCAACATCATACACAAAATCACGGCGAATGCAACAGCCTTTTCCTCGAATCGGCGATTTTTTCCCAAATTCCACGTTTTTTTCCGGATTTCGGCTCTTTTTTTTGGGGGGGGATCACCCGTTTTCAAGCGCCTCCAGTTCTTCCCATCGGGCGTAGAGTCGCGCCACACGGTGGTCCGCGGCTTCCAATTCGGCGTTCAGCTGCGGGATGTCGCTGCCGTGCTTTTCGAAAAAGTCGCCGGAGGAAAACAGCTCATGCAGTCGCTCCACCTCCGCCTCGGCGGCCAGAATGGCCTCTTCCATGCCCTCCGCCTCTCGCTTTTCCTTCCAGGTCAGTTTTCGTGGTTTGGGGCGACTGCGCTTTGCCGCCGCACTTGCCCCTGCGTCGGGCGCGGATGGGGGCGAGGCTCCATCCTCCCGTTCGGCCCGCTTGGCCAGGTAATAATCGTAATCCCCTTCCTGGTAGATCAGTTTACCCTTGCCTTCAAAGGCGAAAATGCCGGTGCAGACGCGGTTGAGAAAATAGCGGTCGTGGCTGACCACCAACACGCAGCCTCCAAAGCAGGCAAGCGCCTCCTCCAGGATGCGCAGAGTATCCAGGTCCAAATCGTTGGTCGGCTCGTCAAGGATCAGAAAGTTGCCGCCGTACTTGAGGATTTTGGCGAGCATCAGGCGGTTGCGCTCCCCGCCGGACAAGCGTCCAACCTGGGTGCGTATGCGCTCGTCGGTGAATAGAAAACGCTTCAAATACGTCCAGACCGACACCGTGTGCGAGCCCAGCTGAACCGACTCCTTGCCATCGGCAATTTCGGTGAACGCATCATTGTCGTCGTTGAGCCTGCGTCGCTGCTGATCGGCGTAGTTGAAGCGGGTCTTCTCGCCGCGGACGATCTCTCCGGCCGCCGGCGGATGGTTTCCCAGGATCGTTTTCAGCAGTGTGGTCTTGCCGGCGCCGTTGCGCCCCACAATGCCGATTCGCTGGCCAGGCTCGAAGCAAAACGAGAAGTCGCGAACCACCGTTTCCCCGCCAATCTCGATGTCAACGTTCGAAAAATCGAGCACGGTCCCGCCCAGGCGGTCCGCGGGAGGGATGATCAGGTCCACAGTGCCGGGACGAGACGGGGGGGATTGTGAAACCGCCTCGTTGAAGCGGTCTATCCGGCTCTGCGATTTGCTCGTCCGAGCCTTCGCCCCGCGCTGAATCCATTCGATTTCCCGCTTGATGAAGGATTGGCGTTTGTCCTCCAAGCGGGCTTCGATTTCCTGGCGGTGCGCCTTTGCGGTCAGAAAATCGCCGTAGTTGCCGTCGTGCATGAACACGCTGCCGTTGTCGATCTCGAGTGTGCGGGTGGCGACATCGTCCAAAAAGGCGCGGTCGTGCGTGACGAACAGGCAGGTGGTCGGCTGGCGGACCAGCCAAGACCCCAGCCAGGCGATGGATTCGGTGTCCAGGTGATTGGTCGGCTCGTCGAGCAGCAGCAGCTCGGGCGCACCAATCAAAGCCTGGGCCAAGGCGACACGCCGCTTCTCGCCGCCGGAAAGCTGATCGGCGGGCCTGCTCAGTTCGGGCAGCGCCAAGTGGGAAGAAAATTCGTCCGCAAGCCGGTCCAGCTCCCAGCCGCCGCGCTTGAACAACACATCCTCAAGCCTGTGCGCCTCATCGGAATGCGGGGAGAGAGTCTCGAAGCGCGCAGCCATCTCGATCAGATCGCGGGCGCCATCCAAAATCGCCTCCCGAATACTGACGTGACGTTCGAATTCCGCCTCCTGAGGGAGGTAGCCCGCAACCAAGTTGCGCCGGCAATCGACAGTGCCCTCATCCGGGGGCATGACTCCGGCCAGGATGCGCAACAGCGTCGACTTGCCGCAACCGTTGTTGCCCAGCACTCCCACTCGTTCACCGTCATGGATCGTGAACCCGGCATGTTCAAGGATGCGCTGGTCCCCGATCCGAACACACAAATCAGAGCAGCTGCAAATGACCGAACGCTTTTCCATATGTTCGGGGGACACTCAGCCTTTCAGTGCCTCGCTGATGGCATGCGGGCGCTTCAGGGCCTCTCGAACCTCTTTCGGGGTCATGTGGCGCATCTTTTCCTCGGACACGCCCAATGCCTGCAGGCGGCGCTCCTGCGCCTTGATGCGCTTTCGCTTGGCGCCGGGGGCCTTTTTCGGACGCACTTTGTTCTTGTTGCGGAATGTGGATGTTGCCATCGCAATACCTCGCTTGTCGTAGTTCGCGATTCGCCTGTGGGCGGTCTCGGGGGGTGCATGGATAAAACGGTACTGTAGCCGAAGGACGACTTCGCGTCAAGCGTGCGTCAGGGACATGAGTTTGTCCAGCTCCATCTGAAGATTTGGCGTGAAGCTGTTGCTGTGACGCCTCTGCGCCAGCTCATCCAGAGTCCAGAATTGCAACGCGTCGATTTCGCCGTCCAGCGCCGTGAACGGACCGTCATGCACCAACTTGTAGACGGCCACATTCTCCGACTCCACCCGGTTTCGGATGCGGTGCTGGAACAGATATTCGAGAGGTTCGTTTCCCAGATCAATCCCCAGTTCCTCCTGCGTCTCCCGACGGGCGGCCTGCTCGTAATTTTCGCCGGGCTGGAGATGGCCGCCCACGGCGGTGTCCCATTTGCCCGGCTGGATGTCCCGAGTGGCGGACCGCTTTTGCAGCAGGATGCGGCCGTCGGTGCTGAATACGACAACATGCGCCGTGCGGTGCACCAAATTCGGGTTGCCGTGACATTCGGAGCGCCGAGCGCGCCCCACCACGCAGTCGTGTTCGTCGACGATCTCGAACCATTCATCGTGTGTCTGTTTCATTGCTTAAACCGTTGAAGGTCGTCAGGCCCTGCCTGGACTTTGTAAAAAACATTTCCTTCGTCGCTGCTCTGTGTGCGCAAGTTCCATGAACGCCGTCAGGAGCAGATGGGCGGGGGGAAGAAAAGCACCCCGTGCCAACACGCCGCAGAAAATGGCTTCACGCCCGCGTGACCTTTGAGAATGGCTGCCCGACCAGGACTCGAACCTAGACTAGATGAACCAGAATCACCTGTGCTACCATTACACCATCGGGCAGTTTGACGTCCATAAAATCGGGCAGTACAATAGCGCGTGAAAACTCGATGGCAAGCCCAACAGGACATCGAGAGGGGAAATGGCCCCGAAAATGCTTCGGAGCAGCGCTTTCCTCACTCCAAAAACGAAAGCGGAAACAGCGATGCACTTCCCCTCTTCCGAACGGCGAGACACGACATTGACCGCACCCGACGACACCCTTCTGCGGCAGTGCCGCGTCGACCGCTTCCGCGGCTCGGGGCGGGGCGGCCAGAAGCGCAATGTCACGGATTCCGCCGTTCGTCTCACCCACCAGCCCACCGGCGTGGTCGCCGAATCCGACGCCACGCGCAGCCAAATGCGCAATCGCGAACAGGCCCTGCGCCAAATGCGCAAACAAATCGCGCTGAGTTGCCGCGCACGCCCGACAGCGCCGCCGGCGGCGCCGCCGAAGTCCCGCAAGTCCCCCGACTACTGTGTCTGGCTGGCTCGGACCCTGGATATCCTGGCGTCGAACGGCTGGAGCGTGGGCGACGCCGCCCACGCCATCGGCTTGAGCACCGGCAGGCTCGTCAAGCTTCTCGCCGTCGACACCGATGCCTGGCAGACCGTCAACGCCGCGCGTGTCGGCGCCGGCCTCAAGCCCCTGCGAATGCCGCGTTGAACCACCAGCGCGCAAAAGACGCCAAGACCGCTGGCAAAACCGAAGGAATACTGTATATTACATCCCGCAAACTCAATTGTCCCCGGAGAGGTGCCTGAGTGGCCGAAAGGAACGGTTTGCTAAACCGTCGTACCGCGAATAGCGGTACCGGGGGTTCGAATCCCCCCCTCTCCGCCACTATCCTCCCGTCTCCGAGTCTATTGCTGCCTGCACTTTCCCGCTTCCCGCCATGGCGATTGCTTTACTTCCGCTTGATGTTGCGTCATTGTTGCGCATACTTTCTCCATGTTTCCCCGGACATGTCCGGGGGCTGCGGTGAAATGCCCCATCGGGGCATGATTGAGGATTTTAGAGTGGACTCAACATTTTTTCCGCCAGGACACTTCTGTTTTAAACGGTCATTGTCATGGCGTCAACTTGGGTTGGCGGTTGCATGCGCTACAGTACCCGGTTGAATCCAATCTGTGGTCCGCGCGGTGCGCAACGATGGTGAGTCGTTTGCCTACTCGGCGGATTGACGGCGTATTGTTCGCATCTTCAGTTCATCATTCGGTCATACTCCATTGTCTTCCTCTTCGGTCCCAAGTGAATCGCGTCCGCGCCTGTTTTTCGGGCTGTTGTTCGGCTGCCTGCGCCCGCAGCGGGGGTTGTTTGGGCTTATTGTGCTCGCGGTTCTGGCGTTCAACGTGCTTGAGCTGAGCGTTCCCAAGCTTCTGCAGCTGTATGTGGACTCGATTTCCGGCGAACCTCTGTCGCTGTGGGGGCAGGACCTGAGCTATCTGGGCACGAGTTGGGGGCAGCTGGTGATATTGCCTCTGCTGTTGCTGTTTGTCGCGCTTCTGCGCTGGCTGGCGACGTATGCTCGGACGGTTATGCAGACGCGCCTTTCGCAGGGCGCGCTGTTTCGGTTGCGCAGCCGCATTTTCAACACCATGCAGCAGCTTTCGTTCGCGTATCACGACCGCTCGCACAGCGGCATAATCATCTCGAACATCGTCGAGGATGTGATGTATGCGCGCCATTTCTTCCAGATGGGTATTTTCTCGCTGCTGGAGGCCTGGCTGTACATCGTGGTGGCACTGGGCGTGATGATTGCAGTTTGTCCGGCGGCGGGTCTGACCTCGTTGGGACTGCTGCTGATCGCGCCGGTGGGCAGCGTTTTCTATTATCGCTACGGCTACCGCGTTTACGCGCGCACCAAGGAGTTGTTCGCGGGCATGGTGCAGCAGTTTTCCGAAAACATGGAGGGGCACTTGGTGGTGCGGGCGTTCGGCTGCGAGTGGGAGCAGACCGAGACGTACGACCGGCAGTGCGAGCGCGTTCATCGCGCCATGTACCGGGAGCTGGTGCTGGGCACGCTCAACAACCAAAGCTACATCTGGGCCACGGTATTGGGCATTCCGGCGGTGCTGTTCGCCGCGGTCGTCGCCGCGCAAAACGGGCATTGGGAACTGTCCGGCGGTCAACTTTTCCTGCTGTTCTTCATTCAGCGCTCGATTGTGCAGCGGGTCCGCATGTCCGGACACGGACTGGATTTGGCCATGCGCTTCACCGTGACAGCCGAACGGCTCAACTCTCTCTTCGGTGCGCGCCTGTTCCTCGAACAGACCGGGGAGCGACGAATTCCCGACCGAGGACCGGGGCGGCTCGACGCTGAACATGTTTCGTTCGCCTATGGCAACCGAAGCAAATCGCTGAAGAACATTTCTCTGACGATTGACGCGGGTCAGACCGTCGGCCTCGTCGGACCCACCGGCGCCGGCAAAACCACGCTGGCGCTGCTGCTGTGTCGCTTCCATGATCCCGATGAGGGCAGGATACTGCTCGACCGCAAAAACATCAGCGAATACCATCTCGAGGACGTGCGCAATCAGTTCTCGCTGGTCTTTCAGGACAGCTTCCTGTTTTCCACGACCATACGGCAGAATATCGCCTACGGACGGCCGGACGCCGACTACGAGGACATCGTGCATGCGGCGTCCGTGGCCCACGCCCACGACTTCATCATGCAGATGTCCGAGGGCTACGACACCATCGTGGGCGAGCGCGGCGTGACCCTCTCCGGCGGTCAGCGCCAGCGCATCAGCATCGCGCGCGCCGTGCTGCGCCGTCCCAGTTTCCTGATCCTCGACGCCTGCACCAGCGCGGTGGACGCCCTCACCGAACGCGCCATTCAGGACAGCCTCAACGAGCTGCGGGAGACCTCCACGGTCATCGTCATTGCCCAGCGCTACTCCAGCGTGGCCGATGCCGACTACGTATACGTGCTCGACGACGGGCGCGTCATCGAGGAGGGTACCCCCGACAAACTCAACGTTTCCGGTACCGCCTTCAGCCGCACCCTGCACATTTCCGAACCGCTGGACCCGCAATGACCGCCGCACGATCCACCACCGAACACCACGATCCCGAAGCCGTGCACGAGCGGCCGCTCTCGCTGCGCCTGGTTGGCCGGATATTCCGGACCCTGGGCAAGCACGGCTGGATTGTGGCGGCCAGCACCACCATGATGATCATCTGCGTGATCACCGACATGTTGATGGTTCGGCAGATTCGGTCGCTGGTCGACCGCACCGACTTGCTCGAGACCTCTCCGGTGGTGCTGCTCGGTCCGCTGGCCCTCATCGCCCTGATCAACCGTGCCACGGGCACGGCCCAATGGCTGGCGGTTTCCTATGCGGCCAACGAGGCCATGCTGCGCATGCGCAAGGACTTTTTCGCCAAGCTGCAATCCTTGTCCAAGCATTTTTTCGACACCCACAAGGCCGGCTGGCTGGTTGCGCGCAGCACCGGCGACATGGGGTTGATCATGGAATTCATGCGCTTAAGCCTGGTCCTGGGTGTGATGGTGTGCGTGTCCATCGTGTTCGCCGTCCGCGAAATTGCCGACATTTCCTGGATTCTGCTCATCCCCAGCGTCGTTCTCGCCCCGATCGTGGTGGTGGCCACTCATCAGTATCGGCGGCTCATGTCGCGCGCCCAGAGGAACGCGCGACAGCAGAACAGCCGCCTGGTGGCCGAGCTGACCGAAAACATCCGCGGAGTCCGCATCGTCCAGGCCTTCTCGCGCGAGGACCGCAATCTGCGCCGCTTCAACCGCATCAATCTGATCAACCACAATCTGGAAATCCGCATTTCCCGTCTGAACGCGCTGTTTCTGCCCTCGATGGACTTCCTGGGCGTCATCAACACCGTCGTCGTCGTGCTTGCCGGATCGTGGATGATGCACGCCGAAATCGCCCAGGCCTGGCTCAGCGATCCGCTCACCGCCGGCGACCTGGTCGCCTATATCCTGTACAGCAACATCATCCTGTGGCCGTTGCGCATGGGCGTGGAGCTGTACAGCATGTCCCTGCGCGCCATGGCCGGCGCCGAGCGCATCTTCGAAGTCATGGACCGCCAACCGGAAGTGACCGACCGGCCCAACGCCGTCGAGGCGCACGACATCAAGGGCGACATCCGCTTCGAGCACGTGACCTTCCGCTACGATCCCGAGGCTGAAGATGTGCTCAAGGACTTCAGCATTCACATGCCCCCCGGCCAAACCGTGGCCATCGTCGGTGAAACCGGTGCCGGAAAAACCACGGTCGCCAGTTTGCTCGCCCGCTTTTACGACGTGTCCGAGGGGCGCATCCTGCTCGACGGGCACGACCTGCGCGACTACCGCCGCGAAAGCCTCCATCACAACATGGGCATCGTGCTGCAGCAGGGATTCCTGTTCTCCGGGACCGTCCTGGACAATCTGTGCTTCCGCCGCCCCGAGCTGTCAGAGGACGAGGTGATCGCCGCCGCCAAACGCCTCGGCACCCACGAGGCCATTGCCAAGCTTGCCGACGGCTATCACACCCAGGTGCAGGAAGGCGGCGAATCGATTTCCGAGGGGCAGCGGCAGCTCGTCTCCATCACCCGAGCCCTCATCGCCGATCCCCGCGTCCTCATTCTCGACGAGCCCACATCCTCCCTCGATGTCTACACCGAAAAAGTCCTCCACCGCGCTCTCAACAGGCTCATGGAAGGCCGAACCACGCTCATGATCGCCCACCGACTCACCACGGTGCGCAACGCCGACCTCATCGTCGTGCTTGATCACGGCCGCATCGTCGAGCAGGGCAATCACGAACAGCTAATGGCCCGACGCGGCCACTACCACACCATGGTCCAAACCAGTCGCGAAAGCGATCAAGGCAGCGGGTGAGGGGGTGTGTGGGAGTGTG
>CAZSBQ010000161.1:0-9076 GCA_964604795.1 uncultured Victivallales bacterium | reverse complement strand
GCAGATGACCGCCAGGCCGAGGACGAAAAAGACGAGGATGATGCTCATGCCGGCACGAGAGCTTCCGGTGAGCGCCGTGATTCCGCCGACCAGGAACGGACCGGCGAAGGCCGTCGCCTTGCCGGACAGGGCGTAGAGCCCGAAGAACTGCGTGCGCAGCTCCTCCGGCGCCGCTCTGGCCAGATAGCACCGGCTGGCCGTCTGAACAGGCCCCACGAAGACGCCCAGCACCAGCCCCCACATCCAGAAGGTGGCCACAGACTGCGCCAGCAGCATGCAGGCGCCGGGGATGATGAGGCCGATCAACCCGATCACGATGACCAGGCGGTCCCCCAGCCTGTCGTTGATCCACGCGAAAGCTCCAGCGCCGATGCCGGCTGTGACATTGAGGGTAATCCCGAACAGTAGCACCTGTTGCTCCGACATCCCGAACAGCGCCGCCGCAAACACACCGCCCATCGAAAACGTGGTCGCAAGGCCGTCGACGTACAGCATCCGAGCCACGAGAAAACGCAGAATGCCCGCGTAGCGATTCAGATGTCTCAGGGAATCCCACAGCTGCGCGAATCCGGCGCGGGCGGCCAGTCGCAACGGCTTGCCCGGGCCGTGGCGGTCCGGTGTGAACAAAAGCATCGGCAGCGCAAAGGCGGCGAACCAGCAGGCGGTGAAAATCATGGCCCAGCGAATATGCATACCGGCACCGCGGTCCAGGGCCAGCAGAGTCAGCCCCCGATGGCCGACAAACAGGAAATACACGGCGCCGAGGCAGGCGATGCCGCCGAGATAGCCCATACCCCATCCCCATCCCGACCAACGTCCGACTCGGTCGCGTGGCACCAAGTCCGGAAGCATCGCGTTGTAGAATACCAGTGCAAAGTCGGCCCCCAGTGTCCCGAGAACAACGATGACCATCGCGGGCCAGAGAAATGCACGGTCCGGTGCGATGAACGCCAGTGACGCGATACACACAACACACAGCCCCGTGAACCCACCGATCCATGGCTTGCGTCGGCCACCCTGGTCCGCGATCGCGCCCAGAATGGGACCAAGCACGGCCACACAGAGACCGCTCAGCCCGATGGTGTTCCCCCAATATGTGGTTCCGACCGTCTCCGAGGGCGCAACCGCACGGACAAAAAACGGGGCGAAGACGAATGTCTGCACGACGGTTCCGAAAGCATTGTGGGCCCAGTCATAGAACACCCACGCCAGCATGCGGGGGCGGGAGGGAGTCATGTTCCGCCCTCCATGACCTGCAGACGTTCGCGCAGAGTTTCGGTAATGCGGTGATGCGCGGATTCGCGCTCGTGCTCTCCGCGGACCTGCCGAGGATCGAGCGGTTCTCCGAAGCAGACACGAATCCGCGCGGGACGCGGCCAGGCGCGCCCGGGGGGCAAGGCGTCGCGGGTGCCGTCGATCAGCACTGGCACGACGGGAACTTCGCAGCGGTCGGCCAGCATCCCCACCCCCGGCTGGAGGCGCTGCATCCGACCGCTCCGGGAGAGACGTCCCTCCGGAAACCAGACCAGGGGGTGCCCGCGCTGAAGTATGACCGCCCCGAAGGCCAAACTCGACAGAGCGGCACGGCGGGGATCGATCGGCGCAACGTGAGCCGTTCTGGTTACAAAGCGCATGAAGGGATTCGACAACATGATGTGGGCACCCCCCGCCCAATGCACCTTCGTCAAACGCCGGTATCCCAGCACGTCGCCGAGTACCGGCGCATCCAGGAAGCTGCGATGCGTCGGCGCCAGTAGATATGCGCCGCTGTCCGGCAGGTGCTCCAGCCCCTCGGCCCGGATGCGGAAGTAGGCGCGCAACAGGGCGTGCATCACCAGATAGCCTGTCCGCCCCGCCTGGCGCCGTACGAATCCGTACGGGGCAATCCAATGCAGGTCCTCATCGGAAAGTACCTCATCGGGGGATTCGAGCGGATCGACGGCCTGCTGGGGGGCACCCTCCTCGCCCTCCTCGCCCTCCGCAACCGTCTCGAGAAGGTCGCGCACCGACTCGACTCGGCTGATCGCCGCTTCCGTCAGCTCGATTTCCGTCCGCTCGCGCAGTTCCAGGGAAAGGCTGACCCAGGCCAGGGAGTCGATCCCGAGATCGAGCATGAGGCTCGTGTCGGGAGTCAGCCGCTTGTCCGAATAGCGAGTGCACAGCCAATCCCAAGTTCTCCGCGCCGCCTCGGATTCCAGCAGGGATTGATCGTCCGCAGACATCTCGCCGATAGCCATCGGCACCTGTTTTTCCGGCTCTTCCTCCTCCCCCTTCCGGACGCGGTCGTAGTGGTCCTCCAGCGTATGCCGCCGGATCTTTCCGAGCCGAGTGCGCGCCAGAGCCTCGCGGCTTATGACGAAGTCGGACAGCCGCTGATACGACGGCAACTGGCGGGCCTGTTCGGCCACGGCTCGGCGAATCAGCTCGCGGACATTGCTCTCGGTCTCCGCCCCCAGTTCGCGCATCTCCGGCACGATCACCGCGACCAGCCCCGCCTCACGCTGAAGGACGCCAATTTCCCGGATCAGGGGATGCCGGGTGTAGACTTCCTCCAGAGTGTCGGGGGCAATGTTCTCGCCACCCTCGGTCACGATCAGGGTCGAGGTTCGGCCGGTGAGCACGAGATGGCCGTCCGCATCGAAGTGTCCGCGGTCGCGCGTTCTGAACCAACCGTCCTCTGTAAACGCCTCCGCGGACTTCTCCGGCAGGTGGAGGTAGCCCGAGAAGATGTTCGGACCGCGCGCAAGCACCTCGCCGTCGGAATTCCCGCCACCGTCGTCGTCCGAGACGGCAATGCGCAGCTCAACCCCGGTGATGGGCTTTCCCACGGATGCCAGCCGCGCCCGCCCTGGAGGATTCAGGGTCAACAGCGGCGCCGTCTCGGTGAGCCCGTAGCCGATGGCCACCGGCCAGCCGAGTCCTTCCAGGCGCAACGCCAGCTTCGGATCAAGCGCAGAGCCGCCCGAGGCGACCATGCGCAGTCGAGGTCCGAAGCGCGCGTGCAGCGGCTTGAGCAGAATGCGCCCGCAACGCCATCCGAAGACCTTGCGCAAGCTGTACGAAAGAGACATCAGCCCTCGAATCACCTGACGCTGCGGAAAATGCAGGTCCGCGACGTACCCGAGGATTCCCTCGTAGAGCGAACGGTAAAGACGCGGAACCCCCACAATCACCGTGGCTTCGCCATCGCGCACAGCGCGCACCAGCTGCGGCCCCGTGAGCAGCGCGGGCAGAACCAGAGCCGCACCGAGGCTAAAGGGAAGCAGCATGCCCAGCGCAAACGGGTAGACATGATGCAGTGGCAACGGCATCATGGCGCGGTCCTCCTTCGAGACAAAATCCATCGTGGCAAGCACATCGAGCTGATGCACCAGGTTCGCGTGGGAGAGCGGAACGCCCTTGGGCGGACCGGTAGTCCCCGAGGTGTAGAAGATGACCGATGTGTCCGACGGGGCCGCCGCCGGAACACGGTCCGGAGAACCGTTGTCCGCCGCGCCGGAAGGAATCTCATCGTCCCCCTCGCCGTCGAGCAGCACAGTGGCAGGCGTCACGGCCAGGTCGAGATGCTCCACACGGGCGGCCAAGTCGCGGATTGTCACCAACGTGCCGGGGGTGCAGTCCTTGAGAATGTGCTGCAGCACGTCGTCCGCAAGTTGAGTATCCAGCGGCACCACCACGCCGCCCGCTCTTAGCGTCCCCAGACATGCGACGAACCAGCCGAGCTGATTCGGCGCCTGGATCGCCACCCGATCTCCGCAGGATACCCCTTGTCCCAGAAGACGCCGGGCAAAGGCGTCGACACGGTGCCCCAGCGTCGCATAATCCCAGTCCACCCGTCCGTCCCGCGTCATCGCCGTCAGCGCCGCGCGTCCGCCATGCGACGCAATGTCGCAAGCCAGCTGTTGGAGCGTCGCAGGAGTTGTTGGAGCGTTGCCCATGCCTTGGAGCGTTGTCAAATGAAGTAATTTGTAATATGGCGAAACAGAAAGCTGCTCTCCCAAAAGGTTTGCCCACCATTCTACATCGATGCGCACAAGATGCAAATCACCGCAAGGCTTGTGGCACTATGACCACAGAATTTGGTTGGATGCCGGTAGTAAGGCGGGGCTCGACGGAGTCTCGCTCCAGGTCGTATGATCCGCACGGGCGCGCTGAGAGGGCGAGACTCCGTCGAGCCGGGGTGGGGGGCACCGGAACCCCGGGTGTCACACGAAGGCGACGCGTTCATTGGTGCGAGCGATCTGCGTCGCGGCGAATAGTATCGAGGAGATCCTCGGACGAATCGTCCTTCGCGACGAAAGCGTCGGCACCGGCTGCGAACATGCGGTTCTCGGTGTCTTTATCGTCGTGCATGCTCAATCCCACGATGCGGGTGTCGGGCAGTTCGGCCCGAATGGCGGCAGCGGCCTGGATTCCGTTCAGCTCCGGCATATTCACGTCCAGCAGCACGACATCGGGCCGGACAGATCGAGCCAGCTGCACTGCCTCGTGTCCGTCCGAGGCTTGGGCCGTGACGAGGATGTCCACCTCTTCCGCCAAAAGAGAGGCCAGGGACTCGCGCACGACATCGTGATCGTCCGCCAGGAGAACACGAATCGTTTTGCTGTCCTGAGGGACGACCGCTTCGTGAGGGTTGGTTTTCTTCTCCCTGTCGTTCGATTCTGCTTCCCACTCCTCGGCTGCCGGCCTATACAGAGTATCGTCTTCCTCCGGCAGGGCGAGAGTCACGGAGCATCCCTGTTCCGGACCGCCTGTTACGTCCATGGCCCCGCCCAGGAAAGCAAGTCGCTCCTCGATGCTCAGCAGGCCGAAGGAAACGAGCGACTCCCGCTTTTGCCGCATCGCTTCCGGATCGAAACCGCGGCCCTCGTCGCGCACGCGAAGCTGGATGTGCCCGTCGATCCGCTCAACCTCCACCAATGCGAAGGATTGTCCGGAGTGCTTGACGACATTGTACAGCAGTTCCTGCGCCGCCCGGAACAGAAAGGATGCCCTCGCGGGAGACTGCGGTTCGGCTTCCGAATCGGCTTGCACTCTCACATCCAGACCGTGCTTTTCGCGCATCTCCCCGGCCAGCCATTCCAGGGCGGCCTGCAGGCCATGGAGCCTCAAGGCGGGAGGGCTGAGCTCTCTCGACAGGGTCCGTGTCTGCTTGATTGCATCCTCGATCTGCGCCTTGAAATCCGCCATCTGTTTTGCGATGTACGCATCCCGCCTCTCCGGAGGCACGAGTCCATTGAGCCTCATTTTCAAAACGGCGAGCTGCTGTTGCAGATCGTCGTGCAGCAAGTGGGCGAGGCGCTGCCGCTCCTTGTCTTCGGCATCGGTGAGCTGAGCGGCGAGGGCACGCAGCTTGGCCGTTCGCTCCTGAACGCGCTCCTCAAGCTGGTCGCGGGATTGTTCCAGTTCCTCTTCCACCTCCCGACGTTCGGTGATGTCGAAGGAAACCCCGCTGATGCGAACGGGCGCTCCCTCGGCTCCGCCGCATACTCGGCCGTATGACACCACCCAGCGAACTTCGCCGTCGGTTCGCACAATGCGGAATTCGTCGTGGTACTCATTACCCGAATCGATCCCGGTTTCGAGGGTTCGGCGCACGCGGGAACGATCCTCCTCGTGAACATATTCAAAGAATGTCTCCAGCGTGACCGCCATTTGGCAGGGAGCGCCCAGCAGGGCCCGAAGCCGGGAGTCCCACAACATTTTCCGGCTTTCCCGCTCCCATTCCCAGGTTCCCATTTGCGCCGCGTCGAGAGCCAGCTCCAGCTGTTCGACATGTCGGCGCTCGGATTCCTCGGCGGCCTTCTGCTCGGAAATATCGGAAATGGTCCCCCGGCACCCACCGGTCCAGCGGCCGGTCTCCACGTTGGGCGCACAGTGGACCAGCCCCCAGAAACGGGTGCGGTCGGGACGCTTGAACTCCATCGCGAACGATTGCTCCGACTTCGACTTCGTCGCCGCCCGCAAATGCCGAAAGCAGCGATCCTGGTATTCCGGTGCAGCCAGCTCCGAAAGGCGCCGCCCAAGCAGGGCGCTGCGGTCCAGACCAAGCAGCGTTGCGAAGGTGCAGTTGGCCTTGCGGACAATGTGGTCCTTGTCCAGCGTGAAGTAGCCGACCGGCGCAAACTCGTAGAGTTCGACATAGCGGTCCCGAGCCTCCGCCAGCGCGGCCTGCGCCTCACGAAGGTCCTGGTTCTGCATCTCCAGCTCGATTTGATGGACCTGGAGTTCATGGACGAGCGCCTGCACCTCGTCCTCGGACATGGTGGTGACGTCGGCGCGAGTCGCCTCCAATTGCTCTTCCGCGCGTCTGCGGAGTTCGTTCGTCATGGTATTTGCCTATTGAAAAGGTTCTTCAGGTGATCGATCTCGACAAACGTCACAACGACCCCGTCGATGATGTTTTCGACCGTCCGATACGGACACATGCGCAGCAAATACCACGTACCGTCCTCGGTTTGAACTTCCTGCTCGACCGTATCCAAAGACTCCAGGACCTGGCTGGCCTTCTGCTCCAGATCCACACCGGTGACGCTGGTGGACAAGTCCCCGATCGGTCGACCCGTGTCCGTGTCGATGAGGCTGACCACGTTCCGGGCCTTGTTCGTGAAGCGCTTGATGCGCAGTTCGCGGTCGAGAAAGACCGTGGCGATGTCAGTGCTGTTGAGCAGGTTCTGCATGTCGCTGTTGGCCTCGGCCAGGTCCTGGACCTTGGATTCCAGCTCGCTGTTGACCGTGGTCAGCTCTTCATTGAGCGACTGCATTTCCTCCTTGGAGGTTTCGAGTTCCTCGTTCGCGGACTGGAGCTCCTCGTTGGTGGATTGCAGCTCTTCGTTGGCGCTTTTGAGTTCCTCATTGGAGGTTTCCAGCTCTTCGACCGTGATCTGCAGGGACTCTTTTGTGCTGTGCAGCTGCTCTTCGAGTTCGGCAATGCGCTTGTCCTTCCAGCTTCGCTCCTCGTCGTCGGTTTCGGGCGCATCCGTCGATTCGCCGAGTTCCGGTGGCGCTTCGGCTGGGCTGAGAGTGATCAGGACCATGCCCTGCAGGCTTTCCGGCTCGGAGAGCTGCGCCACGTTCAGGTCCACGTGGTTCCATTCTCCGTTGGTTCTGACGCGGACGCGGCGGCGGAGGACGGAGCTGTCCTGGTTGGCGGCCTGGTGCAGGGCCGACTCCAGCCGTTCACGCAAGCCTTCCCGCGCCATCTCAATGACGTTTCCGGGTTGTTCGCCGCCGGCGGGTTCGAGGTAGTTGCCGGTGCGACCATGGATGTAGAACACCTCCCCCTTCAGATTCGTCAGGATGGCGGGGGGCACAAAGCGCTTGAGCAGCATTTTCTCCGCGAGCGTGGACAGGTGCCGGCGGCGATGCTCGGAGGGCGCCTCCTCCATCGATGCCTCGGCGCCGGCCGTTGAGGTGTGCCTGCCCCGACCGACGAGCGTCGGCAGTTGGGGCAGACTGGAAGGGACCTCCCGCCGGCGGAAGACTTTGTGTTGCCGGTCCACGGATTCAAACAAATCCTCCTGGGCTCCGACAGTTTCCGACGGCCCCAGGAACAGCAGCCCCCCGCTTCTCAGCGCGTAGTGAAAAACGGGCAGCACCCGCTTCTGCAAATCCGTGTTCATATAGATCAGCACGTTGCGGCAACTGAGCAGGTCCAGCCGAGTGAACGGCGGATCGCTGGTTACGTCCTGGGGCGCGAAAATCACCATGTCGCGAATCTCTTTGGATATGCGATAGGAGGCTTCCTCCTTGATGAAATAGCGCTGCAGCTTGTAGGGGGGAATGTCGTTGGCGATGCCGTCGGGATACCGCCCCGTGCGTGCGGTCTGTATCGAGGACTGGTCCAGATCGGTGGCGAAAATCTGGAAGTCGAACATTTTCTCCAGCGCCTCGGCCTGCTCCCGCACGAGGATGGCGATGGAGTAGGCTTCCTCGCCGGTGCCGCACCCGACGATCCAAGCCCTGAGAGGCGCGCCCTCCTCCTTTTCCTCCATCAGCCCCGACAACGGCCCCTCGACCAAGGCGCGGTACGCTTCGGGATCGCGAAAGAACCGAGTCACGCCGATGAGAAACTCGCGGAAGAGAACGTCGATCTCCTGCCGATTCTTCTGCAGGAACCGGGCATAGTCTTCAAGTCGGTCCAGCTGATGAACATTCATGCGCCGCTCGATGCGCCGCCGCAGCGTGCTTGTCTTGTAGTCGGAAAAATCGTGACCGACCCGCGAACGCAGCAGACGGAAAATTTCGCGAAGGGAGCCGGAAGCAGTGGGTTCGTCAGCCTCGCTCGGCACCTTGGGCACCGTCAAATTCTCGCAGTACCCCTTCAGATGCGCGGGCATATCGGGAGGGGAAAGGATAAAATCGGCCAGGCTGGTGGCGATCGCGCTGCTTGGCATGCCGGCATACCGGGCGGTTTTCGCCTTCTGAACCATGGCCATGCCGCCGGCCCCCTTGACCGCCTTCAGCCCGACACTGCCGTCCGCACCGGTTCCGGAAAGCACGATGCAAATGGCCAAATGCCCCCGGTCCTCAGCCAAACTGCGGAAGAAAAGGTCGACGGGAAGAGGGGGAACCCTCCGGTCCTCGGCGGGCTTTTCCCGCAGAACGTTCCGCTCCACCGAAATCGGGGTTCCCCTTGCAATATAGACATGGTCGGGCTCGAGCTTCTGCCCGTCCCGGACCTCCGCAATCGGAATATCCGTGGTCTTTTCCAGCAGTTGCGGAAGCATGCTGACATGTTCGGGATGCTGATGGCTTACCACGACGAAGGCGGCCCCCATCTTGGAGGGCATGGCGCCGAACAGCTCCTTCAGGGCATCCAGCCCTCCCGCCGACGCGCCGATGCCAACCACGGGAAAATCCTCCGGTCCCTCCTTCTCCGTGCTCGGCTCGGCCTTTTGCCCGCTCGATTGCTTCCCCTCGGCCGAGGCTTGCTTTTCCGCTTCGGCGGCGGCTTTTTTGTCTTTGTCGTCTGCCATTTCGAGCATCCAAATAAAGTCAATGGTCTGTTTCGGCTCGTCACCCAACTGTACCCCGAAACAGGCGACAATGCAACCGCCAAAGGCGGACAAGCCTG
>CAZSBQ010000160.1:0-9136 GCA_964604795.1 uncultured Victivallales bacterium | reverse complement strand
GGGGGCTTTCGGGGGCTTTCGGGTGCTTTCGGGTGCTTTCGGGTGCTGTCGGGTGCTGTCGGGTGCTTTCGGGTTTTATTGGGGGTTGTCTGGGGTTACTATGTCACGAATCAGGGTTTCGAGGACCAGTCGGGGGTTGGTGCCGCTGTGGACGCATTGGACGTTGGCGTCGCGGCAGCGGATTACGGCTTCGACCAGCTCCTGTCCACTGTAGCGTTGCGCCTGCTGAGCCATCATGCGCACCCGGTAGGGATGCTTGCCGACAAAATCGTAGCCTTCAGCCTGCGCCTGCTGCTTGGCTTCCGGCCCCGCCTTCTCCAGGAACCCCTGCATGGCGCGCGGATCGCGCAGACGATGCACGGCCATGAACAGTCGGATGCGCAACCAGTCAAGCGTGCTGCGCCCGATCTGCAGGACGTAGCGCAGACAGGAGGAATCCGGGTTCTTTTCGCGCTCGAGGAAAAATTCGACGGCATTGAACGCTTTGGCCAGATTGCGTTCCCCAAGGGCGTCGAGCAGCGCCCAGGGGGTTTGTTCGCCCTCGACAGTGCAGATTTCCCAGGCGTCCTGCTCGGTGATGGGCTGGTCCGGCCCGCCACAGTAGGCGATGAGTTTGTCCAGTTCGGTGGCGATGCGGTCGGTGCGCGCACCCAGGGCCTTGACGAAGAAGCTCACGACTTCGGATGGCAGACGGACGTTGCGCTCGGCTGCTGCCTGGCGAACCGCCGCGCCCATTTCGCTCTCCCAATTGCGGTTGGTGACGTCGGGCTTGTTGAGCAGGATGACTTCGCCCAGCTGGTCGCATAGATTGTACAGGCGCTTGCGGCGGTCGATCCCCGGCCCCGACAAAACCACGGTGGTGCTCGGCGGCAGCCGTTTTTCCAAGGTCTCGCAAAGCTCCCGAAAGGCGGCGGCCTCGGCGGTTTTCGCGGACTTCGCACCCTCCTTGTCGAAACCGTCGAAGTCGCGCAGCCAGACAACTTTCCCCTCGGCGAGAAAGGCAGGGGAGCGCACGGTGGCGATCAGCTCCCTCAGCGTGGCCGGAATATCGCTGGTCTCGCCCTGCCGCACCACGTCCAGCCCGAATGCGTCATCGCTGCCCTGGGTCAGCTCGGAAACCCGACGCGCGGCGGTTTCACCGATGCGGGCAGCGTCCGTCCCGGAAATGAGAATGATTTGCGATGGTGTGGAGTCGGGCATGGGGTGTGTGGGTGTGTGGGTGTGGGGGTGTTTGGGTGTGTGGGTGTGGGGGGGGCTTTTGGCTGTGCCTGTCCGTGTGTGTCCGTGTGAGTGCGTAAGATCAGACTGATCGGTCTGATCGGTCTGATCGCATGTGCCGTATTTTTATCCGCGTTTGTCCGTGTGCAGCTTGAGCATTACTCCGGCAGGAGGTGATTGACGGCCAACAGGAGGATGATGAAACCGACGGCGCTGATCAGCGAGGACAACCGGTCGGCCAGCACCATCCAGCGGGGTAGGCTCTGAAGGCTGCTGAACAGGCCGCCGTTTCGCCGCAGAGCCGCTCCCCAACCGCCGACGACAACCATCAGAATGTTTTTGCCGAGCAGCACCCATACCAGCGGCAGCATCCGATGCTGCAGGACAAAGAAGATCAGCAGGCCGACCTCCAGGCCGACAACGACAAGCTCCAGCAGGACGAGCCGGGAGAACCGCCGCAGAAATTCGGTCTCCGGCGTGTCGCTTTCCGGCGTGCGCTCGCCGGTCAGCAGTTGATCGACCCGTTGCAGAAAGGTCGGCTCGCTGCGGAAAATCAGTTGATGGGCGGGGTTGCCGGCCACCGTGACGCGCAGGGAGAACAGCACCACGGCCCAGAGTCCGATGCTTTGCAGAAGAACTTCAATCTCCACGAACACTCTCGCCTCAGCGCTTCTTCTTGTTCTTGCGCCGTTTTTTCTTTGATTTCTGGTTGCGGTTGCCCTTTTTGGCACCGCCCAGCTCCAGGCCGGGCATGCCGCCGCCCATGGCGCCGGACAGATCCGGCATGCCCTCTCCGCCGCCACCCATCATGCCCTGCAGCTGCTCCATGTCGGGCATTCCCTTGCCACCCTTGCCGCCCTTGCCGCTCTTGCCCATTTGGCGGATCATCTTGCGCATCATGCCGAATTGCTTGAGCAGCGCGGTCACGTCCTCGGGAGAAACGCCGCTGCCGCGCGCGATGCGGCGCTTCCGGGATGGATTGATGATGGCGGGGTCCTCGCGCTCCTTGATCGTCATGGAGCAGACCATGCCCTCGAGGCGGTTGAGCTGGGCTTCGTCAAAATTCATGTTTTTGCTGAGCTGGCCCATGCCGGGAAGCAGCTGCATCAAGCCCATCATGCCGCCCATTTTGCGGATGCGCTGCAGTTGGGAGCGGAAATCGTCGAGATCAAAGCGGTTTTTGCGCAGCTTTTCCTCGAGTTCCTCGGCTTCGTCCTCCTCCATTTGAGCGGCCGCCTTTTCCACCAGTCCAACCACGTCGCCCATGCCCAGGATGCGCTGAGCCATGCGGTCGGGATAGAAGGCGTCGAAGTCCTCGGGACGTTCGCCGACACCCGCGAATTTGATGGGCTTGCCGGTCACTTTGCGCATGGACAACGCGGCACCGCCGCGGGCGTCGCCGTCCAGCTTGGTCAGCACGATTCCGCTGATCCCGAGCGCCTGGTCGAAGTGCTCGGCCACGGACACGGCCTCCTGACCGAGGGCGGCGTCGGCCACCAGCAGAATTTCATCCGGAGTCACGCGGGTTTTGAGATCGACAAGCTCCTGCACCAAATCCTCGTCGACCTGGAGTCGTCCGGCGGTGTCCAGGATAACGGTGTCGCAGCCCTCCCGGGCGGCGCGTTTGCGCCCGTTGACGGCGATGTCGGCCACGCTCGTACCGTCGCGCTCGACGTGCACGGGAAGTTCGAGCTGCCTGCCGAGGATTTCAAGCTGGTCCATGGCGGCGGGTCGGTAGAGATCGGCGCCGACCAGCATGGGGGTGCGCTGATGCGCTTGGCGAAGATGGCGGGCCAGCTTGGATGCGGTGGTCGTTTTCCCCGAGCCGTGCAGGCCGACCAGCATGATGACCGCCGGCGAGCTGGTGAGTGAAAGGGGAACGTTTTCCTCGCCCAGCAGTTCGATGAGGTGATCGTGCACGACCTTGACCGCCTGCTCGCCGGGCTTGACGCTTTGAAGCACCTCCTCGCCCAGACATTTTTGGCGGACGTCGGCGACGAACTCTTTGACCACGGCGTAGTTCACGTCCGCTTCGAGAAGGGCGCGTCGAACCTCGCGCATGGCTTCGGAGATGTTGCTTTCGGTCAGTTTGGCCTGGCCGGAGAGATTCCGAAAGGCGCCGTTGAGTCGTTCTGTAAGACGTTCGAACATGGCTTTCCGTGGGTCGCATTGTGCGCGGCGCGTGGGCCGCGCGGGTGACATTCAGGCAGGCGACAAACCGCCGTCAGGGGTGTTTGAGCACTGCGGCGCCGTCGCCGGGTCGACAGACCATGGTTTCGCATTCGGCGCCGGTGCGCGTCCGGTAGGCGGTCGCCAAGCGCCGGGCATAGGGTTCGGCCTGCTCGCCGTCGACCAAGTGCACGGTGATTCCGCCGAACCCGCCGCCGCTGAGGCGCGCGCCGCGCACCCCGGGAAGCGAGCGGGCGATTTCCACCAGGATGTCGAGTTCACCGCAGCTGTTTTCAAAATCCAGACGTGAACTTTCGTGGGAGGCAAACAACTTTTCGCCGAACTCGATGTTCCGTCCGGCCCGCAAGTCCTCAATGCCCTCGAGAACGCGCTTGTTTTCACCGACCACGTGCCGCGCGCGCCGAGCGGCGGTGACATCCAGTTCTCCCCAGTTCTTCAGGAGCTGGTCGAGCGTCACGTCGCGCAGGGCGGTGACGGACTCGATACCCGCTTTGCGGAGTTCGCAAACCGCCTGCTCACAACGCCGGCGGCGCTCGTTGTAGGCGCCGGTCAGCACGTGCTTGACGTTGGTGTTGGCCACCACCAGGGCGCATTCCTCCGGGAACGGGACGGTCTGCACCTCGAACGAACGGAAGTCGGAGAACACCAACCGCCCGGCTTCGCCCCGCAGCGAGCTGAACTGGTCCATCAAACCGGTATTCGCACCAACATAGTTGTTTTCGCAGGCTTGGCCAATCCTCGCCTTTTCGAGCCAGGGCAGGTTGAGCTTGTCGAGCGCGTCGATGGCGGTCAGGGCGGCCATCTCGAGCGCTGCTGAACTGCTCATGCCGGCGGAGAGGGGCACGGTACTGGTCAGGACCAGATCAAAGGGGGCTGCGGCAATGCCGCGCTTGCGCAGTTCGGCCACCAGCCCCTTGATGTAGTTGGCCCAATCGCCCGGCTCGGGATCATCCAGCTGGTCGATGCGGAATTCACGACTGGAGTCCGAGCGCAGATCATGCATTCGGCAGCGCTTCGCGTCCTCGGCCGGTGCGGCGGCGATGACCGTGGCCCGGTCGACGGCCGCACTCAACACGACGCCCTCGTTGTAGTCAGTGTGATTGCCGAGAATCTCCAGGCGGCCGGGCGCGCGGGTGATGACGCTGGGTTCACGCCCGAACCGTTCTCGGAATCCGTCGGCAATGTCGTTGATCATCGGAGTTGGCATGGTTATTGAGTCCTCACTTGGCGGCGGCGGTCGCCACGGCTCGCCCTTCATCGAAAGCCCGCTGATTCACATCCACTGTTTGTGCGCCTTTGGCCGTGAAAAGTTCCTGGACGACGTCGCGCAGCGCTCCGAGATCCACCTGCAGAAATACTGACAGCGCGCCCAGCATCACCATGTTCGCCGAGCGCACGTGTCCGGCCTCGCGGGCAATGGCGTCCGCGTCAAGCAAAACCGTGCCGGGACGTTGATTCAGCTCGCTGACGAGATCGTCTAGATCCGGATACTCGGCAATGTTGGCGATGGGATTCGTATTCGACACGATGACGCCCTCCGGCGCCACACTCCCCCGCTGCCGCAACGCCTCCAGCGGTTCCAGGGACAGCAGGACGTCCGCGCCGCCTCGAGGGATCAGATCCGAACAGATGCGGGTGTCGGAAATGCGCAGGTGAGCGGTGACAGCACCACCGCGCTGCGCCATGCCGTGAACTTCGGACTGTTTGAAGTTCAGTCCCGTGGCCAGAGCGGCGCGGTCCACGGCGGTGGCCAGGGTAAGGATGCCCTGCCCGCCGACGCCCGCCAATACAATATCCTGCTTCATGCTTGCTTTCATCCCTGTTTTCGGCGGCGGCGGACACTCTGAATGCACTCGCGCGCCACAATAATGACCGACAGACCGCGAAACTCCAACTCCTCGCGGATGGCCGCCACATTTTCGTCGTGTTCCTTCGGGAGCGGGGAGAGAGTGCGGATGTGCTTTGGCACCACCCCGATTCCGCGCACGATGGCTTCGAACCGTCCGGAGCCCAATGAGTCCTGCCCGCCGGTCATGGCGGTGGTGCTGTTGTCCAGAATAATGATGGTCACCGGCGTCTGTTCCCAGACGCAGTCCAGCAGCGGGGTCATGCCCGAATGGGTGAACGTCGAGTCGCCGAGCACGGCGAGCGAGGGATGAAGTCCGGCGTCCGCCGCTCCTTTGGCCATGGACACGGACGCCCCCATGTCCACACAGGTGTCAATGATCTCGAACGGCGGCAGAGCTCCCAGGGTGTAGCAGCCGATGTCCGAGAAAACCCGCGCGTCCGGCATGCCCTCAAGGGCTTCGCGGAGCGCCTGGTACGTTTCCACGTGCCCGCAGCCGTCGCACAACCGCGGAGGGCGCGGGGGAATATCCGGAAGCGGCGCGGACTCCGCAGGCGTAGCCAGACCGAGCGCGGCGGCCACCGAGTCCGGGTCCAGCTCCCCCCGCCGCGGCAAATGCCCGCTCAATCGTCCTTGGATGCGGTCGGAGGAGCCTAAGGGGCCCATCAACTGCTGTTCGAGAAACGGCATGCCTTCCTCCAGAACCAAAATTTCCCCGCACTGGTCGAGCAGCTGCCGCAGCAGTTCAGGCGGCGCGGGATACTGGCGGATGCACAGCACCGGATAAGGGCACGGCTGCCCCCCGTATGCTTCCATCAGATAGTTGCGGGCGATCCCGCAGGCGATGATGCCAAGCGAGGCATCGCCGCCAGGCGTCAGAGTATTGTACGGTGACTGCTCGGCAAGTATCGTCATCCCCGGTTGCTTGTCCACCAGTGCGGCGTAGGATTTGCGGGCATTCATCGGCAGCAGGATGTAACGCCGGGGATTGTCGGGAAACCGCAACGGATTCTGCGCGCGGGGCGGTGCCGGCGCGACATTGGCGCGCGAATGAGCCAAGCGAGTGGTCAGCCGCAGCAGCACGGGCACCTGCAGCTCCTCGCTGAGATCGAAGGCCCAGCGAACCATCTCGTAGGCTTCCTGCTGATCGCCCGGCTCGAACACCGGCACGCCGGCAAACTGCCCGTAGAAGCGCGAGTCCTGCTCGTTCTGAGACGAGTGCATCGAAGGATCGTCCGCCACCGCCACGACCACGCCGCCGTTCACGCCCGTGACCGCAGCGTTGATGAATCCGTCCGCGGCGACATTCAGCCCCACGTGCTTCATACACACCAGCGCCCGTTTGCCGACATACGACATGCCGAGCGCCTCCTCCATCGCCGTCTTCTCGTTGCACGACCAATCATGGTGTACGCCGCGTACCCGCGTCTCCGGAGCGCGCTGAATGTGCTCCAGCATCTCCGTGGAAGGGGTACCCGGGTAGGCGTAACAACCCGATATGCCGGCGTCCAGGGCCCCTTGGGCGATGGCTTCGTCGCCCAGCAAAAGTCGTTGGGATTCCGCAGTGCTCAATCGATCACCTTTGGTTGGTTTGTCCAGCACGCTCGCGAGCGCGACGGCAAAAAGCGACACTATACCGTATCGCAGCAAATTTGCACGAAGATACGGAAGGTGCGCCAGGGCTTTCCCGCATTTCGAAAATCGCGTTTCGGACTGAATTTCCGAAAAAATTGGCGCAATCGTCCACAGGGGGTTGTTTTTCCCGGCAAAGTTTGCTAGAATACCCTCATGAGACAGTTGCGAGTAGTTCGCGGCTGCCGGATCAGTCAAAACATCAAATCAACAGGGAAACGACAATGAACATTCTCACCGTAATCCTCATGCTGGCCGCCGCCGGAGTCATGGTCTTCGGACTGCAGAAATCCAAGCAAGGCGTCGAATGGGGCAAGCCAGTCACCATCGCGGGTGCGGTTGTGGCCTTGCTGTTTGCCCTCAGTTCCCTATTCACCGGCGGCGGTCCCAGCGCCGAAAAGATTCGCGACATCGCCGAACAATATCGCGAAGTCCGCGGCCAAAAGCTCGGCCAGTATCTGTCCGAACAATTCGAGGGCCAAAGCGCGATCTTTCTCATGCCCTATCAGCCCATTGAAATGAAGGATCCGCATGTGGACGTGTTTATGAAGGCTCTGGAAAAAGAGCTGAAAGGCTCCATTGAAATCACCGACCGGCTGGTTCCGGAACCTCCCCCCGAAGTCAAGGAGCAGGAGGAAGAGATGCGCGAGCAAATGCAGAACATGCAGGGCACCCCGGCTGACAGCGGCATTCCGCCGGAGGAAATGATGTACGGACTCGAACCCATGTTCAACTGGTTCACGGCCGAAAAATTCGACGACATGCTGGACGAGCACATGGGAGAGGCCGATCTGCTGATTGCCATATCCGAATTGCCCATGGATATTTTCGCCGCAAACTTCTGGAGACAATCCGATGCGCCGAAAGTGGTCCTGACCCGCGGCTCGGTCAGCGAATACTACGGGGCGATAAAGGCAGACGCGGTAGTTGCGGCCATCGCCTACCACCCCAACGCCGACTACGAGCAGAAAAAGCCGCCCAAGGATGTGGACGAAGCTTTTGCGCAACGCTACCTCCTGATCACCCCCGAAAACGTCGACGAGCTTGATGCTGAATATCCCAAGCTCTTCAACAGAGAATAGCCCTGCTTCAGGACAGCCGGCGACAGCCCAAGTGCGGAACAGGTTTGCCTTGGCTGCGCCACTGGGCCTCAAAGCCGGTTTCGATGTCCACGATGTCCGCAATGGCGCGGGCGTCCGTCTCGAACAAACACGACTGGGTCACCACACGCTCGAGTGTCTCACCATAGGGACGATGATCGGTGGAAACATGCAGAACTCCGTCCGGCACCAGGATGCGATGCACCCACCCCAGGAATTCGCTGGTGATCAGACGTTTGGACCTGTGCCGAGCCTTGGGCCAGGGATCGGGGCAAAGAATGTGCAACCTGGACACGCAACGGTCCGGTAATTGGAAGGCCGCCAGTTGCGCGTTGTCCGCACGCAACAGTTCGACGTTGGCCAACCCCTGTCTTTCAGCCGCCTTTTCCACTTTTCGCAAGCGTCCGATCATCAGATCGGCGCCGACGACCAGTCGCTCTGGAAACCGCGCGGCCAGCGCCAACGTGAGCGCGCCTTTGCCGCAGCCCATATCCAGCTCAAGCGGACGGGGCGCCCCCCCAAACCAAGGATCGATCACCGTGTACTCGTTGGTCAAAATGCGCATCATCGTCCTCATCATATCTGAATCCGCCTGCAATCTCCAAGCCCGCAAAACTTGTCTGGATTTGGCCCATCGGGCTCACACTGGCGGCTTGGCAAAACACACGCATCTCACTATACTACGGGTTCGTTTGCTTGCGTGCAGGTTTGTCGCCGCATATTTGGATGGGAATGGTGATTTCAGGAGATAGACTCATGTCCGTCAAAATCGACCCGAAAAAAAACACTGCGACATTCATCTGCGATGCGCTGCCCGAGGCCCACAAGGTCTTTTTGGCCGGAGACTTCAATGATTGGGACAACACGACCGACCGCATGCGCAAAGTCAAGGGCGGTTCGTTTCGTCGAAAGCTGACGCTGACTCCTGGAACCTACCAGTACAAGTTCGTTGTCGACGGCGAATGGATGGCGGATCCGACGGGGGAAAACCAGTGCGACAACGGCTTGGGCAACTGCAACAGCGTGGTGACGGTCGATTATTCCTGACCGGCGATCAGGGCGACGGCATCTACCCAGTACCGGGCGCGGCCTCCGCGCCCTGCCCCCCCCCCAGGCCGTCGGGGCGACGGCATCTACCCAGTACCGGGCG
>CAZSBQ010000159.1:7156-9171 GCA_964604795.1 uncultured Victivallales bacterium | reverse complement strand
ACATCCGGGTCGTTGCCGCGGATGATTTGCCAGATGATCTGCCGGGTTTGTTCGCGGTCGCGGGTGTTGGCCGCGGTTCGCAGCGGATCAAGCTGAGCGATGTAGTCCGCGCGCTTGACCAGGCGGTTGGCGCCGGCGCTGTGGACCATCACCTTGGGAATGGATGTCGGCACCACATTTTCACCGTAGGCAACCAATTCCTCGTAGAGCTTTTCGCCCGGACGCAGGCCCGTGTATTCGATTTGGATGTCGCGGTCCACCTCGAGTCCGGACAGTTCGATCATGCTGCGGGCCAAATCCGCGATCTTGATCGGATCCCCCATCTCCAGCACAAACACCTCGCCGCCGTCACCGAGCGTGCCGGCCTGCAGCACCAGCTCGACGGCTTCGGGGATGGTCATGAAATAGCGTGTGATATCGGGATGCGTCACCGTGACCGGTCCACCCTCCTCGATCTGCCTCCGGAAGGTGGGCACCACGCTGCCGTTGCTGCCCAGCACGTTGCCGAAGCGCACCGCCGTGAACTTCGTGGGAGCCGCGGGCTCGGAGGCGACCAGAATCTCCGCGCACCGTTTGCTGGCGCCCATGATGCTGGTTGGACGGACCGCCTTGTCCGTGGAAATCATCACGAAGCGTTCCACCGCGTGCTTCTTGGCGGCTTCCACCAAGTTCATGGTTCCAAAGATGTTGTTGAGCGCCGCTTCCTCGGGATGCTCCTCCATGAGCGGCACGTGCTTGTAGGCCGCGGCGTGATACACCCGCTGCGGTTTGTGGCGGGCAAAGGCCACCTCGAGGCTGGCCGGCTGCTTGATGTCGGCCACGACTGCGGAAACCGACAGGGACGGATCGCCGCGACGCAGTTCCTGCTCGATGTCGAACAGCGCGCTCTCGGCCTGGTCGAGCAGGATCACGTGCGCGGGGTTGAAGCGGGATATCTGCCGGGACAACTCCGCGCCGATGGAGCCGCCCGCCCCCGTGATCAGCACGCTTTTGCCGCGCAAATCCTCCTGCACCAGCCGGCGGTCGAGGTCGACGGGTTCGCGCCCGAGCAAGTCCTCGACCCGGACCTGACGCAACTCCTCGACCACCGTTTCCCCGGTGTCCGACTCGCGGAAGGTGGGCATAATGTGGAAGCTGACGTTGTGCGCGGCGCACTGGTCAACCAGTTCGCGCACAAAGCGCTTGCCGGCATTGGGAATCGCGATGATGACATCGTTGATCTCCAGGCGTTCCACCACCGCCGCCGCCTGCTCGATCCTCCCCACCACCGGCACGTCATGCAGGCGCATGCGCTGCTTCATCGGGTCGTCGTCGAGAAACGCCACGGGCTGATACACCCCCGCGAAGTTTTGCCGCAGCGAGCGCAGAGCCATGTCCCCGGTATCACCCGCGCCGATGATCAGGGTGCGGCGACCGGCATCCTCGCGCAACGAGGGCCTCCAGACCTCGCGATACATTCGACTGGCAAAGCGAATCCCGCCGAAGAGGACGATGGTGAGGATGTAGTCAATGGCCAGAACCCCGCGCGAATACATCTGCCCGTGCACGAAAATCACCACCGTGGTGATGATGGCGCTGGATATCGTTACCGCCTTGAGCAGACGGACCAGATCGTTCATCCCCACATAGCGCCACAACCCGGTCGTCAGCCGAAAGTGATGAACCGCCAAGCCCTTCACGATCACCGCGATGGGCAACGACACCAGCCACAACCGCAGGTAGCCGCCCTCCGGCATGCCGTCAAACCGGATGACGAACGCCCCCGTCCACGCCAGCGCCCCCAACACAAAATGAACCGCCAACACCAACGGACGACGAAATCGAATGATCAAATGCTTATACATAATAATTCAAGTAAAATAGGCATCTCTGCCTGTTAAACCGACTCTAGTACAACAGGCGTCCCGCCTGTTAAACCACCCCAAGTACAACAGGCGTCTCGCCTGTTAAACCGTTTGAAAGCCGAAAACCGGAGGAAGTTGCCGTTCGGTGCTACAGGCGAGACGCCTGTAGTA
>CAZSBQ010000159.1:2877-7056 GCA_964604795.1 uncultured Victivallales bacterium | reverse complement strand
CTCGGAAACAGCGCCGCCCACGACTCTGCATCCTTCGAACACCGGCTGCATGTGCATGGGGTTCCAGACCGGCCGCGCCTCGATATTTTCGACTTCCAGCGCTTCGCGTACTGTAGCCGTTTCCGCGCCGAATTCCGCCGGGTCAATGAGAATCACCGTCAGCCATCGGTTCGCACGATTATACGAAACTTCAGGCATGAAGGCAATCCCCGGCAGCGATTCCAATCGCTGCCGGTACTTCTCGAAAACGGCGCGCTTCTGCCGCACCCGTTCCTCCAGCACCCGCAACTGACCCCGCCCCACCGCGGCCGCCAGACTGCTCATCCGGTAGTTGAACCCGATCTCGGAGTGCTGGTAGTGCGGTGCCGAATCGCGCGCCTGCGTCGAAAGCTTGCGGGCATGATCGATCAGCGCCTCGTCGTCGCTGGCCAGCATCCCGCCGCCGGAGGTCGTGATGATTTTGTTGCCGTTGAAGGAATACACCGCCGCCCACGCGTCCCGACCGGCGTGGAGACCGAGGTCCGAGGTCGGAGGACGGAGGGCGGAAGTCGGAGGGCGGAGGTCCGAGGTCGGAGGGCGGAGGTCCGAGGTCGGAGGGCGGAGGTCCGAGGTCCGAGGTCGGAAATACCGCGCGCCGACGGCCTCGGCCGAGTCGCAGATGACCGGGATTCCATACGGATCACACACCTCCCGAATGCGCGGCAAATTGCAGCACTGACCGTACAGATCGGTGGGAATCACCGCCGCCGGCCGCTCGCCCGCCTTCGCGCAGCGCTCCAGCTCCTCGGCCAGCAACTCAGGATCCAGATTCCAGGACTCCCGGTCGCAGTCCACAAAGCGAAGTTCGCAATTCTCGAATGTGGCCGGGGTCACACTGCCGATGAACGTCAGCGTCGAGGCATACACAATGGGACGAGAGCCAGAGTTCCCGACCTCCGACTTCTGCCCTCCGACCTCCGCCCTCCGACCTCCGACCTCCGACCCCCGATTTCCCAGCAGGTGCCGCAGGGCCAAATGGATCGCCGCCGTCCCACTGGAAAGCGCCACCGCATGCTCGAAACCGCTGTACTCGACAAACTCGCGCTCGAACGCATCCACCATCGGCCCGCACGGCGCGATGAAGTTGCTGTCGAATGCCTCTCGAACAAACTGCTGCTCCAGTACGCCAATATGCGGGGGAGAAAGATAGATTTTTCCCATGCCCAATTCCTTGTTTTAATGCAATCCACATCCTTCTTTCTTTTCTACGAAAAAAGAAAGAAGCAAAGAAAACCGGGGTAAAAATGCAGTCAGGAAAGTAGGCAAAAAAATGGGGGATATGCAGGTAAAAAAATTGATGGTAAAAATATTTTTTCTTAGGAAACAAAGAAATTGACGTTCGGTGCTACAGAAAATGATTTTTTCGTAGTACTTTTTATCCCATTTTTCTACCAACCATTTTTTTACCTGAATATGCCTTTGCCTTATTTTTCTGCCCCCCCATTTTTTTGCCTATTTTTTTTAAAGAAGCCCAGAGAATTAAACGTTCGGGGCTACAGGCAGGGATGCCCGTAGTACTTTTTATCCCATTTTTCTACCAACTATTTTTTTACCTGAATATGCCTTTGCCTTATTTTTCTGCCCCCCATTTTTTTGCCTATTTTTTTTAAAAGAAGCCCAGAGGATTAAACGTTCGGTGCTAAAGGCAGGGATGCCCGTAGTACTAGCGTTCGTGGGCCAAAGACCCGCCGAACTCCCCCCATTAACCCGGTTTTCTTTGCTTCTTTCTTTTTTCGCAGAAAAGAAAGAAGTGGTTTTCTTTATTGGTATACTATTATGACTGAACAAGCAGTGCTTCGACAATTCGTTTGGCGGTTTGTCCGTCCCAGAGTGGTGGTCGTTGCGGAGTTCGCGGTTGAGACCTTGTTTCCAGGTAGGCCTGTCGCAGGTTTTTGACGGCGTTGCCCACCAGCACGCTTGCGCCGCCGTGCTCGCGCAGCGTGACCGGGCGTTCGGTATTCCATCGCAGTGTCATGCAGGGGGTACCCAGCACACAGCATTCCTCCTGCAGACCCCCACTGTCGGTCAACATCAGGCGAGCCCCCATATTGAGTCGCAGCATTTCATGATACCCGACCGGATGCAGCAAAATCAAATTTTCGCAGGCTGTCACCCGCTCCCACAGGCCGAAATCCTTCAGCTGCTTCTGCGCGCGGGGATGAATCGGCCAAATCAGCGGAGAATCCGCGCAGATCTCCGCAAGCAGAAAATCGATCACCGGCTCAAGCACATCCCGGCGGTCCACATTCGACGGACGATGCATGGTCATGATCGCGAAGTCAGCGGCCGGTGGGCGAAGGTCGGAGGGCAGAAGACGGTTCTGCTCGACGATGTCCTCCACAGCCAAGTCGGCGGCCGACGCGCGGTGCGCCTCCAGCGTGTCGATCATGACGTTGCCGACAAACTTGATTTTCTCCTCGGGCACGCCTTCCTTCCGCAAATTTTCGGACGAGAGTTCATCGGGCGTCAGCAGCAGGTCCGACAGGCGGTCCGTGACCAGTCGGTTGATCTCCTCGGGCATATCCAGGTCGAACGACCGCAGCCCAGCCTCGATGTGCGCCAGTTGCACATGCTCCTTCTTCGCCGTGATCGAGCAGGCGCAGGTGGCATTGACGTCGCCGACCACGATCACCCAGTCAGGCTGGTGCGCCCGCAGCACTTTCTCGAACTCGATCATGGTCCGTCCCACCTGCTCGGCATGGGTGCCGGAACCAATTTCCAGATCAATGTCCGGACGAGGTATGTTCAGGGTGTCGAAGAACCCTTTCGACATCCGCTCGTCGTAATGCTGCCCCGTGTGAACCAACGTGTGCTCGATGCGCTTGCACCCTGGACTCGAACCTCCGTCCTCCGCCCTCTGACCTCCGCCCTCATCTTTTGTGTCCTCTGTGCTTTTTTGTGGCCAAATCTGGTTCCGCCCCTCCTCCAAACTCCGATTATGCGCCTCAATGGCGTGCACAAACGGTGCAATCTTCATGAAGTTGGGACGCGCACCTACAACAGAAACAATCTTCATCATCAAACCTCCTACTTTCTTTTCTGCGAAAAAAGAAAGTAGCAAAGAAAACCGGGTTAAAATACAGAATGCTTTTTTCTGCGAATAAAAAATGTAGAATAGGCGTCTCGCCTGTTCAGAGATGATACCCGGGCAACATGCCGTTCGGTGCTACAGGCGAGACGCCCGTAGTACTGGGTTCGCTTGTGCATACAGGCGAGACGCCCGTAGTACTAGAGGTGGTTGTGTGCGCAGACCAAAGGTCTGCCGCACTCCCCCCTTAACCCGGTTTTCTTTGCTTCTTTCTTTTTTCGCAGAAAAGAAAGAAGACGGTTACAAGAAAGTGGAAGCGGGGACACCGACGGCGGTGACATTTGGGGGGATATCGTGGATAGCCACGCCACCTGCGCCCACCGTGCTCCAGGCACCGACCGTTTTTAGCGGGATAACCGAACTGCCGATGCCCATGAACGCCCCTTCCTCAAGAGTTACCCCCCCGGCCAGTCGTCCACCCGGCGCGACATGGCAGAAATCGGCCACGTCACAATCGTGATCCACCGAGCAGCCCGTATTCAAAATCACGTGCTTGCCAACCTTGGCTCTCGCCTGCACAATCGCCCCGGCAAAAACCACGCTGCCCTCTCCGATCACGGCACTCGGGGCCACGACCGCATGGGGATGCACCAGCGTCAACCACTCGCACTGCGGAAACTGCTTGACAATCGTATGCCGAATCGTGTTCGTACCAATACCCACCGCCGCAGGCCCCCGAAAATCACCCGGAAGGTCGGCAATCCGACCAATCACCGGCACGCCGAGTATGTCCGTATCGGCCAGAGCCGGATCGTCATCGTACACCCCCGCCACCTCGTACGCCTTGGCAAAAAGCGTCGAAATCAACACCGCCGCATGTCCGCCGGCACCCAGTACATATATCCGTTCATTCATGCAATTGCTCCTACATCTCTACTTTCTTTTCTGCGAAAAAAGAAAGTAGCAAAGAAAACCGGGGTAAAATACCAAATGCTTTTTTCCGCGAAAAAAGATGGGGGTGGGGAAACGGGCATCCAAATCTGTTCCGCGGACTTAAGTACTACAGGCATCCCTGCCTGTAGAAAGACAAGTACTACAGGCATCCCTGCCTG
>CAZSBQ010000159.1:0-2777 GCA_964604795.1 uncultured Victivallales bacterium | reverse complement strand
GGCATCCCTGCCTGCTCAAAACCGAAAACCGTTGGAAATTGCCGTTTGGCACATTCCGGCTGCCTAAAGTCATTGCAGCAAGCGCTGAACGAGCGGATTCTCCCAGGTGCGACGGATGCGGTCATGAAACTGGTGCAGCCGCGCCAGGCGTTCGCGGACGAACTCGAGATCGTCGTCGTTGCCGGTGGGATTGGTCGTCTCGGCGGCGGTGGCCGCCTCGATACTTTCGAGCACCGTGGCATGGTGCTCGAGGGGGGGCGCGGCTTTGTCGGCCACCGCGGTCTTGAGGATGCGCCCGAAGGAGTGGACGGCGACAAAGTGCTCTTTGCGGTCGTGATCGACTCTGACTTTGCGGATGGCGTCCCAATCCTGCAGCTGGTTGAGGTTGATGGACGCACTGCCCCGGCTGATCGCAAGGCGCTCCTGAACCTGGTCCAGGTTCAAGGGCTCGGGGCTGAAGTACAGCAGGGTGTAGACACGACCAATGATGCGCCCGAGCCCGAAAGACTGGGTGGTGTCGCCTGCGGACTCGATGATCCGATGAACCAATGGATGAATGCTTTCATGTGTTTCCATGATCGTTATTCTCCACTTTCTTTTTTCGCAGAAAAGAAAGTAGATGCATTTGGTGGCTACAGGCAGGGATGCCTGTAGTACTTAGGGGGACCTGAACTCATCGTAGGTTTTGTTTCCTTGACGGAGTTCGTCCGGCAGGTCGGCATCCTCGTCCAGGTCCAGGCAGCGCAGGATTTCGGGTTCCGTTTGCCGGTACTGGTAGCCGCTTTCCGGGCAGATCATGATGCCATCGGCATCCGGATTCTGCAGCTTGTGACCGTGACGGCTCATCCACCCGACACGCTTGGCAGGTACACCGACCATCAGGGCATAGTCCGGAACATCGCCGGTCACGACGGCGCCGGCAGCGATGAAGGCATGCCGCCCCACCGTCACACCACACACCACCGTGGCGTTGGCGCCCACGCTGGCGCCCCGACGAATCCGCGTTTTCTCGTACAACGAATGACGGTTGATTTCACTCCGCGGATTCGTCACATTGGTGAGCACGCAGGACGGCCCCAGGAACACGTAGTCTTCAATCTCCGTACCGGTGTACACCGAGACGTTGTTCTGAATTTTCACACCTGTGCCGATGACGACATCGTTGGCGATGTGCACATTCTGCCCGAGAATGCACTTCTCACCCAGTCGCGCTCCCGGCATGACGTGCGAGAAATGCCAAATCTTCGTGCCGTAACCAATCACGGCCCCCTCATCAACATAACTGGATTCATGACAGAAATACGACATCTTTCTCTCCAATTGAATTTGCAATTGCCATAGATGCTGCCTCCGGCGGACAAGAGGGAAAAACTTTTGAAAAAACCTCCGCCTTGCATCCCCCTCCGAAAACTTTTGGTATTTTAACCCGGTTTTCTTTGCTACTTTCTTTTTTCGCAGAAAAGAAAGTAGAAGCGTTCGGTGCTACAGGCAGGGATGCCCGTAGTACTGACGACCTGCGACTTTGCGGCCAACTCGTGTTCAGGTGTTCAGCGCGGGATGGGCATTGTCGTGGGGGGCGACCACTTCGCCGGTGCGGATTTTGTACACTGTTTCCACGGAGGGGCGGGCGTCCTCCAGACCCCAGCCGCGGTCGGCCAATGTCTCGCGGTACACCTGCTCGTGCAGTTCGGTGAAATTTCCGGAAAACTCGATTTCCTCGCCGTCCAGGGTCATGGAGCGGTGCGCCGTTTTGCCGGCGGCAACGGCCGTCTGAGGGAGATCGTTGCCGTCCACCGACAGGAACCAGCGCACGCGCGCCTTCTCCAGCTCGAGCACCCCGGCCATCTTGTCGGATCGACGCAGATGCACCTCGGTTTCGTGGACTCCGCCGAACAGCCATTGCACGATGTCGAAAAAGTGAATGCCGATGTTCATGGCCACGCCGCCGGATTTGTGTTCATCCCCCTTCCAGGATGTCTGATACCAACTGCCGCGGCGCGTGATGTAGCTGAGCTGAATGTCGGCCCGTTTCGAGGCAGGCCAGCGTTGTATTTCCTCCTTGAGCTGCATCAGCGACGGGATCAACCGCAGCTGAAACACGGTGTAAATGCGCTGCCCATACTCTTCCTCCAGCTCCTGCAACGCGTCCAGGTTCCACGGATTGATAACCAGCGGTTTTTCGCAGATCACATCCGCGTGTACCCGCAACCCCAGACGAATGTGGGCATCGTGCAGGTAGTTCGGCGTGCATACACTCAGAAAGTCGACGCCTTCGCCGCGGCGGCGCAGTTTCTCCAAATGCCGGTCGAAGCGCTCGATCTCGGTGAAGAACCTAGCCTGCGGGAAGTAGGAGTCGATGATCCCCACCGAATCGTGCGGATCCACCGCCGCGACCAGTTCGTTCCCGGTCTCCCGAATCGCATTCAAATGCCGCGGGGCGATGTAGCCCGCTACACCAATTAATCCAAATTTCATCTGCAAGTTCCTTGTTTGCTGCATCCGAAGTGCCTCCGGCGGGCAAGGGAGGGGAACCCTTTTGAAAAATGGCTTCCCCCCTTGCATCCCCCCTCCGAAAACGTTTGGGCTTTCTCATGCAAGTGAGAATCGTAACGGGGATTGGCCACGAGAAGGCAGAAAGGGCACAAAATCGGAGGTCGGAGGTCGGAGGTCGGTGGCTGCTAGTAGAATAGGCGTCCCGCCTGTTCAACCGAATCAATACCGTTTTAACCGCGAATCAGGCGAATCTACGCGAATCAGAACCGGGGCAAGGAATCGAA
>CAZSBQ010000158.1:0-9173 GCA_964604795.1 uncultured Victivallales bacterium | reverse complement strand
TCGGTGTGCAAATCTCTGGACATGCGTATCCGGCGACGGCGCAAATGGAGCGGACAGCCGGCTTGAGCGCGGCATTGTCGATATGCCGGCAGTTCCACGTAAGCAGATAATTCATTGGTAGGTCAACTGCTGCCAAGCTGACGCGCGTACATCTCGACGGGACGGGCCATGAGATAGCTCACAATGGAAGTTTCAATGTATACGGTCTTTTTCATGTTTCTTACTATACTCCCAGCTTCGGGAGCCCGCAAGCGGAATGTAGACCACGGGAACATGGGGCGCTGCCCCATACCCCGGCAGGGGTACAAAGTGGCACCTTTAAGCGTATTGCGCAAGAATGGCAAGCGGATTATGATTCTTGTAAGTCCCTGTTTACGAATTAGTTGTGACTAAACGAAAAAGGTGGGCAGAAATAGAAGAATGGTGCCCGGAGTGGGACTCGAACCCACACTTTAGGGATTTTAAGTCCCTTGCCTCTGCCGTTGGGCTATCCGGGCGGTGTCGGGCGCTAATGTATTGGCGGTCGGCAGGGTTGCCAGCGATGTCGGGGGATTGCGGAGGATCGCGCAAAACACGGCGTTTTGCGGAGTTCGCGGAGGATTCTGCGCGGATGCGGTTGAAAGTGAGCAGCGACGGTCTATGTTTCCTCACGACTCATAGAAGGGAATTTGTTTATGACTAAAAAAGCCAGTTTTTCTCACGACGATGTTATCCGTTGCGGACGGGGCGAGTTGTTCGGCAACGACGCTCCGGTGCTGCCCAAGGGCAACATGCTCATGGTGGACCGCATCCCCGAGGTGTCCGTGGACAGCGGCGCCTACGGCAAGGGGTTGCTTGTCGCCGAGCTCGATATCCACCCGGACATGTGGTTCTTCGCCTGTCACTTTCACGGCGATCCGGTGATGCCGGGATGCCTGGGGCTGGACGCCCTCTGGCAATTGGTCGGCTTCTACCTGGCGTGGAACGGCTACAAGGGCCGGGGCCGTGCGCTCGGTGTCGGCGAAGTCAAATTCACCGGCCAGATTCTGCCCACCAACAAGAAGGTCACGTACAGGATCGACATTCGCCGCGTCATGGCCACCAAGCTGGTGCTCGGCATGGCGGACGGCAGTGTGTTCGTCGACGACGAGCAGGTGTACGCCGCCAAGAATCTGCGCGTGGGGCTGTTCAAGGATCCGCAGACGTTGTCGGTGTAGACAATCCGCACCGAGGAGGACCGGGAATGCTTGCCAAGACGTGGAGTTCGGCAATTCAGGGCATTGATGCATACACGGTTGAAGTGGAGGTCAACGCCACCGGCGCGGGGCAGGATACGATTGTCAACATTGTGGGACTTCCGGACACTGCAGTTCGGGAAAGCCGCGAGCGGGTCTGGTCAGCCATGGCGGTCAACGGACATTTCCCCCCGCGCGGACGCACCACAATCAACCTCGCTCCCGCCGACATCCGCAAGGAGGGTGCCGCCTTCGATCTGCCCATCGCCATCGGCATCATCGCCGCCACCAACGGGTTCGACCGCGAGGCGATGCGCGAGACAATGATTGTCGGAGAGCTTGCCCTGGACGGCACTGTCCGACCGATCAAGGGGGCGCTGCCCATAGCTTTGCATGCCCGCGACTGCGGCATCCGCAACCTGTTCGTACCCGCAGAAAATGCCGCCGAAGCCGCCGTGAGCGACGGTGTCGCGGTGTACGGTGTCAGCTCGCTTCAGGAGGCGGTCGATTTCTTCCGCACCGGCGACGGGCTGCAGCCCGTCGAAGTCAGTCTGGATGAGCTGTACCGGCGCACTCTTCACGCCGACGCTGCGGACTTCGCGGACATCAAGGGACAGGAAGTCGCCCGCCGAGCCCTGGAAATCGCCGCGGCGGGCGGACACAACACTCTGCTGATCGGGCCGCCCGGAACCGGCAAGTCCATGCTCGCAAGCCGACTGCCTTCGATCATGCCCGATCTTACGGTTCCGGAAGCGCTCGAGGTGACCAAAATCCACAGCATCGCGGGCCTGACCGGCGTGGACCAGGCGCTGGTCACCGCCCGCCCTTTCCGTGCGCCACACCACACGGTCAGCGACGCCGGGCTCATCGGCGGCCAGTCCACGCCCCGCCCCGGCGAAATCAGCCTGGCTCACAACGGCGTGCTTTTTCTGGACGAGCTGCCCGAATTCAAGCGCAACGTCCTGGAAGTTCTGCGTCAACCCCTGGAAACCGGGGAAGTGACCATTTCCCGCGTGCAGGCGTGCTGCACGTTCCCCTCCTCCTTCATGCTGGTGGCGGCGATGAATCCGTGCCCCTGCGGGCACTACGGCTCAGTGCAGCGTCAATGCCGCTGCTCCAGCGGCCAGATTCAGCACTACCGGGCGCGCATATCGGGGCCGCTGCTCGACCGTATCGACCTGCATGTCGAAGTCGGTCCGATCAGCGAAGACCAGTTGCTCAATCACCCGCGGGGCGAAACCTCCGCCCAGGTGCGCGAGCGCGTCTGCGCCGCCCGCACACTCCAAGCCGAACGCTTCGATGCAACGTCAACCCGCTGCAACGCCAAAATGACACCGAAGCAGATGCGCGAGTTCTGCGCGCTGGACACCGCCTCGCAATCGCTCATGCGCCTGGCCATCAGCGACCTGGATTTGAGCGCCCGCGCCTATGACCGAATTCTGCGCCTGGCGCGAACCATCGCGGATCTTCAGAGTGCTGCGGACATCTCCGCCGAGCACTTGACCGAGGCCATCCAGTACCGCACACTGGATCGGCAGCTCTGGTAGCTGTCCTGCCCGGCTCCGCAACGGGTGTCCCCGGCCGTTCGATCCCCGCCGTTGCGGGGCGCGCAGGCCATGCGGCCTGCAAGCAATGTCGGGAAGTGCGCAAAGGCGTCGGACAGTCCCAGGTCGGGTGTCAGTCGGGGATTGGCTGATTCTTAATTATGCGTTCACGCGTTCGCGGAGTTCGCGGGCGTTGATGGGGGCGCAGGCAGCCGCATCGTTGTTGAAGTAGGCGAATACGTCCTTGCCCGCGGCCAACCAGGTGTTGATATCCCCGGCTTCCCGGTCCAGTTCTTCGGCGGAGTAGCTGCCCGCGTACTCCTCGCCGTGGTAGCGCAGGTAGACCCAGTCGGCAGTCGGTTCGCGCGGGTGCTGGTCGATCATGTCGTGAACGACCAGGGCGATGTTTCGTTGGCGCAACAGCTCGAAGACATCGTCGCAAAGCCAGCGCGAATCCCGGAATTCAACGGCCCACCGATGAGGCGTGGCGGCCGCCGCGTCCAGGAACTCGGCCAGCCGTTCGAGGTTGGGCTTCCAGTTGGGGGGCAGCTGCACCAAAATGGGGCCGAGGTGGTCGGCCAGCTGGCGGGCCGGTTCCAGGAAGTTGCCGATGATTTCCTCGCCTTCCTTGAGCCGTTTGATGTGGGAGCCGTAGCGGCTGAATTTGAGGGTGTACAGAAACCCCTCGGGCGCCTGCCAGCGCCATTTGCGGAAGGTATCCTCTCCGGGCAGGTTGTAGAAGGTGTTGTTGATTTCCACGGTGTCGAAGATGTTGGCGTAGTAACCGAACCACTCTTCCTTGTTCATGACCGGAGGATAGAACGAGCAGCGCCAGTGGTCGTACTGGTAACCGGACGTGCCGACTCTGAATGTTGGTGAAGGGGTACTCATCGTTTGGATGGGGATTCCTGTTGCGGGCTGCAACCGGCCACGAACAACGAGATTCCGGCAGAGGCAAGCACCCGAAGAGCTTTGCTGCACGAGGTCGGAACGGAGATTGTTTTGCTCCTATGGGAGTGGGGGAGTTTTCAGGTTTAAGGCTTCGTCGGATCAGCCCGATCAGACTGATCGGTCTGATCGGGTGCTGCCGGGTGCTG
Source organism: uncultured Victivallales bacterium (assembly GCA_964604795.1). Classification (GTDB taxonomy): domain Bacteria; phylum Verrucomicrobiota; class Lentisphaeria; order Oligosphaerales; family CAZSBQ01; genus CAZSBQ01. The sequence continues at coordinate 5,318 of CAZSBQ010000158.1, read as the reverse complement.
TCGGCGGCAATCGGATGCCGCTGTTTTCTACTTGCACAATACACGAGACCGGTGGCGGGCGCAGTCAGGCGCCCCCTGATTCGGACGGGGGCGAATCCTGATTGTCCTCGGTTTCGCGAACAATTCGCCGCGGTCAGCGGCTGATGACGAAGACGGCGAGGTCGGCGTTCAGGTTGGGGTTGTCGCCGACCTGGGCGAACCCGTTGCGGGTGTCGAAGGCGAGGGTGTCCTCAACTCGGATGCTGCGGTCTTCGCAAAACTGCTGGAAATCGCGAATTGTCACGACGCGCAAATCCTGGGTGTTGTACCACTGTCCGCCCTCGATGCCGGGGTGGGCGCCGACGATTCCCTCCGCATTGAGGCGTTCGCGGATTTCGCGATAGCCGAAGTTCGGGAAGCTGACGATGGCGCGCCGTCCCACCCGCAGCAGCTCGTCCACGACCCGTTCGACGTCCTTGACGGTCTGCAGGGTTTGGGACAGGACAACCACATCGAACTGCTTGTCGAGAAACAGCGGCAGCCCCCGGTTCAGGTCGGCCTGGATGACCGGCAACCCCTTGCGCACGCAGGCTATGACCGCCGATTCGCTGATTTCGACGCCGGCGACTTCCGCGCGCCCCTGGTCGCGCAGCAGTTTGAGCAGTCCGCCGCTGCCGCAGCCGAGGTCGAGCACGCTGTCGCCGGGTGCCATGAGCCCGGCGATGATCGCGTAGTCCGCTCGTTCGGGATCTGCTGAGGCGAACAGGCGACCGGGCAGTTTGACCTCTCCTCCACGGTCCGCGCATATCGGCGAGGTGCAGTCCCGCCCGAACAGCCCGCCAAGGAAGCCGCAGACCAGGCTGCCGTAGGCGGACAGGTCGTTCTGCAGCAGAAATGCGTCATGCCCGCATTCGGACTGCACGCAGCAGTAGGAAACCGGCTTGTTGTTGGTGGCGATCAGGGCTTCGACCAGCTTCTCGGCGTGGCGCGGCGGAAACAGCCAGTCGCTGGAGAAGCTGAGGATCAGCCATGCGTTGTCGCCGTCTTGGAACCGGGAGCGCAGTGTCTGGCGGGAGTCGCCCAAATCGAACACGTCGATGGCGCGGGTCAGGGTCATGTAGCTGTTGGCGTCGAAGCGTTCGACGAATTTTTGTCCCTGGTGTCCCAGGTAGGAGCCGACGGAGAATCGGGTTTCGAAGTGGGTGTTGACCTGGCGGGGCAGGAGCCGGTCGGCATCGAACTTCTCGGCCATGGATTCGGGGGAAAGGTAGGTTATGTGGCCGATCATGCGCGCAATGGCCAGACCGGCTTCGGGGCGGGTGTTACGCTCGTAGTAGTAGCCGTCTTTGAATTTGCCGTCCTGCAGGATGGCGTTGCGCGCGACCACGTCGAAGGCGAGGGCCTGGCTGGAGATGCGCGGGGTGGTTCCGATGGCCACGACGCCGCGCACTCTTTCCGGGCGCGTCGCCGCCCAGGCGAGGGCTTGCTGCCCGCCCATGGAGCCGCCGACGACCGCCAGCAGCCGCTCGATGCCCAGCGCATCCAGCAGGCGGGCCTGGACGTCGACCATGTCCTCGATGGTTATCGCGGGGAAGTCCGGTCCGTAGGGTTTGCCGGTTTCCGGGTTGATGCTGGACGGCCCGGTGGTGCCGCGGCAGCCGCCCAGAACATTGGGGCAGATGACGAAATAGCGGTTGGTGTCGATGGGGCGGTCAGGACCGACGACCAGGTCCCACCAGCCCGGCGCGTCCTCGGCGCCGTGCCGTGCCACATGGGAGTCGCCGCTCAGCGCATGGCACACCAGGACGGCGTTGCCGGCATTCTCGTCGAGCGTGCCGTAGGTTTCGTAGGCCAGGGTCACTTCGGGGAGCAGACCGCCGCCGCGCAGCGTGACCGGGGCCTCCAAGTGAAGGGTGCGGAGGTGCGTCAGCGGCGTGTCGGTTCGATTGGTGTCACTGCTGGGAGGCTGCGGAGTCATTCGCGGGTTCCTTTGCATTGCAGGAGGTATTCCACCTCGGCGTCTTTGGTCAGTGGAATGATCCAGTCGCGATAGATGTCTCGGACGGTGGCGGGGCGGAGCTTGCAGGGACCGGAGCGTTCGGCGCCGTTTTCGTTGACATCCTGTCCGTAGTGTCGGGTTTTGACCTCGACGCGCTGGAGCAGCTTGTTCTCGACTTGCTGGTTGGTGATCAGCTCGCGCAGGGTCTCGGCGTCGTTGGCCGCAACGGCTTCGGCGTAGCGCTCCGGATTTGCACGGAACTTGCTTTCGGCCACGAACATGCCGTAGTGAATGCGATGGGATAGATTCTGAAGGCAATTGACGTCGGCGACCGCGCTGGAACCGTACTGGCCGTCGTCGCCCGGATCGCAAATCAACGGCACGATTTGCTTGGTGTAGACAGCGAGAATCCGCTCGTTTAGGTTCACGGTGTTGGGATCGATGGGGCTTTCGGAGAAATTCATGGCGGGCAGGATGGGCTCGGGCAGGTTGTCCGAAAAGGGTTTTTCATCGGGGCTGGTGTAGCGTCGCATGCGCGCATGGACGGTTTCGGTTTCGCGCAGAAGATAGGCGAGCAGGCTGCCGCCGCCGATGGCTTCGCCGAAGGCCGACGGATCGTAGATGCAGGCGTTGCGACGGAATTGCGCGCGCTCGATGAGGTCGAAGATGATGGTTTCCTCGAGGCGCATCAGCACGGACCGAATATTGTCGAGAAGCAGCTGCGGGTTCATTCTTGCGGGCTCCGGATTTCCACGGCTTCGGCGATGAAGTTGCCGACCATCACCGCGCTGCCCACCCGCACCGGCATGTGCCGCCGGTCCGCGGTGAACCACAGGAAGAGGTCCGCGTCATCGTCCTTTTCAAACACTCCGCCGAGATCGGCGGTGCGCGGGGTGACTTTGTAGGCGTCGAATTTGCCGGCGGGCACCTTGACGGTTTCACGCTCGAGGACTTCGGCCTGCCCCTGTATGACCTCTTTGCCGTTGGTCACCGGCAGGGTGTGGGTTTCGCCGTCGGCGAGCGGCAGCCGGCGGAAGCGGTAGAGCGCGCCGATCATGTCCGTGACGGTGTTGGGCAAGTCCACGGGAGTGCGGGACTCCCCCGTTTCCTCGTCGGTGCGCACCGCGGTTTTTTGCTCCCAATCGAAATCGACGGTGAAGTGGGCACGCTTCTTGCCTTCGCGCTGCTTTTTCTCGTAGGCCAGCACCCGAGTGCCGTCGAGGGTGACATAGGAGTCCAGGCGGGTTCGAACCTTGTAGATTTTGTCCACCAGCCCGGTCGTGCGGATCGATGTCGAGAAATGGCGCGCGGGCACCCCCTTCACCGTCGTTTGCTCGTGGACATTCAGCGTGGCGCGTCCGGCTACGATGAACCCCCAGCGCAGGCGGAAGACGATGGATTCCCCCTCCTTGAAGGGGGTCTTCGTCTCCGCGCGGCACAGGCAGGCTGCGAAGACCGCAAGCAGCGCCGTCATCAGCGGTGTCCAACGGATGGACTTGGGTGTCATTTCGCCCCCTGCTCGTTGAGTCGATAATCAAGCCATTGGCGCAGGTCCATGCTGGGTTGCGTCGGCGTCTGGCGACGGATTTCCCGGCGGATGTCGCCCAGCAGTGCACCGCGTTCGGCGAACACGCTGTGCTTGTGAATGGTTTCCAAATTGGTCTGCCGCACTTGGACAAAGCTCTCGTCGGACAGTTCGCTGTAGGCTTCGACAAACCGACCGAGGATGTCGCGGCTGACATCCTCGACGAACTTCGGATTGTTGTGCGCCCGGCTGACGACGAAGCACTCGTCCGGACGCTTGAGGATTTCATAGGTTTCCGAACTCATGGACGCCTCGACGATGCGTGCCAGCTGTTCGGCCCGGATACTCGGGTGCGCGGTCACCAGCAGCCGCCCGCGTCCGCACTGATTGTGGCTCGGCATGGGCAGCAACTCGAGGATTCGCTTGGTTTGCTCCTCGCTGAAGTTGTCCTCGAGCAGGCGCTGCTGAGCACGTTCGCGCATCATCTCCTGCGCGCAGGGACAGGCGGTCATCCCCTCCGCCTCGACTCCGACCAGAATCTCCTCCCGGTCACGGGTGGCGGCCGCCACTCCGATCAGGCGGTAGATTTCCTGGGACTTGAGGCCGCTGACCGGCGTTCGCCGCGTCTGCGGAAACTCCGCCTGGACGTGGACTTCGGCCCGGCAGGCGCCCTGGGTCTTCAGCAGGGCGTGTGCGATCCGGCTGCTGAAGCTCTCGATATTGGCCGCCGTCTCGGACAGGGCATCCTCGATGGCCTCGTCGACGGCCATGCTGAAGCGCGACATGTGCGCGCCCTTGTCCTCCGGCGCCAAATCGATCCACACATCGATGGAGGCCGAAAGCAGCTCCGGCCGCCCCGTGCTGGACAAGCGGATGATGCGGTGAAAGTCTGTCAGCCCAACCCGGTCCAGCCCGATGGAATAGGTGGGCGACTCGGTCTGCACGTCGCGCTGGTACCCTGCCAGCAGACCGTGCTCGATACGGCGGATGCCCGTGCGGTCCACCCCCTCGACCAGTTCGGCCACCGTCGAGTCCAAGTCCGGATGACGCATGTCCGCGGCGATGTCCGCCAACGGCAGCAGCACGAACGCCCGGTGAGGAATCTCCTTGTGCGGAATCCGCAGATCCCCGTCCGCCACAATCCGGTCGCCGTAGAACAGGATGTCGATGTCCACCGGCCGCGGACCGTAGCGGAATCCTCCCTCGGTGTCCCGTCCCATGACACGCTCGATGCGCTTGAGAAAATCGCGCAGTTCCATCGGCGCCAGCCGGGTCCGCCCCGCACAGGCGATGTTGAGAAACTTTGGCTGGTCGGCGTAGCCCACCGGCGGAGTTTCGTAGACTGGACTGACCTTGGTGACGTCGACATGCTCGGCCAGCATGTTGAGCGCTTCGACCAAATTGCTCTCCCGGTCGCCCAGATTCGCGCCCAAACTGAAATAAACTGCAACCGCGTCCTTCATTATGCCAATCTCCTTGCAGAATGCCTGCATGACTGAAATCCTGAATTTCTGAAAAATCCGCCGCCAAACCGTCGCGCCGAGCATTTCCTCGCCATCGATCACTCGGCTTCGCGCAAACTTGCGGACTCTTGCATTGGCAGGCCATACGCTACATGATCTTTGCCGAAGTTCGAATGCGACGACAGAGTGCGGAGAATCCGCGCGGAACGCAATGAGGGCGACAACTCAGTCGAGCCCCTCCCGCGACACTCTCTGGCGTGTGACCGCGCTGGCCGGCGTCGCTCAGGTAGAGCGCGCCGTTTCGCAATGGTTTCGCGAGGAGGGGCTTTTGCCGGAGGCCATCGCCCTGGAC
>CAZSBQ010000157.1:0-9216 GCA_964604795.1 uncultured Victivallales bacterium | reverse complement strand
TCTACAGGCAGAGATGCCTGTAGTACTTGAAGGCCGCCGCTACCCCGAAGGGGTTTTGTCCCATAGCCCAGGGTTGCGCCGGTAGGCGCTACCCTGGGAATTGGTTGCCAAAACATGAATTGTACCCCGAAGGGGTTCCGTCCGCCCCCCCACATTTTCGACGCGACGCAACCCCGTTGGGGTTGAAATTGGGGGGGCGATGCCGTTTTCCCAGGGTAGCGGGCTTGCACCCGCAACCCTGGGCTATTGGACGGAATCCCGTTGGGATTCGTAACCGCCGCCCTCCAACCCCGAAGATGTATCAACCCCGAAGGTCCGTCTACCCCGAAGAGGTTACTGTTCGGGGGAAGAAGAGGTTTGGTTCTACAGGCAGAGATGCCTGTAGTACTTGGGCGTCTCACCCTTGATAGTCGGGCTTGGCTTCGAAGTATTCGCAGTCCTGCATGGGGTCCGCCTCGCGGTCCCACACGGCGCAGCGCGCTCCAAAGGGGTGCGGCACATAGTTTTGGCAATCACGGCAGAAGCGCGCGGGCGCATCATCCCGGAGGACGTCGGCGCTCGGACTGCCGTCATCCTCCTCCTCGCCGAACAGCGCCAGGGCGGCGGAGCGCGCCGGGGCACCCGGTTGCTCTTCGTCGTCAACCGTTTGCGCGGTGTCCGCGTCTTCCGCATTCGGGACTGCCGCCCCGCACAGGGCGCACACCAAGTCCACGCCCGTCACCTCCCAGCCCTCCATCCGCCGGCGCTCCTGCACCACGGATTCCTGGTCGCATGCCGCGCACTTGAATTGTTGACCTACTGCGTGCGCCATTGCCAAAAACAAGCTCCTATGAGAATAGGGGGAGGTGTCAGTGTTCAGGGTTTTTCAGTACTACAGGCATCTCTGCCTGTAGCGAATACTCCGGTTCGAACTGACAGGTGTCAGGTGTCAGGTGTCAGGTGTCACGTTTCAGGTTTCAGGTTTCAATTTCGGTAGCTGCCGAATGCTGCCGATAGCTTCCGGCAGCTGCCGAAGTTGTTCTCCGAAATGCCCCCCTGAAGGGGGAACTGCAAGCTTTTTTCGGGTTGTTCGGAGAGTGGCGTCCTATCGTTTTCGGCGGACCACCACGCGCCATTGACCGTTGCCCAGGTCGGTGAGTTCCTCGACCGTCTGACCCTCCTTGCGGAAGCTGGCAGGCACGTTTTTCACCGGTTCGCCGTCATCCAGAACTATGGTCAACCGCTCGCCGATTTCCAGATCTTCCTCGAGTTTGAGTTTGGCTTTGACGAAGTTGATGGGGCAGGGGATGCCGCGCAGGTCAAATTCGATGTCGTTGGCGGAGTTCGCAGCGCTCTTTTCGTCTCTTGCCTCTGCGGCGTTTGCGGAGTCCGCAGGCTGGTGTTTCTCTGCCTGCGGCGTTTGCGGAACCGGCGTTTCCGGCGGATGGAACTGCAGGGCGGAGTCCACGCTCGCGTAGAGGGTCTCGACGCGTTTGAGCAAATGGTTCACGTCCGTCTCGCAGCCCTCGAGGGCCTGTTTCCAGCCCTGCGCCTGTCCGCGCGCCCGCGTCAGCAAGGCTCGGAACGACTCGGCCACCAGGGCGGTGTCGACAAAATGCGTTTCAAAATCACGAAACACCTCGTCGGGTGCTTGGGCATCGCTGCCGCGCGTGACCAAAAGCGCACGGGTCGCGTGCAGCATGATCTCGAACGGATCGCGGGCGGCACGGGCGGCGGCCAGGTCGGATTGGATGATCTCGAACACGCCGGACGCGCAGTCGCCCCCGCCGCGCTCGGACAGGGAAAAGTCCTCGTCCGCGCCGAAATCGCGGTAGAAGTCCGGAGCATCCTCGTAGGCGGGCGCCTCCGCATGAGCGTCCGCGACCGCCTTCACCCACTCGATCCCGTTCCGGTCGCAGTAGCGATCGAACGATTCGTTGTCGAGGCGGTTTTTTTGGAAGGTTGCGGCAAGAATTCTCAACACCTCGGGCAGGGCCTTTGCGGGTACCTGGCCGCAGGTCGTTCCCAGGCGTGCGCCCTCGACATTGCAGCGTCCGCCAACCGATATCCGGTAGGATGGGACCAGGTGTCCGCCGATGCGCCGCGCGCCGCCGCTGAGCCCGATCGGCCCCACCGGCTGCTGCCCACAGGCGTTGGGGCAGCCGTTTATGTAGATGTTCAGGGCATCCAGCGTCTCCTGTGAAATCTCCGCATCGCGCAATTTCGCCGCACAGGCGCGGGTGGCGTTGCGCGAGAGGCACAGCCCCAGCCGGCAGGTGGATGCGCCGGCACAGGTTACAAAGCGCTCGACCGGGTCGGGCGCAAGCACATCGGTGTCCAGCGAGCGCAGCTCGCGGGCAAGCTCGCCGAGCGCATCCTCGGGCACGGAGCGGACGGCCAGGTTCTGACGGCGCGTGGTGCGCACTCCGGTCTCCGAACTGAAGCGAGCCGCGATCTCGCCGATACGGGCGAATTCATCCGCCGACAGGAAGCCGAGCGGCAGGTGCAGAGGCACAGCGAGCCGGCCGGCTTGCCGCTGCCGCAGGCAGAGAATCCCGTCGATGCGCTCCAACTCCGGGGATGCCGGGCCCGGCGCCGTGGGCGCAGGGTTTGCGTCGCATCGTCCCTGCCATGCGGGGACGTCCTCGTTTGTCACCTCCCGGATTATTTCCTGGAACCGGGCGCGGACCTCGTCGATTCCCAGCCGCTCCAGCACATACCGCAACCTAGCTCGATGGCGGTTGTCGCGGTCGCCGTACCGGTCAAAGAGCCGTCGAACGGCTTCGGCGATTCGAATGCATTCTGCGACGGGAGTCCAGCTCAGCAACTCGTCGGCCAGCCGCGAATTGGCACCCATTCCGCCGCCGATCCGGACGCGAACCCCAGCTTCGCCCGCGCGGGTTTCGGCGATGAATCCCAGGTCCGTTACCTGGGCCAGGGCGCAGTCCGCCGCACAGCCGCTGAACGCGATCTTGTATTTGCGCGGCAGGTTGTAGCTGCCGGGCAGTTGGATTAGGTATTCGGTGACGGCATGGGCGAGCGGAGTCACGTCAAAGCATTCGTGCGGACAAATGCCCGCATAGGGACAGGCGGCGATATTTCTGACCGTGTTTCCGCCGCCGCCTTTGCTGGACAGACCGACCTCGCGCAGCGCCCTCATGATCGCCGGCGTGTCGGCAAGCTTGATATCGTGAAACTGCACATCCTGCCGAGTGGTGACGTGAAGTTGCCCGTTGCTGTACTCCGCGGCCAGCGCGGCCAGTTGCCGGGCCTGTTCCGCGGCCAGCGCGCCGCCCGCAACTCGGACGCGGACCATGTAGGTGCAGTCCCGGCGCTGCTCGTAGATACCGAACGGAACGCGCCGCGAGCGCATCATTGCGGGCGTCAGCTCGCCGGCCAGGAAACGCTCCACGTCCTTCTCGTACTTGTCGATGTCGTCCGCCAGCGTCGGCGGCAAATTGTAATACCATTCAGCCATGATTGTCCTCAATGGTTCGCGCCGACGGCGCCGGCACCGTCGGGTGCGCCCCGCACAGAGGGCACTCCGGGTTTCTGCGCAGCGCGACCGTCCGAAACGCGGCCTCCAGCGCGTTGTACACCAGCAATTGGTCGGTGATCAGCTTGCCTTGCTCGAGAAGGAACTTCAGCGCCTCGGTCGCCTGAAGCGTGCCGATCACGCCGGCGACCATGCCCAGCACACCGGCCTGCGAGCACGACGGCACGGCATCCTCGGGCGGCGGAGCGCCAAAAGCGCAGCGGTAGCAGGCAGTCTCGCCGGGCTTCACCGTCATCAACTGTCCCTCGAACCGCAGCACTCCAGCATGACAATACGGCGTGCCCGCAACGTGACACGCGTCGGCAACCAAAAACTTGGAGGCGAAATTGTCCGTGCCGTCAATCACAAAATCGTAGCCGGAAACGATCTCCTCCGCATTGGCGGCCGTCAGACGGCAGCAGTGCGTTTCCACCCCCACCTCCGGATTGAGCGCGCGCAGACGGGCCGCGGCGGACGCCACCTTGGGAACCCCAATATCATCAGTGCCGTGGATCACCTGACGCTGCAAGTTGCTCAACTCCACCTCGTCAGCGTCCATCACACCCAGAACGCCAACCCCCGCCGCCGCCAAATACAACGCCGCGGGAGACCCCAGCCCGCCAACCCCGACGATCAAAACCCTGCCGGCCATCAGCCGGCCCTGTCCCGCACCGCCGACCTCCGACAAAAGAAGATGCCGCGAATACCGCTGGATTTGTGACTCGCTCAAACTCATGAAAGACTCGTGCGATGCAATTGGCCGACGCCGCCCGCCAAAAGGTGATGAATCAAGTCAACATAACAACAATTGCGGACATCGCAATGCGTGCCCGTCAAGTAGCCAGGCAACTCCTTTCCGACGGTGCCGCCCCCTACCCAGTACGGGGCGCGGCCTCCGCGCCCCGTGTCGGTCCCCCGAAGGCGAGGGGATCTCCGGTGCATGCGGCCCGCGCCGCCATTCGACCAACGGCGGGGCTCGACGGAGTCTCGCCCTCTCATGGCCCTCCCTGCTCATCAGCGAGCCGGCATAGCTTGTGCCCTACTTCTGTTCGACAGTGACGACACGATAGTCTCTGGCGCGAACAGGAAGCGCCAATATATTTCCGTCCAGTTTTGGTGCCAGTGCAGCAGCTTTTTTGGCCGCGATTTCTCTCGGGCCATCGAGTGCAAGTTCCTCTCCGGGATCGTCCTCGATGGAAAGTTCCACTTTGGGAGTTTTGGCGGCATCGGACTTCCGATAGTCATCACCGTGGGGAGGGTTAAACGACGAGTCAAGCACAGCCAGGTTCAATGGCTGTTTCAATCCCAATTCGTCCAGGTTCAAAGTGATTTTGAGGGTGCGCTGTTTCTTCTCGTGATTGCTGGCAATCAGCAGAATGTCGCCGTTGGGTTTGCGGTAGAATGAGACGTACGTGTGTTTTCCCGGATCGACAACGTGTACGAACCTGTCGTTTCGCCAGTAAGGGTAGAATTCAACCTGATTTGGATCGCCAACGCCCCATCCGAGCAAGTCGTTCCAGTACGCTTTGTAGACTTGGCTGCCCTGCCCTTCGTAGACGGTGGCCACTTCGTAGTGAGCGAACTCACTCTGTGCCTGCCTTGCCATGCGCCACTGCCATTTGGGAAACTGGCTTCTTTCTTTTTCATGAAAACCACCCTCGGCAATGAACGGCATGTAAAAGGATGCCATACCCCAGAGTTCGCCGTTCTGGACGTTTTCAAAAGCCGCTTTGCCTGTACTGTCAATCCAGTCCCGGGAACGAAGGCTGACGATTGGCCTGTTTTCGCCGTCGAGATAGGCATCGCAGAACACCAGGCCGTGGTACTGCCACGAATAGGTGTGATGAGCGATAACAATGGGCTCCAGGCCGTGCTGATGAAAGATGCCCCGCCAGCGCTTCATAAGTTCCCGGAACTGAAAGTTCGTCACCCCGGGCTGTTCCGTGCCGTCCGGAAGGCGCACGGACATTCCCGCTGCCAGGTTTCGTGCGGCATGCTCGTAACACTCGTCAAGATAAATAGCTTCCCATATGCCGCGCCCTATCCACTGGTCCATTTCCCAGCAGAGATAATTGACAAACGTCGGGGTCAGCGACACTTCCTTGCTGGCACCGCTGCGCCATTCCCAATGGTCGTAGGCGCCAGCCCGACAGCTGAACCAGGCTTTGGAGAGGTACATGGTGCGAACCCCTGTGGGCATAGCCGACTTCATGTGCGGAATGCATTTTTCGGCGTACTCCCAGCTTGGCCCGTCATCGGGGTTTTCCGGATCTGGAGCGGGATACATTTTCATGCCGTGCGAACGCGGGGCCATGGGCCACGGGCGAAATGCGTCAAAAATATTGGACGCTCGGTTGTTTGTTTCCGGAGACACCCGGTTGTAGAGCCGGTATTCCTCGGGCATTGGCCTTGCGGGATGGGGCAGTATGGCAAACACTATGGGGCGTTCTTCAGCGTACTCAACCGGTTCAGCAACAAGGTTCAGCACCAGATTGACAACGTCACCCTGGCGTTCGATGGCGATGGCTGGAACGTCTTTCGTCTGGACCCACCCCGCCGCGTTGTCGCAGAACCACCAGAGTCCGCGGGTCATGTCGTTGATGTCCAAATGTCCGAAAAACCCGTAATTGTCTTTGAAAACAGCTCGCGAGGACAGCAGTGTGCCGTCCTTTTCCGGAAGAAACGTGTTGCTGACCCCGCGAGCGCCCATTGGGTAGTAAAGCGCGTGGCTGGCGTGCTTGCCTTTAATTGGAATGACCATACGCAAAGTGGAAGGCTGCCCGGTCGAACGCGGTCTGACAGTGAACTTGATCATGCCGTCATATTCAGCATGAAAATCCACGGCAACATCCAGGTTCTGCCCTTTAAAGGTTGACTGCCAGTCCGCGTCCACGTCTGCAGAAGCAGGCGCGGCATTCAACTGACCCTTTATGGGCGCACTGTCTTCGAAAAACCGGATCGGTCCGGCAAGGATGTTGGTTCCGTCCGCATGAATGGCGCTGGGCAACCCGTCATCGCCAAGTTCATAGCGGGTCATGCGGGTGACCAGGGTGCGCGTCTTGTCATCAATTTTTATGGATGTCCACGGCGCCGGTGTTTCGTCAAGAATGCCGGCGCGGCAATGCCGCCATTCTTCCTCTTCGTAGGTCCACTCGCGTTTGCCGGAGGTCAGTACTTTCCCGTGGGCATCCAGCATGGCAAAGGAGATTTCGTAGTCGCCCTGCGGCAACTCCGTCCCGTCGTTGAGGACTGTGCTGAACTTTCCTTTGTCCAATTGCAGTTCGACTTCCTCGCCCAGCGGTTCGCATTTGATGCGGCAGAGGGCAGGGGTTTTGTCCTCCGGCAGCTTTGGCTCAACCTCGTACGTGAGTTTTTGCAGCGACCACTTGAAATCCAGTTTGTCGCGGTAAAGCGGAATGGGCTGGAGCTTTCCCTTCCAGCGTGCCTCAGCCTGCGCGATTTCGCCGTCTCCCAGCGGAGTGGAATAACCGACGACTTCGTCGATTTCAATCAGGGGGACACTGCGGTCGACAACTGTCACATCATCATTCACACCGAATTCCACGTATGACGGCTCCATGTTCTGCAAATCGACTCCTCGTGCAAGTTTTGCTCCGGCAACAACTTTTCCGTGGTGGTATAGGCGGCCGCCTTTCCGCCCCCATTTGAACAAATAGTGGCCCCAGTGTCCCGGGTCCAGCGGCAAACGCGCTCGTTCGATGTTGTGCGCGCGCGGCAACCGGAGATTCAGGTACCGGACCGTCTTGCCGCTGTTCCTGTCACGGCCATAAAACCTGGCTACGGAGAGATGCATGTTTTTCGGGGGTGAATGTTGCCAGTAGCCCGTGACATCGTCCCAGTTTACCGGTCTCAACCAAAACTCCAGGCTTCCATGTTCAGCGTTCATTCCTTCCATTGAGAAACGGGGGAAACCGACTCTGGGATCAATGACCCATCCCTGCCCGCGAACACCTTCGGTCTGCAGGTTTTCCAGCTTGGCGCCCTTCAGTTCCAGCTCAATCACACCATCTCCCCTATCGTATTTCCGGCCCTTGTCGAGAGACGCGTGAAACACGGTTGAGTCTTGGCGAAAAGCCGGGCGGTCAAACTGCAGCGGCCGGCTCAAGCTCATGTCCCGCCACGGCATGTCCGGACGTTCATAATAAACGCGGGGACGGGAAGAAACGCGGAACTCATCGATCACTCCGCTGAACGCGCTCCCGCCGGCGTGACTGTCGCCAACCACGACCGTTGGGGTTCGGCCGCCGAGCCACTTGTTCACGTTATTGCGTTCGCTGAGGTAGAAATCCACGTCCGTTCCGTTCAATGTCAGTCTGGCGTCCCACGGTTCTCCGCCGCCGGGAGTGGGATGAGGCTTGTTCCAGATCGCCACATGATGCCATTGGCCTGTCTCTACAGGAGGGGAGACAATGGAAGAATCCTTTTTGTTGACAAGCTGCTTCTCAATTTCGGTCAGCGAACGTTTGGAATTTGAGCTTTCCCAGGGTTCGCCATGGGGTTTGGCCAGCGCAATCTCAAGTCTGCCGTCCGGATGAAGAAGCAGCTTGCCGACATCACCGTCGACGGAGAACAGGCAAACCGTTTCCTGGGGGAGGCGGTCCACTTTGAACGAACATTCCACAGCGGCGATTCCACCGGGTACTCGGACTTTCCAGCCTGCCTGACCGGAACAGACCAAGCCACCTCCGAAACGTCCAGCCCCGGGGACTTTCCTCATGCCCTCGGGCAGTTTGAAACGAGCGCGGTTGTCGCTGTAGTCGAGTGCAACGTCCGCCGGCACATTCTCGTCGTCTAGCGGTTTTTTCCCCGGCGCAAGCGCGTCGATTCCGTCCACGCCGAGGCCGTCATCTCCCATGGCGTTGATTTCATCGAGTTCAAACAGGTTTTCATCCTGTTTTTTCTTCTCCAGGTGCTGTTTCACCTTTTCGTTGCCGGATTGCGTGGGCGGACCGAAGTGCAGAAGCAGGTGTGTGCCGGCATCACTGTGGTACTCACGCCACCAAGCCTCACCGTAACTGTATCTTGGCCCTTTGCCGGCAGATGCAGCAAAGGCCGCCAGAAGAAGCGCAGGAAAGAGCAACTTTTTCATGTATTTGTTCTCCGGAGATTTCACTGCTTTTTAGTGTCGTTCAATGAAAAAACGTTGCAACCGAAAAGATTGTTTGGCAAGGCGCAAATTTTGTCCGTTCGCCACTCGAGTCGGACTCCAAGGTTTTCTCCTCCGCCTGCCCGTCAATTCGAATGTTGGCATGAAGCGCCTCGCCCCGGGCGGGTTCACCGCGTCGGACTTTCCCTGTATCGGAAGGGAACTTGAGCGCTGTCGGTGCCGTCCGAGGAGGCGGAACACGCCTTTTTTTCAGGAGATCGATGTATGATCAACCCCAAATATCCGCTGACGACTTGTCCGTCACTTGAGGGACGTTCACTCCGACCGCACTCAGGAATCAACACAATGAGCACCGAAAGCCTTCAGGAATATGTTTTCGTCAGCCGCTACAGCCGATACCGGCCGGACAAGCGGCGCCGGGAAACCTACCCGGAAGCCGTGGACCGGGTGCTCGACATGCACCGACGTCACTTCGCGGAAAAAAACGTGTCCATCGTCGATCTGCTCACGGAGATTCGCCCCCTGATGCTCGAACGGCGCGTCCTGGGCAGTCAGCGCGCCCTGCAGTTCGGCG
>CAZSBQ010000156.1:0-9307 GCA_964604795.1 uncultured Victivallales bacterium | reverse complement strand
GACAGGCAGGTGGCCGCAGTACGTAAGCAATCCAACCAAATTCTGTGGACATAGGTTCCAGCGACGGCCCCCGCCCAAGTGTTGTCGACCATATGCACCACTTCAGATTGCTATTCATTCGGCTCGGTGATCATCAGTTTTTGTTCCAGCACATCGGACTGGTCGTCGTTGCTTTGGCTCACCAGTCGAATCCGATGCTCGCCGGGCGGCAGTTCCCCCACGGGAACACGCCATTCTGCACCGTCGCGGACGTTTCGTTCCATGTCGAACCTATTGCCGCTGATCTCGGCGCGCACGTCGTTGTGCAGATAAGGACCGCGGATGACGATTTCGGCATCTGGGGAGGCGGCCAGCTTTTGCGGCTCGATCCGCGCCCGGTACGCCAGCGGGCGCCGCACGAACAGCTCGACGGTTGGCGTAGTGCGATTCACCGTGCTCAGCAGCGCGGCCTCGGATGAGAGGGCGCCGTCCTCGATCCATTCCACGCGAATGCGGTTCTGTCCGGGCGGGACGTCGGGCGCCGCGCAGGAAAGCTCAGTCACTCCGTCGTCCGTCCACTGCTGCTCCAAAAGCGGACGGCCATTGACGATGAGCACAGGCACGGAATCCTCCGGCAACCCCTCGGCTACAACACTGCGAACGCGAACGGAGTCGCCCGCGTCCACCCGCGACTGCGAAATCTCAAGCTGCGGACGCTCAGCCCGAGGCCCGGTCCGGAACGTCACGTGCTCAATCCTCATTCCGCCCTCCGCCCCCTCCGCGATGCAGGTCAAAACATGCGTTCCGGGTTTCAGATTCCAACCCGGCAACGGAACGTCCTCGTGAATCTCGGCAACCGGCCACCGGGGTTGGAGCACCGCCCAGGCCGATCCCCGCAGGGTCAGGATGCGCCGGTCCGGCCCTAACTTGCCATCGGCAAACTCCGAACCGTCCTCGCGATGAGTCTCCACCTCCAACGGCACTTTTTTCTGAATCGGCACATCGCCATCGGCAAGCAGAATCCAAAAGCCCGGCAGCAATTCGGATTTCATTGCGTCGACCTCCTCCTTGGACACCTTCCGGACTTGGACCGAACGGTGCGGCTGGTCCCCCGTCTCCGCCACCTGCTCGACAGCCAAGGAGACGCGACGAACGAACTGCACGAGCGATTCGCCGTCTTCGGCCCGCACCGTTTCCACGTTTTTGCCGAAGCTCACCGTCACGGAGTCGCCGGCCGCAGGATTTTTCCGTCCGAGACTGAATGCGGAAGCCACAACCACCCGCTGGTCCGGCGTCAGGTCGGCGGAAAGCCGCCGGGAGCGCTTCGGACCATCGAGGACCAGCGACGCGCTCAGCGCCCCCTTGGCCTGCTGCGGCTCGCTCACATGAACAACGAGACGGTCGTCGAAGCGGCCGGCGGCGTCGACCACGGTCCCGTCCTCCCTCCCACGAAAGCGCTTCAAAACCGTGCTGATGGGGGTATCCTCCTCAACCTGAAAGCGGCGCTGGAACTCTCCCGCCGCACTGCCCCCGACACTTAACCGACACTCCGTTCCCGCAGGCACCGAGGGCTGCCATTCAAACAGCGGGACCCGCTCGTCGAGCCACAGTTCGATCCGGCTCAGACCGGCGTCCTCCGCGCCCTCGACCACCGACAGCGACACCGGGGGAACCTCCTCCAGCCCGTCCAAATCCTTCGGAAACCCGACATCCACGGCGGGAGGCACGCTGAACGGAGCGCACAGCGGGTCCCCGACCACCACACCCAAAGAGGGGTCCATAAGCCTGCGCAGATACGCGTCCGACAGCGTGGCGCCCTGCGCGTAATCGACGGTGAGCCCCAGGTGCGGCCAGCGGGTCGACACGTTCGTGGGTTCAACCACCGTTCCGTAGCCGCCCGCGGCCCCGTGGCGAACGAAGGACAGCACCGAAGTGTGCCCGCGCTCATCCAGGAGGTAGCCGCCATAGGAGGTCAAGTTCCCGGCCAGCGCCCCCGGCATGAAGGAATTGGAGCGGATGTGCACGCGCGTCTTTCCCGTGAAATAGCCCATGATTCGCCGCTCGTTGCGCAACTCGGGCTTTTCCTGGTATTCCGCCTGCACTCCGACGGCGCGCAACGCCTTGAGCACTCCGGGTATTTGTCGGTTGCGAACTCCGCGCGGCCCCTGGCCCTGGCAGAAGTAGAAGCTTCCGGCCAAATCTTCGACGGGATAATGCTCCAGTGAATTGTCAATCAGCGCCAGCGTGTCCGCCACCGTGTATCCGGACAGCACGGTGGCCGGGCGCAGACGCTTGCCGCTCCACGGCACATCCGGATCGAACGCCGTGGTCTCGCCGAAATACCCATGGGGGACGGGTTGCTGATCGAGCGAATCAAACAGAATCCCGGCGGTCGTGGACTGTTGTCCCGTCCGATAGGGCACGCCGCGCACCAGCAGGATGTACCTCGGATGCGGGCGCAAACTGCTCCAGCGCCGCAGCAGCGGATCCATCAGTTTGTCGCGAAACTGCCCCGCCTGCAGGTTGACCGAATCCTCGAACGGCAGCGCCAGCAGGTTCGCCGCGGGCAGAGAGCGCGCCCGGCGATAGGCCTCGGCAAGCTCCATGGATGCCGCGTCCCGCTCGTTGGCCACCACCAACACCTCGCCGGCGCGACCCGGCAATGCCTCATCCTGCGCCATTGCCTCCCACAGGCAGGCCAAGGTCGTCAACCCGATTGCCATCAACGTGCGTCGGCAAGCGCCAAAATTCATGACTGTCTCCATTTTTATCGCTGCGCGCCCCCCGACGACGGGGACTTGCCCAGCCTGGTCATCACCTTCTGCAAATCCTCCCAGGCAGGACGCTTCTGACGCGGATCGCGCAGCAGAAACGCCGGATGAAACGACGGCATGACCGCAATCCCATTAAGCTCCAACCACTGACCGTGCAGGCGGGTGATCCCGCTTTTGCCCAGCAACCACTTCAGCGGCGTCGCGCCCAAAAGCACGATCACCTTCGGCTGAATCAATTCAATCTGGCGGTGCAGATACGGCAGGCAGACCTGGGCTTCGGACTTTTCCGGAACGCGGTTGTCCGGCGGACGGCATTTGACGATGTTGGCGATGAACACCTCCTCCCGCGTGAACTGCATGGCCGCGATCATCTTGGTCATCAGCTCGCCCGAACGCCCCACGAACGGGCGCCCCTGCGCATCCTCGTCCGCCCCCGGCGCTTCGCCGATGAACATCAAGTCCGCATTGGGGTTGCCCTCGCCGAAAACCGCATTCTTGCGAGTTTCGCACAACGGACACAACCGACACCCGCGAACCGCCTCGCGCAACGTCTCCCAATCCATCGCGGAGCGCTCCGCATCCGGCGCGGGTCCAACAGCAGCGGGTGCTGACGCGCGTGCGCCGGGTGCCGAAGCAGCGGCAGCTGAAACCGAAGCAGCGGCGGGTCCCGTTTCAATCGCGGCGGACGACTCGACCGACGCCGGACCGTCCACCGCCGGAGTATCCGCCGGCTCGCGACACAGATTCTCCCAGGTTTGAGACTGAAGAAACACGCGTTCGACACCCTGTTCGCGCATGCGCGAAAGCACCCGAACTGTCTCGGCAAGCAACTCCGCATCCACCGCTCTGTTTTGGGAAGGGGAACTCATAGTCATGCCGTACCATAACGCCATAGCCCCGCCGCGTCGCACCCGACAAACAACAAATCAGGGCAATTCCTTTCTGAGGGAGGGGAGCGGCGTGCCCCCCGATGAGAGGGCGAGACTCCGTCGAGCCGGGGGGCGGCCGACACTGGAACCCCGAGTGCCCCTTCGAAGGGGACGCGTCCCCCCCCACGGCCAAGTAGCGGGCGCGGCCTCCGCGCCCCTTGTCGCCCGCGCCCGGTCGTCGGGGCACCGACCTCTACTTCCCCGGTGCAGGCGGCCTGCCTCGCCATTCGTTCGACGGCGGGGCTCGACAGAGTCTCGCCCTCTCAACGCGTCCCGCGCGAGTTTTACATTCCCACACAATCTACATTTTACACGTTAGAAGGAACTTGGGGACAGGCGATTTGTGGCGTTGACTTGTTGTGGCGCCGGTTTTGGTGCGCAGTGACGGGGGGATTTCTTTGAATTCAGTGTCGTGGCAACGGCAACAGAGACGACTCTCCCCAACTCAACTGCCCATATTGAATCTTCGGACGCCACAAGTACCTGAACTCAGCACAGTAGCCTCAAGGGGTGCGCAAGTTGAACGACATAGTTTTGGATGAAATTATGTGCGTGGCTGCTCTCGGGCTGAAAGCCCGGTCCAAACCCATGTACCCGGAGTGATCCTGCGAACGACCGCGCGCCAGCGGGGTCCGCGAGCGCTGACAAGCGCGTAGGGCTCGCAGCCCTGGGTTTGTGGCACTCCAAAAATCGCGGGCTGAAGGCCCGCACCAATGGAAACACATGCGGCGCAATATATTGGAGCGGACTTTCAACCCGCCGATAGTTTTGCAATTGCAAACCCAGGGTCGCGGACCCTGGGCTAACAATGGACCGGGCCGTTGACCCGAAAACCGCAGAGGAATTCGGTCGTTCAATTTGCGCGAAATTACGAGTTCTGGTGTCCCGAACCAAAATCCCGGCGATTACGATTAGTTTCAGCTTGTTCCGACGAACATCGTTCGATGGTCGCTTTTCTGTTGCAATTGACAGAATGGAAACAGCTGCTATAATTCTGGGTCAGTGTGCCGTTATTTAGTTTCGATAATATTGGAGATAAACGAATGGACAGGAAACTGACTTGGGGTTTGCTCGTATGTCTGGTGACTTTTTCCCTCGGCTACAAGGTGAATGCCCACATCATGCCCGGTAGTGCCAGTGTCGACTATGTGCTCAGCCATAGCAGTGGCTATCCGGAGGGAACCGACGGGGCTGTCATCACTCGTCAGCAAGTCTTTAACAATGTCGTGCCGGGGGGAGTTCCGGGCGGAAAACCGGCCTGGCTTCCTTCTGCAATTCTCAGTGATGACTCTGGAACCGACACACCTGGTACATCCTTTGCTGTGGGGTCGACCTTCTTCTTCAACCCCAGTTCCCTGACCGCTTTTCCGCGGGTTTCGAAGTTTTCGAGTGTCGAACAGGACAACAAGGAAAACACGGCTGTTGAACCGGCAAAACTGAATCTCGCATTCGATGCCAGTTTTGATCTTGATGGAAATGCCTGGGCGATGCCCATTCCTCTCATTATGTCCGTCCACGGATACATTGGTGATGGCGCTGACGCTTTTATTCAGTTTGAGCTACAGGCTAACTACAAACTTTATGACAGCGGCGGAGCGGAGGTGGCTCCTGACAATCTGGGCGATCCCGTCGCTTCCGACGGCATGGAAACACTGGGTGGCAGCACGTTGATCACTGCCAGCGATCATCTCAATGGCGGGGGAAGAATCATGCGGGAAGCCAATGGGGGAAGCGGAACGGTAAACCCTTTTCTGATTTCCAACTATGGGCACTACACCTTCCAATACGCCAACCCCATGGCTTTGGGCATGCCCTACCCGGTGGAACTTGAGAACCGTGATTTCAAGGCCCCCAAACTTTTCATTCCTCCAACCGCAGTACGGCTGGAAATCACCGGCTTCTTTGAGTTCCAGGCCAGGAACGACGGAAGTCCTTCAGGAATCACCATTGGGGAGACGGTTATTCCCGAACCCGGGACACTGGTTTTAGCGGCGCTCTTTCTGACGTTGCTTATTGGCAGTCGGCGCACCGCCTAAGGGGTCAGTCCAGGGGGAACTTGGGGACAGGCGATTTGTGGCGTTGACTTGTTGTGGCCCCGGTTTTGGTGCGCAGTGACGGGGGGATTTCGTTGGATTCAGTGTCGTGGCAACAGAGACGACTCTCCCCAACTCAACTGCCCATATTGAATCTTCGGAAGCCACAAGTACAGTGCTGCATACACAATTCGCCTGTCCCCAAGCTTACAAGGATCTGGTAGAGAACGGTCCCACACGCGGTATTCGCGAGAAGGCAGCCTGGAAACTCGGCTTTTACTACGGATTCAGAAATTATGAAAAAGCTGTGCCCCTGTTCAGCGCACTCGCGGCAGGAGATATTCACGGAAAATGGAGTGAGAGCGCTTTGCGGCGTCTCAAGGAACTTGCGGAGAGATCCGGCGATCCCGAATACCGGCAACAGTATATCGACACGGCGAATCGATTACTCACACGATATCACGATGAAATGCACGAACTCGCACGGAAACGTGTTAAGGCAGCACTACGAGAAGCAAAGGAAGGGAACGGCTAGCGATGACACAATACCTGCGATACATGATAGGAGCGTTTGTTGTGACATGTGTGTTGACAATAACAAATGCGTACGCCATAGATTCGCTGGTGCTATATAGACTTGTAGAAGACGATGATGGTACAGAGACAGCAGACACGTCAGATCCATGGGATTTGTGTTATGATTCAGGCGAGCACAAATTCGGAGCATCGGCAACTTTCTACCGGGACGACGGAGCAACGGATCCTCCTGAAGGTACCACTGTTGATTGGAAGGTAACCTTGGACGGCGACGAGATATGCACATTAGAAGGTTCTGCCGATGAGGTAATCACATTCAATGTCCCCACCGACACCGCCGGCGCCTTAACACTTGAAGTAACCTGCACCAACAGTGTAGACGCTGGCGATGAGCAGAGTGATGATGGGACGGTGAACATCATTAAAGTCGACTCTATTAAGTTTCAAAAACTTACGATGGGGTCAAGTTGGAAGACTGTTGATGAAGTGTATAAACATCTTGGCGTGTACACAGGGCAGAGTGCAACATTTGGTGTCAATCACACTCCTTCTAGTGTTACGATCCCGAATGGTTTTCTGACTTGGGGAGGGCTGGCATCGGGTGATACTCCTGAAGTTTCTGTAACATTCAGTACTGCAAATTTCTTGGAAGCAGTGACGGTTACATGCGGCAGTACGACAAAGTCGGCACTGGTTGCGGTTAGAGATCAGCCGTCAGGGATGGGGGAAACCGCATATGCAGCTCTTCATGCTGTCTATACCGCAATAGCCTTGGCAAATGACCTCATTGGAACTGATGTTTCAACGTTGGAGCCATTCATTTGGGCAAATGCAGCATATCCAGGTGTTCAGCATAATACCGTAGCAGATGCTTGCACGTCATGCCTATTGGTCGTGCCTGCTTACTCGGTATACGGTTGCAGGTTACGCAGAGGGGTTAACTACGGCTCATGAAGTCTCCAGTCCAGGCCCGTCTACGGAGACGGTCATGGATTTACACAATAATCTCATGGGAATAGCAATCGAAGGTCACACGCACACATCTGGGCTTGGGTGTTGTCGAACAGCAGTACAAAATGCTGTTTCTGCGGGAACTCTGTGGTATCTAGACTCATCATATGGTGCGGTTAATACCGCAGAGGATGCACTTTTGCAACCAACTAACAAGTAAGGAACTTCAAGTGAGAATTTATTTAGTAATGATGTTTTTTGGAATGATGTTGACGGAAGCGTGGGCTAGTGGCTCTGAATTATTTCCTTTGCCGCAGTTGAGGCTTGGAATGAAAGCAGAGGATTTTATCACAGCCTATCCAAATGCAAAGCAAGGTATGATAACGAAGGATAAAGAAGGCAATATTACCGATGGCATTGCGCTTTGCGAAATCAAGGACGGTCAATATTGGGATTCCGCTTTAATTAAAATCAAGGACTCGCAGGTGGATTCATGGAGCTATGTAAGGACCAAAGATTTTGAAAAGGCGAGAAAGGATGTTGGCAAGGTTTTTAAGGTCTTAAAGCAGGAGCTTGGCAAAGATGAGAAGAAAGTTTCACGTCAGTTGTTGAAACAGGGCAAGGTTCGTTCACCTGCTTTTATATGGAAGCGTGATAACGATTTTGTTGTATTCAGTCATAGTCCAGTGAAATTATATAAATCAGGCGAACCTTTTATCTGTCGTCTTACTGTAGCTTTGAACGACCAAGCTGTTCGTGAACTGTTTGATATTGCCGACGACAAGAAAGATGATGATTCGCAACTATTTCAGGAAGTGACCGATGCCGCGTCTCAATCTGACAGTCAATAAGATCGTAATTGCGCTCGCTATAACTGTCCTCGTGGCGGTTTCATTATTTTTGTTTCACGAGCCAACCCATAGGATGATAGTAATCAACAAGGCATCTACACCTATTGCGGATCTCGTCGTTACGGTATGTGGGAAAGACTATGAATTTAACTCTATGTCGCCCGCCGACCGCGTTTCTGCGGTATTTGAGATTACAGGAGATAGCGGTTTCTTGGTTAATGGTAGCTTTGCTGATGGAAAGAAGATAACAGGTGGTTTTGGGTATGTTACCAAGAATATTGCGAAACAGTCTGTAGTCATTACTGTGCATGATGATGGTTCAGCCAAAGGTAAACAATGATGGAACCTGACCGCGCCATAGAGATCGTCCAGAGTCTTGCCGACGGGGTGAACCCGTTTACCGGCGAACACTTTCCGTCTTCGTCGCCATACCAGCAAGCCGACACGGTACGCGCCTTGCACCTGGCGCTTGAAGGTCTGGGCAAACTCAAACGTTCGACGGCCCGCAAGACCGGGCCCGGCCGCCCGTGGAGCGAGGACGAAGTGGGAACTTGGGGACAACTTGGGGACAGGCGATTTGTGGCGTTGACTTGTTGTGGTGCCGGTTTTGGTGCGCAGTGACGGGGGGATTTCGTTGGATTCAATACCGTGGCAACGGCAACAGAGACGACTCTCCCAAACTCAACTGCCCATATTGAATCTTCGGAAGCCATAAGTTCAGTGGTGCATACACAATTCGCCTGTCCCCAAGCTTAATGGATATTTTGCCGATATTACTGGCACGGTTGACGCTAACTTTCCAGACGTTGCCCTTTCTAGCCCAGATTTGTATGTCCTTCCTGGAGTGTACGTCAAATTGGTTGGGGGTTTTAGCGCGTCCAAAATCAGTTTTAACGGATCGACATCATATGATCAGTCAAAGGCATCTCCAGGAACCGTAGCGGGTAGTCTTACCGGATCAACTACTGCTTCCGTGGCGGCTGCAGCAGGGACGGGGGTTGATGAGGTCCTAAGCTTCGAAATCACGGTTACTGGAAGCACAACACTCTCAGCAAATGGAGGGATAGCAATGACAGGACAAGATATCAAAGCTACAGGGACAATTGCTGCCAGTGATTTTGAGGCCAATGCTACAGGGGACTTAAAAACCTTAGTTGGCAACGTAAAAGTATTTGATGTGACTCATCCGTTTGATTGTGATGTCAGCAAGACTTTTACCACAACTATATACACATTTAACTAGAAAGGAATGT
>CAZSBQ010000155.1:0-9316 GCA_964604795.1 uncultured Victivallales bacterium | reverse complement strand
CTAAAAACTGCGCCAAATCATGGCGTTCAATTTGCGCATAGTTGCGAGTTCTGGTGGACATAGCCTCCGCCGGGGGCGATGGTCCCATCCTATGTCCACAGAATTTGGTTGGATTGCTTACGTACTGCGGCCTTCCTGGGTGCGGAGAACTTCACAACAGGCAGGGATGCCCGTTGATACTAAAGCCATTGCGAACTCGACTGACCGGATCCAACCAAATTCTGTGGACATAGGTCCCATCGCCCCCGGCGGAGGGGCTGTTGGAGCAGTGCAGAAAAAAATCCGACTTTGCTTGACATCTCCTAAAGGGAGTATAACAGTGCAGGTCAAAGGATAGGCTAAAGCAACTTCCTATCCCTAATCGAGCTTCAGCAAGAAATGGGACATCCCCCGTGAGGTTTTCATGAAACGTTTTGCCACTTGTGTCGTCTGCGTCGTTGCTGTCTTGTTTGCGTTGTCGTCCGCCGGTCACGTCGGGGAGGGCGTTTCGATTCCCGGGATCGAGGGCATTGACATCGACGGTGACCCGTCGGACTGGGGGGATCGCGGTTTCCGCATCGACCTGTTGCACCGGGTGTCGCGGGACGGCGAATACCTGCAGCCTCGCGGCGATGCGCCGGTGCGACTGGCGTGGGACGAGCAGGGGGTGCTGGTGCTCGTTCGCCTGCACAATGATCCGTGGGTGGAGAGCGCGGAGAGCACATGGATGTATGACAGCGTGGAGCTGTACGGCGCCGTGTCGCGCAAGTCGTCGCAGCGGTATCAGGTGGTGCTTGCGGCGGGCATGACCGAGGCGGTGTCCGAACTCGTGGTCAACCTTCACGACCACCGCCGGCACAAATCGCCTGAGTTGACGCTCGAAGCGGCGCGGACGCGTGAGGGTGACACCGCGGTGATCGAGGCCCGGCTTCCGTGGTCGAACCTCGGAATCGAGCCCGAGCTCGGCCGGCGGGTCGCTTTTCAGATCATGCTCAATCGCAACGACGAGCCGGGTAGCGGCTACGACAACACCACGCACGACGTCTGGTACCCGGCGGTAGGAGCGGCTCACGCATCGTGGCGAATGCACACGCTCCGCCTCGCGAAAGAAGCGTCACCGGCCTATCGATCCCGCGTGGAGCAGTGCTACGCGGGCGGCCGGCTCAAAGAGGTCGTCGTGCGAGCAGCGCCGCAGCTCATCGGCGATGCGGTGCGGCTGATGCTCGATGGCGAGATCATCGCCGCTTCCGGGGTGAATGCGCTCGAAGGCGTACCGGCCGGAGAAGCGCGGCTGCGGGTCGCGGGCCGGAAGAAAAAGCCAATGAAAATCGAGCATATTCGACTCGACGACGAGCACATTGAGCACATCGGCGAGGTGGCAGCCAAACCCGACCGGCCGTTTCTGATCACCACGCGGGATCAGTTCGACGAGTTGATCGCCCGCGCCGAGCGGGAGCCGTGGAAGACGATGAAGGCCGATGCGCTCGAACGCGTCGCCGAGGGTCCGCCCGATGCCGAGGCGAACCCTGCTCATCTCACGCGTTATCTCGGCGCTGCGACACTTATGTGCCTCATCGAGCCCGATGATCGCCCAAAGAACACCGAGCGGGTACAAGCGGCGATCATGCAGCTCGCGGAGGTGCCGTTCGACCCGAAGCGAGCATGGCGCGGGACGGTCCCGCCGATGGGCGCGGCGTTCGTGGCCATCCTCGCGTTGGACATCGTTTACGACGAGCTTTCCGACGAAGCGGCGGCGGCATGCGCAGCGGTCATCGAGCGACAGATCGGCAAGATCGAGCCGCGCGGCGCATGGCTGGCCGCCCGCCTCGGGACACACGGGACGTGGGCGCTGTTTGAGAATCCCGAAGTCGGCCGAACTGCCCGGTTTCGCGACCGGTTCATCAAGCCGTTCTACAAGAATTGCCTCCGCCAGATGACGCCCGATGGTGTCAGCACCGTCTCGCCCGGTTACGCCTTCGCCCGGCTCGGGTCTAATGACGGGCGCCCGCAGAAGACCGGCTTCGCCGATGTGCTCGAGTTCACCGGCGTGGACAATCGCTACTACGACCACCCGAAGCTCGAGAACTTCTATCGCTGGCTCTATGGCTACAGCGTCACGCCGGCGAGGGAGTATCACCTGTTCGGCGACGTGGGCCCGCAATGGAATCCGCCCAACGGTGCGCTGCTCTGGCGCGTCGGCCGATTTGACCCAAAGGCCGCCGCCTACGCTGCATGGCTGCTCGAAGGCAAGGACCCACCCGGCCACATCCTCAGCTACATCCTCATGGAGGATCCCCCACCCGAGCCGGTTGTGCCGCAGAGCAAACTGTTCATGCAGGGCGAGGCGGTATTCCGCGAGCCGGCGGATTCGCCGATGAGCCTCGGCGCCGCCCTGTACAGCATCACCGGCAACGCCGAGTACCACACGCATGAAGAAGCCAACGCGATCAGCATCGCCGGCTACGGCAACCGCCTGTTGGTCAACGGCGGTTGGCTGGGCGCGCCCACCTGGTCCGCCTACGTCAACAACACGCTCACCATCGACGGCGAAAGTCACAAACAGAAAACCGGTGGCGGCCTGATCGAAGGCTTCACCAGTCACGGCTTCGACTATGCCGCCGGCGACTCGGGCAAGGCCCTCGGAGATGACGCTTTCCGCCGCAGCCTGATGCTCATCCACGGTTCCGACGGTCTGCCAGGGTACTTCCTCACCCTCGACGAGGTCGATGCCGATCCCGGCGAGAAGGTGCACCATCACCTGCAACTCGCTTCGACAGACCCGGCCGAGGCCGTGGCGGAAAACCGCCACTTTCGCGCTGTGATCAATCACCACGCCGAGGTCGAGGGTGTGTCGATGGACGTCTTCTTCGCGGTCGATTCGACATCGGTGGAGCAGGAGCTGATCCCGTCGGGCTTCCTCGAGCGGTCGCCGCGCTCGGGCAAGCATTGCCGCCTCACGAGCATGTTTCCCACCGATGAAAAGGGCGACGCCCGACTGCTCACCGTGATGTTCCCCGCGAACGAGACACATCCCGCCGCCGACCTCTCCCGCATGGATGGCAAGGGCTACCGCGGCGTGGCGATTGACCTTGGCGATGGCGTGAGGGATGTTGCGATCGAGTCGGCGGGCAATGCGGAGGTCAAACACGCCGGCGCCGACATTCAGGCTCGCCTCGCCGTTTTTCGAACTCGCAACAACGACACGAACTTCTACTTCACACGCCTCGGCACGTCGTTCCGCCGGGGCGATGTCGGCTTCACCAGCGACGCCCCGATCTCGATCCACATGGCCGGAAGCCACGGCGCGGTAACCAGCGGCGGCGCCGTGCTTGCGTTTCACCAACCCGGCGTCACCGGCATTCGTCTGAGCGGTGAAACCGTCGAGCCGGTCGAGGTCGGCGACGGCCGGCTCCGCGTCGAACTGCCCGAAGGCCGGCACGGCATCGAGTTGCTGACCGAGTAATTTGGATCGGAAACTTCATCACTTCCCGCTGATACTGCCCTTCCAGGTAGTCGGATGACTTCGTGTCGCGGTTCCAGGCGACATGCGACAGAAGCATCAGCGGGTGCATGACCTCGGAATGGCCATACTTCGGGCTCTTCAGGCCCTGCATGGCAATTTCGATGATTTCACCATGAGCGAATACCAGTACTACGAATTTGCCGCGATTGACGGACCGGTGACGGAGGCGGATGCGCCGTATGTGTATTCGGTGTCGTCGCGGGCGGAGATCACGCCGCGGCGCTGGCGGAACGTCTACAACTTCGGCGACTTCCGCGGCTCCCCCATCCGGATGATGGAGCATTACGATGCGCATGTATACGTGACGAACTGGGGAACGTTCCAGTTCATGATCGGATTTCCGGAGAACTTGCTTCCGCCGGCCCTTCGTCGACGGCTTGCGGTCAGATGGCTTCGACGGACCGGCCGTCATCGAGTACGAAGGCGACGTCAGCGCCCCGGTCCCGGCGCTTCGCCAATGCGTGGCCCGGATGCGGCAGGTCTTGTGAAATAAATAGCGACACAAATCGCCTGTCCCCAGTCCCTCCTAGAGTGAAGGGAGACGAAGTTGCGAGCTCCTGCAGTCCAGGGCAAGGGCGCCTGCATGTGGTGGGCTTTCGAAGAAGGGGAAGTCGCTGAGCGACAGCGTGATGCGAAGACGCGTTCCAGGCTGGAAGACGTGGCTGACGGTCCAGAATTTGACCGACACATCGATCCACTCTCCAGAGGGTACGGGAGACGCTTGCGCCAGGTCGTGTCGCAGCGACAGTTTTTGAGCGCCGAAGTTGAGCTGACGCGACTTGCCGGTTTCATCGACTGCACAGATTCGTCCGATCAGGTTGGCGTCGGGCATCTCGGTGGCGACGCGCAGCCGGAGCTCCGGGCGACCGAAGACCATCGTCTCTTCTTTGAAGGCCTTCGCGGTAAACACGAGGACGTCTGGATGAGATTCGAAGTCTGTGTGATCGTCCGTGCGGCTCGAAGGCGCCGGGTCGGCTGAATCGCATGTCAGCTGAACCTGTCCTTCGCCGTTGCCGGTCACGAGGTTGCCGTCCGTATCGAGTCCATACGTCAGAGGGCGCGTCTCGGGTATCTCTTCGAGGGGGATCCATCGCTCGGCGCCTGTGGCATAGGCGAAAATGGCTGGACCGAGGGCGTCGCTTTCAGCTCCAAATCCTTTCAGCCAAAAATCCAGCCATTGCTCTTCCAAGCCAGTGAGTGCTTGTTCATTTCCGCGGAAGCCATGGCTGCCCGGATCGATGACGAGCCGTTTCGGGCCGGGATGCACCCTGAAGCCGCGCATGGTGCCGATGCCAAAATGGTCGTAGTACACAGCGCTGTGCAAGACCGGAATCTGGATTTTCTGCATCAGCGGCGTCAGGTCGATGTGGTCCCAGCAGGATGAGCGCATCGGCGTGTCCAGGTACAAGCGTGCCCAGGCGTCGGGATCCTCGCCACTGCGGCGAGCCAGTTCCAGGCGCCGGTAGCGCTGCACGTAGACAGATCGGCGCCGGGCTTCGGCGTCGGGTGCCGAATCAGCCTCTGTGGACGCAGCGTTGATTGCCGCCTCCGGACTGGTTCGGCCACGAATGCCGGCAATCCAGTTCAAGCGGTTTTGCAAGCGAAGCACCCCGCCTGGATACCATTGATCACGGTAAAAATCCAAGGGATAGGCGGAACAGCACATGCACACGAGGTGCGGGGGTTGCGCCCAGGCGGTCAGGATCTGGTAGATCCCCAGGGCCGAGCCGCCCTTCGTGGCAATCCTGCCATTGCAGAACTCCTGCTTTGCCAGCCATTCGACCAGGTCGTAGCCGTCATACATTCCGTCGGCCATGTTGTAATAGCTGTAGGTGCCCTGAGACGCCCCCGTTGCGCGCGCGTCAACTGCCAGGACGGCATAGCCGCGTGCGGCGATATCCTCCTGGTTGACGCCTTCCTTGCCGTAAGGCGTGCGCAGCAGAATGCCCGGATAGGCGCCTTTGCGCTTGGGGATATACAGATCGGCGGCGAGTTCCGTGCCGTCCCGCATGGGGATGTAGAGGAAGCGCTGGGTGTCAACGGTTAAATGCGGTTGCATGGGAGACTTGCTTCGTATACTTTGAATCGTGCCGTTTTGCTTTTTGTCTCATCAGTGGAATTTATAGGGACGGGACACCCGTTGACTGGTACCATAGACATCCCCTTCTGGAATGCCAAACAAGTCGGGATTTTTTCTGAAGCGCTTTGAGCGCTGTTCACCTTGGCGTGGAAATGAGTCTGGCTCATCTTCCACCGTTAGAAAATTGAGGTGCTGACTATCGGAAAGTTGCAGCGGACTCTGTAAAAAAATGTGCGGGCGCCCACACTATGTCCACAGAATTTGGTTGGGTCCGGTCAGTTGAGTTCGCAATGGCTTTAGTATCAACGGGCATCCCTGCCTGTTGTGACGTTCTCCGCACCCAGGATGGCCGCAGTACGCAAGCAATCCAACCAAATTCTGTGGACATAGCGCCCACACTTCGCGTTGTGCAAATTGATATTTTGGCGAGGTGAAAACTGAGAGGGGGAAGGTTGACCTGAAACTGGTGGAGCATATCGGATTCGAACCGATGACCTCCACACTGCCAGTGTGGCGCTCTAGCCAACTGAGCTAATGCCCCAGTCGTTGTGGTCGGCGCATACCATATCACGCGGAATTGGTGTTGCAAGCGCGGTCCTTCTCGATTAATGATCGAAACGAGATTGTTTTGAGATTTTCGCGCATGGTTTCGATGGCGGGAGCAAAATGCCGGTAGGCCTTGTCGGCTTGTTCGCGGACGATTCGCAGGGTGGGCTCATCGGGGATTCCTCGGAAGGCGTCGACGACGGAGCGGAGTGTCAGGTTGTCGGGGTCTTCGGCGGGCACGTAGAGGGTTTTTCGGTCGGCCTGTACGGCGATGAGGATGTTTTCGGTGACGAGGGTGTGCATGACTTCGCTCATCAGGCGGGAGGGGATATTGTTTTGACGCGCGAATTCGTCGGCTTCCCACGTGTGCTCGCCTGCGTGGAAGGCTTGGCAGGTTTGGAAGGTGGCGGTTAGACCGATGAGTTCGCGCGTGGACAGGGACGAGAACGCGGACTTTCGCTCCATGACGAATGTGCCGAGGTTTTGGATGCCGAAGCTGAACTCTGCACCGAACAGGACAATGAGCCAGCTGGCGTACAGCCAGCCGAGGAAGAAGGGAATGGCGGCGAAGGTGCCGTAGATGGCGTTTTTGAGGGTGACGCCGACTTGCCATTCAATGTAGGCGCGCTGGGCGAGGAACCACAGGAGCCCGGCGATGATTCCGGCTAGCAGGGCGGGGCCGAAGCGCACGTTGGTGTTGGGCATGAACATGTAGAGGAAGGCGAAGGCCAGGCACAGAAGGGCGATGCCGCTCAGACCAATGAGGCTTTCGTACATCCAGTACAGCGGCCCCATATGGGTTTCCAGGAAGCCGGCGAAACTGCCGGCGGACAGCGCGGTGTTGACGCTGGTGGCCAGCAGCATCAGGAGAGGGACGACGACCAGGATGCTGATGTAGTCGGTGAATTTGCGGAAGACGGAGCGCGGTTTCTGCACTCCCCAGATGGTGTTGAAGCTTTTTTCTATTTTGGCGAGCATGCCGACGGCGGACAGGAAGATCACCAGCAGTCCGATAGTGCCCAGCGCACCGTAGTTGACTTGTTCGACCAGCTCGAAAACCTGTGTGACGAACACCCTGGCTTTTTCGGGCAGCGCCGACAAGTTTTGTTCAACGATGGTCATGACCCGCTCGTGAGCGCCGAGGCCGCGGGAAACGGCAAAGCTCAGAGCGAGGACGGGAACCAGAGACATGAGCGTGATGTAGCTCAGCGCGGCGCTCTGCAATGCACATTTGTCGGCGATGAGCCCCTTGCCGACGATGGCGCCGATGCGGATGAGCGAGAATCCGAACTGCTTGATGCGGGGCAGGGCGGTCAGGTCCACGTCCCACAGTTCCTCATGCACGAATTGCTGGAAAGTTCGCAGCTGCTCGATGATGCGTCGATGATGAGGAAAAAGCTTGAACATGTGTGTGGGTGTGTGGGGATGTGGGTGTGTGGGACAAAAGTCTGGCCTCGGGGTGTGGTGCTGCGCCCGAGGGTGGCCTCCGATGAGACTCCCCCTGGTACCAACGGC
Source organism: uncultured Victivallales bacterium (assembly GCA_964604795.1). GTDB lineage: Bacteria > Verrucomicrobiota > Lentisphaeria > Oligosphaerales > CAZSBQ01 > CAZSBQ01. The sequence continues at coordinate 1,673 of CAZSBQ010000155.1, read as the reverse complement.
CTTCAGGCCGTCTGGGGAAGTCTCTTTGCGGAGAAACTAGTTTTGCATTCAATATTCAGCATTCAAAATTCGATATTCATTTCTGTTTTTCCCATGCTGTCCGGAGGCGTGTGCACACGGGCTGAAGCCCGCGGGTACTTTTGCGTTCGGTGGTCCGTGCTCCTATGAGACTTACTCGGATCACTTCAGTGATTGTCCATATCCTCGTTGGCGGGGGGCCACTTCGTATTCGAGTCTGGCTTTGGGGAGAAATTGCTGCAATTGTTCGATGCGTTTATCTCCGACGGGGTGGGTGCTGAGGAATTCCATGAGGGCGGGGGTTTTGTTTTGGCGTCCGAATTTTTTCCAGAAGTCGAGAGCGGCTTCGGGAGTGTAGCCGGCTCGCGCCATGTACGTCAGCCCGATTCTGTCGGCGCTGTATTCGTGGGTTCGACTGTAGGGCAGCAGGATTCCGACGGTGGTCACGCCGGTGTAGGCGGCCAGCCAGCGTTCGCGATTTTTGGCGTCTTCGTCCTTTATGGCGGCGGAAAGTCCCATGGCGCCGAGGTTCATGAGCATGCCCTGAGTCATGCGTTCGCCGCCGTGTCGGGCGGTGGCGTGGGCGACTTCGTGGCCCATGACCGCCGCCAGTTCGGCGTCGTTGTCGATGTGCTCAAACAGTCCCTCGTATACGGCGATTTTGCCCCCGGGCAGGCAGAACGCGTTGGCTTGTTCGGATTCGAACAAGCGAAACTCCCATTGGAAGTCGGGCTGATCGGCGGCATCGGCAATGGCCTTCCCCACACGTCGGACGGCGGCGTAGAGCTTGCGGTTGGTGCTTTCGGTTTCCTCTTTGGTGATCTCCTTCCAGGCCTGCAGTCCCATGGTTGTTTCCTGGCCGGGGGAAGTGAGGATGAACTGGGAGCGTCCCGTTCCCGGTTCGGTGTGGGTTTGGCATCCCGCGCCGAGGGTCAATGAAATGACCGCCAATGCGGAAACCGCAAGCCTGCGGGCGTGTCTGCCAAAGAGTGAGAGGGGCGAGGAATCCATGAGAAGTCTCCGTGTTCGGGGGTTTCCGGTGTTGTTGTGCTGGGTTTGCTCGCAACCCCGTTATAGTATAGCCTTTTCACTGTCTTTCAATGACGGACTAAAAAATAACCATAGAATCCACGAAGAGTGCATTATGCCTCGTTTATATCATGTATCGGTGGTTCCCGGAATTCACTATGACTGTTTGGCAACCGATGACAACCCTATCGAGGACGGCTGCGAGGTGGTGGTGCGGTGTCAAAACCACGATGACTTCGGCATGGTGTCAGGGTGCCGTGTCGAAGACATTTCCGAGCAGGAGGCGGAGAAACGCTACCAGGCCGAACTCAAAGGGCGAAAGATGCAGGGCCGCAATGTCCCGCGCATCCGCAGACGGGCGACGATGCAGGACCGCAGCCGGGTGCACGAACGACAAGTGATGGCCAGCTCCATGCACAGAACCGCCCGACAAAAAATCGACGAGCACGGCTTGCCCATGAAGTTGCTGAATTCGCACGTGTCCTACGACGGCAAGCTGGCCATCTTTCAGTTTGTGGCGGAGGGACGGGTGGACTTCCGGAACCTGCTGCGGGATTTGTCCGGTGAATTCCACATGCGGGTGGAGCTGCGCCAGGTGGGGGTTCGGGATGAGGCGGCGATCCAGG
>CAZSBQ010000154.1:0-9362 GCA_964604795.1 uncultured Victivallales bacterium | reverse complement strand
GGCTATGCCGGAGTCCTCCAGAGATTCAACGAGTTTGGCTTTTTCCAGCATGAGGGTTTGGCCGGCATGGACCGCCAGTGCGGTTGCTCGTGCCGCCCGCAACGACTCGACGGTGGTCATGCCGACGCAGGGAACATCGAACCGCATGTCGTGATTCGGCTTGGCCACTTTGACGACGACGACCTTGCCCCGGCCCAGTTCGCCGCCTCGTCGGATCGCCCGGTCGGTTCCCTCGAAGCCCTCCACAGCCAGCACCGTCCCCCGCTTGACCACGACGGTTTGGCCGATATCCAGGCGACTCACCTCGCGTGCCACGCGAAGGCCGAAATCGATATCCCGCCACTCGCGCCGGGTGGGCGATCTTTCGGTCAATTGACCGTTCGGCGCCAACGCGTCCTCCATAAACAGGATTGACGGCAGCACCTCGATGCCATCTCGCTCAAATTCATCGCATACGGCGGAAAAAATCGATTCGGCGTTGCGCTCCGCCAAGCGGCGCAGCAGACGAAACGTCCGCATGTCGGGACGCAAACCGCCGAACAAGCGCCCGGGCGTAATTTGTCCCGCAAACACAACCCGCTCGATGCGCTGCTTGCGGAACCAGCGGATTGCCGCGCTCAACTGCCCGGCATGAAGCCACGTTGCGGAGTCTGCGGATTCGGTCACGTCCCGGCGGGCATCCCCCTTCACGCCCACAACGGCTACCCTCGGCACACCGCAGCGCCGCATGCCCCGACAAACCTCCAGCGGGAAAATGCCGCGTCCGGCCACAAGTCCGACTGGTCGTTGCTGGGTTGGTGAGCCCGGTATGGTCATGCAAAGCCCATTGGGGTGCGGGCGCAGGCGAACGATGGCCCTATTCACCACGGGTCAAGTCCCGTGGGGTCTGCTTGAAACCTATGATGAAATTCAGCCGGCGAAAGTTGTCTGTCCGGGAAGGTTCGATCATTTGGGGTGGTGCGTCCATCCCGTCAGAGTCGATGCACTAGTGTCAGCGGCGGCTGCGAAGCCTACCTTTGCGGAGAAAGCCGTCGTAGTGTCGGGAGAGCAGATGCGCTTCGATCTGGCGCATGGTGTCCAGCATGACGCCGGTCATGATGAGCAGGCTGGTTCCTCCGAAGAACTGGGCGACCTGGAAGGGAATGTTGAACCATCGCGCCAGGAGCATGGGAAAGAGAGCGAGAGCCAGCAGAAACAGTGAGCCTGCAAGAGTGATGCGGGTCATTGTGTAGTCCAGGAACTCGGCGGTGGGTTTGCCGGGCCGGGTGCCGGGGATGTAGCCGCCGTTGCGCTGCAGATCGTCGGCAATCTTGATGGGATTGAACTGGTTGGCGACCCAGAAGAAGGCGAACAGCAGGATGGCCAGGCCGTAAAAGAACATGTACCAACCGGAGCCATACTCGAAAAAGCGCCCCCACCCCTGGTCGCGGGTGTAGGGGATCCACTGGAGAAGGACGCTCGGGAACATGAGAATGGCGCTGCCGAAAATGATCGGCATGACGCCGGAGTAGTTGACGCGCAACGGCATGTAGCTGGTTTGACCCGCGCTGCGACCCCGACCGCCCGCACGACTGGCGTGACGGATGGGAATCTTGCGGTGTCCCTGCGTGAGCGCAACAGTGGCGGCGGTCACAAGGAAGAACACCGCAAGCAGAAGCAACAGGTGAATGAGACTGAAGGACTGGCTGCCGGCGCCGCCGAGCACGAGCTGAACCATGCCGAACACGGCGGCCGGCAGTCGAGCAAGGATGTTGACCGAGATGATCAGGGAGGCGCCGTTGCCGATGCCGCGCTCGGTGATCTGCTCGCCGAGCCACATGAGGAACATCGTGCCGGCTGTGAGGATGATGACCGTGCGCACCATGAAGCCCAGGCTCGGATCCAGCACCGGAACCGTGGCGCCCTGCAGACCCAGCGCGCCGGGATTCATCATCGCCTTGGCCAGCATGCTGCCCTGAACCAAGCATATGCCCACAGTGAGATAGCGCGTGTACTGGGTGATTTTCTGCCGCCCCGCGTCGCCTTCCCGCGACAATTTTTCGAGCGCGGGGAGCACCGGGGTCATCAGCTGCATGATGATCGACGCGGAGATGTAGGGCATGATGCCCAGCGCGGCGACGGCGAACTTCTGCAGAGCGCCGCCGCTGAACAGATTGAACAGATTCATGACCCCGCCGCCCGCGTTCTGGGCAAGGCTCTGAAACAGTTCCTCCAGCGCCTTGGGGTCCACACCGGGGCAGGGAATGGCGCTGCAGATGCGGACCAATGCAATCACGCCGAGCGTGAAAAGCATCTTTTTGCGAAGTTCGGGAATTTTGAAGCTGTTTACATACGCTGAAAGCATCAAGAATTGTCCTTGTGCTGGGCGGTCCCTCAAAAAGGTGAGCGCACACGGCGGTGCGCTCGCGGCTTAGACCTCTTCGCAAACCCCGCCGGCGGCTTCGATTTTCTGCCGTGCGGAGGCGGAGAACTTGCCGGCTCGAACCGTCAGGGACTTGGTCAATTCTCCGTCGCCCAGGATTTTGACGCCGACGACGTCCTTGTGCATGACCCCCTGTTTCCGCAGGGCGGCTTCGTCAACGACGGCACCGGTGTCGAAGGCCTCTTCGAGGAAGCCAATATTGACGACGCCGTACTCGAGCCGGTTGGGATTCTTGAATCCCCGCTTCGGCAGGCGGCGGAACAACGGAATCTGCCCGCCCTCGAAATAGGACTTGTGGCTGTGTCCGGAGCGGGCGCCGGCGCCCTTGTCCCCGCGTCCGCATGTGCGGCCGTGTCCGGAGCCGTCGCCGCGGCCGACACGCCGCCGAGACTGCCGTTTGAAATCCGAGTTGAGTTCATGTAGTCTCATCGCAATACCTCAAGACTGTAAAAAAAGTCGCGTTTCGCTTCTGATGGTCAAAGATGGGCGACATCGCGTTTTTGAAGCATGTCGTCGCGGGTCCGGAGCATGTCGATTCCCTTGAGCGTGGCACGCACGACGTTGAGCGGGTTGTTCGAGCCCAGGGATTTCGCGAGCACATCGCGGACACCGGCCAGCTCCAGGACATCGCGCATGGCGCCGCCTGCAATGACGCCGGTTCCCTCGGAGGCGGGGCGCATGAGAATCTTGCCGCCGGAAAAACGGGCGGTTACGGCATGGGGAATGGTTTGTCCGCGCATGGGGACGGGACGCACCGCGCGCCGTGCCAGATCGCTGCCCTTGCGGATGGCGTCGACGGCCTCGTTCGCCTTGCCGACACCCACGCCCACGTTGCCTTTTCTGTCGCCGACGACAACCACGGCACTGTAATGAAAATTCCGCCCGCCCTTGACAACCTTGCTGGAGCGGTTGACAAAGACAACGCGTTCTTCCAGTTCCGGCGTTCCTTGGGCTTGCTGATTGGTCTTTTCCTCGTTCGCCACAGGACAATCTCCTTTAATTCGTCGCTAGTGCGGATTCGCACGGATGATGTTCAGAACTGCAGTCCGGCTTTGCGGGCGCCGTCGGCCACAGCCTTGACCCGGCCGTGAAAACGGAACCCGCCCCGGTCGAACACCACGCGGTTGATGTTGGCGGCCAAGGCCTTTTCGGCGACATGCTTGCCGATCACGGCAGCGCCGTTCACGTCGCCGCGGATGTCCGTGCCGCGCAGATCCTTGTCGAGAGTGGACGCGCTCACGAGAGTGCATTCGGCCTCGTCGTCAATGACTTGGGCGTACACGTGTCGGTCGGAGCAGAACACACACAAACGGGGGAGTTCGGCGCTACCCGAAATGCGACGACGGATTCGACGGTGGCGTCGTTGCCGCGCTTCTTTTTTGTTGAGTCTTCCCATCAGTCTTTGACCTATGGTTCCATGGGTGTGGAGCGCCGCTATGAGCGGCGCAGTGAATCAGCCGACGGTTTTGCCTTCCTTGAGGGTAATTTGTTCGCCGGCGTAGCGGATACCCTTGCCCTTGTAGGAATCGGGAGGGCGAAAACTGCGGATGGTGGCGGCCGCTTGGCCGACCATCTGCTTGTCGGGTCCTTCGATGACAATCTGCGTGGCGCTGGGCATGGATATCTGCAGCGGTTTGGGCACCTCGAACTCCACCGGATGGGAGAGACCGAGATTGAGGACCAGGCGTTGGCCCTGACACTTGCCGCGATAGCCGACACCCTGGATTTCCAGCTCGCGCCGGAAGCCGGTGGTGACGCCGGTAACCATATTCTGCAGAATGCTTCGGGTCATCCCCTGGCATGCGCGCAGATGCACGGTTTCCTTCCGTGCTTCGACGATCATTTGACCATCCTCTTCACGGACGTCGATATTCTCGGGCACGTCGAGTTCGAGCGTGCCTTTCGGCCCTTCGACGGTGAGTTTTCGCTCCTTGAAAGCGATGCTCACCCCGTCGGCCATTTTCACGGGTTTTCGTCCAATGCGTGACATGATGCGTATCCTTTTAGCTTCGTCCGGCGGTTACCAGACCCGGCAGACCACCTCGCCGCCGACATTGGCCGCTCGAGCCTGTCGGTCGGACATGATGCCCTGCGGAGTGGACAGTATGACAATCCCGAGACCGCCAAGCGAGCGGGGAATCTCCTGGCTGCCGACATACACGCGGGCGGAGGGTTTGCTGACGCGCTCAAGGCCCTCGATCACGGGCTTGCGATGGCGCCGGTCGCCCGTGTACTTCAATTCGATGATCAACTGCGGCTTCTCTTCGCCTTCGACACGAAAGGTGCGGATGAATCCGCTTTCGCGAAGCACGTCGGCGACGGCCGTCTTCATTTTGGAGGTGGGCATACTGACCGACGGCGCCTGGATCATGCCGGCGTTGCGAATCCGGGTCAGCATATCGGCAATGGGATCGCTAATGTTCATAGAGGTCTGTCCTTGTGCCTTGGCGTTCTACCAGCTTGACTTGGTGACACCGGGGATTTCACCTTTGTTGGCGAGTTCGCGGAAGCAGATGCGGCAGAGATGGAACTTGCGCATGTAGGCGCGGCTTCGTCCACAGCGTTCGCAACGGCTGTATTTCCGGGCTTGAAACTTTGGTGTTCGCTTTGCTTTTTCGATCAGTGCTTTCCGTGCCACAGTTCGAGCTCCTTCGTCACTTCGTGAACGGCATTCCCATTCTGGAGAGAAGCTCCTTGGCTTCCTCGTCCGACTGGGCGGTGGTTATAATGGCAATGTTCATTCCGACAGTGTGTTTGGATTTGTCGAGATCGATTTGGGGGAACATGCTCTGTTCGGGCAAGCCCATGTTGAAATTGCCGGCGCCGTCAAACCCGCGGGCGGGGATTCCGCGAAAGTCGCGGACGCGGGGGAGCACGACGTTGATGAGACGATACAGGAAGTTGTACATCAGGCTTCCCCGCAGGGTCACGCGGCAGCCGACATCCATGCCGGCGCGCAACTTGAAGTTCGACACGCTGATTCGCGCCTTGGTGACCACCGGTTTTTGGCCGGTGATCAGCGCGATGGTGTCGATGGTTTCCTGAAGCGCCTCCTTGTCCTTGGCGGTGCCGACGCCGCTGTTGACGACGATTTTTTCGAGACGCGGCACCTGCAGCGCGTTAATGTATCCGCGGTTTTGCACCATGTCGGGCTTGATTGTGTCTTCGTAGATTGCCTGCAGAGCAGTGCGGTTGCTACCAGCCATGTCTATTCCCCTTTGCTCTGGGGTTGCGAATCTGTTGTTGCGCCGCTGCGCTGTGCGACGCGACCGTCAAACACGTCCGCCTTCATCACGTTGGACATGTGAATGGGACAGTCCCGGTCTTCGATGCCGCCCTGAGGATTCGTCTGGTTGCGGCGGAGATGCTTCTTGCGGGTGTTGACACCCTCGACAATGACCCGGTTTTTGTTGCGGTCAAGTTCGAGGACGCGGCCGCGCCGCCCTTTGTCGGCGCCGGCTATCACCACGACGGTATCGTCTTTTTTCACATGAGGGGATGCCATTTCAGAGGACCTCCGGAGCGAGAGAGACAATTTTCATGAACTTCTTCTCGCGCAGCTCGCGGGTGACGGGGCCGAAGATTCGTGTTCCCCGCGGGTTGTCGAGATCGTCGAGAAGGACGGCGGCGTTGCGGTCGAAACGGATGTACGATCCGTCCGGGCGGTGCAGGTTGGCGGCAGTGCGCACAATGACCGCGCGGACCGTCTCGCCCTTGCGGACCATGCCGCGCGGGGTCGCCTCCTTGACGGTGGCTCGCACGATGTCGCCGACACCGGCGAACTTCTTGCTTTGTCCGAGCACGGTCATAACCATGATGCGCCGCGCGCCGGTGTTGTCCGCGACCTCTAGATTACTTTGCATCTGAATCATGGGGTGGCTCTCCTCAATCCGTGACCGCGCGCTGCTGCACTTCGGTAAGCTCCCAGCGTTTCATTTTGCTGAGCGGCCGGGTTTCACTGATGCGCACTCTGTCGCCGACTCGGGCGTCATTGTGCTCGTCGTGCACGTGGTATTTGCGGGACCGGATGACCACCTTTTTGTAGAGCGGGTGCTGCACCCGGCGGTCCACACGGACGACAATGGTCTTTTCGCATCGAGCGCTGATCACGGTCCCGACCCGTTGCTTGCGATTGGCCTGGTTTTTGTCTGACGTCTCATCTGGCATGACAAATGTTTCCCTGTGCTATGCCCGTACCGTTCGGCGATTTCGTTCGGTTAGCAAACGCGCCAAGTCCTTCTTGGCCAGGCGAATGCGGGCGGTATTGTCGGTCTGCCCGGTTTGGGCTTGCAGGCGGAGGTCGAGGATTTCGCGGCGGTGGGTCCGCTCGCTCATCGCCAGCTCTTCGTCTGTCATTTCTCGAATGTCTGCGGGTTTCATTCTTTGCTCCATCCTGTGTGACGCGGCGTTCGTCGTGATTATGCGCCCTGTGGCGCGGTGTTCCCGCGGCGCGCGGCGGTCACAGAGGTGTTATCCCGTGGCGCCGCCATGTCGAGCAAGCAGCTTGCAGCGGCACGGCAACTTGCTTGACGCTCGCGCAAGGGCTTCCTTGGCGAGGCGCTCGGAACAGCCACTGATCTCGACGATCATGTTGCCGGGTTTGATCGCGGCAACCCAGCCTTCGGGATTGCCCTTTCCTTTGCCCATTCGAACTTCGAGAGGCTTCTTGGTGATCGGTTTGTCCGGAAACAGGCGCAGCCACACTTTTCCTTTGCGGTGCAGATGGCGGTTTACGGCCACCCGGACGGCCTCCAGCTGCTGTCCGCTGATGTGCGCGGCCTCGAGGGACTGAAGACCGAAGTCTCCGAAGTCAAGCTTGTTGTTTCTGGTTGCGAGGCCCTCGTTTCTTCCTCGCTGCACCTTGCGGTGCTTTACGCGTTTTGGCATTAACGGCATTTTTCTGTTCCTCTGTTTCTTCAGGCTTGCATATCCAAACTTTGACGCCGATGGTTCCCGCCAGTGTGCGGGCTTCGCAGAATCCGTACTCGACATTGGCCCGCAGCGTGTGCAGGGGGACCTTTCCTTCCCGGTACTGCTCCTGGCGTGACAACTCCGCGCCGCCAAGCCGGCCCGAGCAGCGAATGCGAATGCCGTCCGCACCCATCTCCATGGCGGTTTGCAGGGTGCGCTTCATGGCGCGGCGAAAACTGACCCGGCGCATGAGCTGCTGGGCGACGTTCTCGGCCACGAGTTGAGCATCCAGCTCCGGCGTCTTGACTTCCTTGATGTCGAGAAAGACTTCCTTGCCTTCGAGCTTTTGGCTGATCTCGCCCTTGAGCCGCTCGATGTCGGCACCTTTCCGGCCGATGACCAGTCCGGGGCGTCCGGAGGCCACAGTGATGCGGATGCGGTTGGCGAAGCGCTCGATGGTGACTCTGGAGATGGCGGCATGCTCCAGGCGTTTCTTGACGAACTCGCGGATCCGGAGATCCTCCTGAAGAAGATCGCCGTAACTGTCCTTTCTGGCAAACCAGCGGGACTGCCAGTCCTTGGTTACCGGAAGCCTGAAGCCGAATGGATGGATTTTTTGGCCCACGCGAATACTCCTGGTTTATTCTACTGGTCGCTTACAACGATGCGGATGTGGCTGGTCCGTTTGCGGATTCGGCCGGCCATGCCGCGTGCTTTGGGACGGAACCGCTTCATGGTGGGGCCCTCGCCGACGACCGCTTCTCGAACATTCAGCTGATCGGCGGTGACGCCGCCCGCGGCGGAGTCGCTTTCGGCGTTGGCGACGGCCGAGCGCAGGGTTTTGCCCACGATCCGGGCGGCTTTGCGGGGAATGAGGTCGACGGTGGCCAGTGCCTCATTGACGGACTTACCCTGGATCAGCCGAGTGACTTCCCGCGCTTTGAACGGGGATATCCGGATGTTTTTGGTGATTGCTCGCTTTTCCATAACCTCTGGGTCCCTGACGTTTTTTTGCTGCACGCAGCGCCGCATAGCGCTATTGGGGCCGGTCGGGGCCGGCTGTATTTTTCTTCCGGGTCAAACTGGATCCGGCACCGATCAACCGGAGCGATCCCCGCAAGGGAACCGCCACGGAGAACTGATCGCCAGTCTCGATTACTTTTAGGACGAGGCCTTGAGACGATTTTTCGGTCGGCGTCCACGTGGAGGCCACCGATATGCCGCCTGTTCGGCCGCGATTGATAATGACTGCCTGCAACTCGTCGTCGATGGTCAGCACATGAACCTCATGCGCTTTGTCTTCACCGCCTCGCCCAGCGACTGCCGGCGGTTGGTGTGTGAGTTCGCGACTCTGCTCGATGGCTTCATCAAGCCGCGCCGGCAACTCACCACTCACGACGCTTTCGCGTGCCTCATCAGAATCCGCATCGCGAAGGATCGTCCTCAATCGGACGAGTTTCCGATGCAGCTCCTGCTGCTGCTTGCGGCGCTTCTCCATCTGTCGGAGAAAGTACGCTTGGCCAGGCAGCGTTTCACTGCTGCTGCCGTCCTGCAGCAAATGCGCCGCAGTCCAGTCCAAAGCGGCCAGCCGGTCCTGAAGCTTTCGGTTCTTCAGGTACTGGTCGGCAAATCGTCGCCGCACATCCCGGAGATTCCGGCGTACCGCAGCAAGTTCCGCGTTGGCTTCCGCGCATTGCCGTTCGGCGCGCGTCTTTGCCTGTTCCAGCTCGCGGATCGCGGGCTGCGAGTCGTCCTTTCCGGGTTGAGCCTCGCAAACGCAAACAATGCCAGCGAAACACAAAGCGCGTACTATAGCGCACCAAATGCGAACATGCCAAGTGGGGTGATGCATTTTTTTTGCTCTTCGGTGCAAACCTACTTGTGGACGGCTCAAAGCGGGTACCATAGTGCCCTATATTAAAGAGGAAAACGGACGTTGGTTTTACCGCAGGGCACTTCTTTTCTAACGTGTAAAATGTTTTTCTGCAAAAGATTGTGCGGGAATGTAAAACCCGCGCGGGACGCGTTG
>CAZSBQ010000153.1:0-9392 GCA_964604795.1 uncultured Victivallales bacterium | reverse complement strand
TGAACGACCAAAGCAATGTAGGCATTCAATTTATAAAAGCAAATCGGAGGACCCGGCAAGCCTCCCGCCACAAATCAGGCCCCCAGTTCCTTTTAGGCGCATTTTGCCCGGTTGCCAAAACAGTTCTAAAGGCCCTTAACTCCAAAACAGCCGCAGTAAGCAGGCACAAATCAGAGCCATGTACAGTGTGTGACCCCGTACGAATTCCTATCAATGAAATCTGTTACAAACGCATCTCGGTTACTATCTGTTCCCAATACAGAGCATGAAGCATTAATTGCAAAATCGACATCATTACTCCACCCGTTTTCACCTGGAAAACTGGGCTTCCAGGCTGCTCCCCCACCTAGAGGCGTATCTTCTATGACGTTCTGAAACACAAGAATGCCATCCCCACCGTGGCCACAATAATATAAGCAGTCGGAACGTGACGAGCCGTCATGTGCTCCATTCTTGTATGCAGATGCTTTAGATTCTTCATAGTTTTTGTCGCTTACAGTGACTGTATCGCTATCGTAATGTTTTCCTTCCAAGTAGCCGTTTTCCCAACCCAATATAGGGGAGGAGCTTATCCCGTTTCTCCCTGCTGCCACATTCGAATTAAAGTGACCAACAACGGGGAAAATCTTGTCATGCTCAGATCCTGCAATCATTAAGAATTCTCGACGATCCACCATGATCTCTTTCTGGCAAACAATATCTCCACCGGCTTCGAGATGGAAGTCGAGCACTTCTTCATCCAAGACTTTCAGTAAATCAGCGGGACCACTCGGATTGGTGCTGTCGGCCAGCGCGAGGTATTCTCCGCTTGTGGTGCGGTAGACACCGGGGGTAACTTCGTCCAAATCAAGCGAGACACCCGTTGTGCTATCAGACTCACTTGTAACTCTAACATCGAAATGCGAATTGCCCAACCCTGACGGCCCTTCCACCTCCATGTAGATATAGTCCTCTTTGCCAAAGATGTATTTGGGAGAACGAAGCTGACTCCCGTCTTCGGGCCAATCGTCCAAGACTTTGGTACATGCAGCATCTCGGAACACCCCAAATCGGATCATCCGGACGGTGTCGGTATCGCTGTCGGTGTCGCTGGAATCGTCTGCATTCGTCACGGTTACTTCGAGGGTATGGGTGCCTGTGGCGAAGGAGGCGTCGCCTTGGGGTGGGGCGATGGAGAAAGGGATGTTGCCCTCTTGGTTCGTCACGGTGTAGGGGCTTTGGTGCCTCTGTCCGGAAATCATGATGTCGCCAGCATCGAATTCGATCTTCCAGGTCACGTCCACAATCGGCGTGTCGCCGGCGTTTCCGTCGGTCTCAAGAAAGGTTGCACTGGTCGTGAATGCCTGATTGCCTTCATCAGCGCAGAAAAGCCACGGATCGCTGCCGCGCGACTCGTCGCCGCGCTTGATGGTTACCTCGTCTATGGCGAATAGCGTTGCTTCCGCCAGGAAAAAGGCAGTGAGCACAAGGAGCAGACGTTCAATGGTTCTGTGGGGGGCTGCTGATCATGATCCCTTCTCCTTCAGTTCGTTTTGAATCCTTCCGCGGAACTTACAACATAAACCCCAAGCAGCAAGAAAACCGCAGAAGCGGCAATCGCAAAGATGCGCGCGACCTTTTGCCGCCGCCCTGTGGATTCGTTCGGAACACCCTGACTGTCCTCCGATCCCGGATGGAGCGCTTCCCGGTCATTTTCCGCTGGTTGGTCCCGCCAATTCGACATTGCACATCCCCACTTTCTCGACGCACGGTCCCCATCAACATGCGGAATGCAGTGCGTTGGACATAGCCGTTAACGGCCTCTGTTTGATTTCTCAAAGCACCGCCCGCAGTCAATGCAAACCCATGTGGGAATTGGCACTTACAATTCCTCAAGCATCAGGGGGCTGGAGTAAGCGAGCAGACCAAAGCGAAGGGGGCCGACGAAGAAAAAAGTGAGAGATCATGACTGTCAGATTCGCCGTGATGGCGACAAATTCAAATTCCGCAGCGCCGGCTATCCCCCCGGCGTTTTCACAACTTCCGCCTCGACAGCATTCTGCACCAAGTCGGCCACTGCGGCCGCAGCCTCCGGATTCGGCACGAAGGAGGCATTGTTGGTCTCGTTCGTCACGCCCCCTGCCAGCAACGCTTCGACCGCTTCGGCGATTCGCTCCGGCACGGCCTCCTCCTGCGGAATCCGCACCGCTGGAAACGACCGGACAAACACTGCGGCATTCGCGTTCTGGTGGTCATCGGCGGCCGATGGCAGGGGGACAAGAACCGCCCGCTTTCTCAACAGCGCCAGCTCGGTCAACGTGGATGCGCCCGCGCGGCAGACCACCACGTCGGCCAGAGCATACAGACGCTCCATGGCACTCTCCCGCTCGCGAACCACCGCCGACACCCCAAGCCGCTCATAGGCATCCCGCACCGTCTGCATCCGTCTCCCGCCCGTCAAATGAATCACCTGAATCCGCCGCTCCGCCGCCACCATCCCGAGCGCGCCGGGAATCGCCGCATTGAGAGTCTCCGCCCCCTGGCTGCCGCCGAAAGCCAGCACGGTCTCCCGCTCGGGATCAAGCCCCCACTTCACAAAATCGTCATCGCCCGGCCAAACGGAATTGCGCGCCCCATCCACAATCGCCTGACGAATCGGCAATCCGGTGTGAACCACAGGGCAATGAACATTTTGCCCAGGCGCCAGAGGAAGAGAAACCGCCAGTGCTTGCGCGCGCCGTGAAAACAGCCGGTTCGCCCGCCCAACCACAGCATTGCCCTCGTGAAGGATCAGCGGAAGCCCGCACAGCGCCGCCCCCAAACACACCGGCGCGGATGCGAAGCTGCCCATGCCGACAACCGCGTCGCACCCCGCCGAACGCAACAAGCGCCGCACGCCAAAACCGCAACCCATAAGACGAAGAGAAAACAACGGAAGCCCGAGTCGGGACACCGGAAACCGAACCGAGGAAACCGCCAGCGTCTCGACACCCAACTCCTCCGCGCGCGCCGCGTGCTCGGCCAAATCCTGCCCGGACAGCAGCGCCAGCACACGCCAATCGCGCTCGCGCAATTCCGCACCAATCGCCAAGCCCGGATACACGTGTCCCCCCGTCCCGCCGCAACCAATCGCCACTGTGCGCATTGCTGTGCCTCCTATGAGCATATTCAGGCGTCAGTACTACAGGCATCCCTGCCTGTAGCGGATATTCGTGAGGAGTCAATTGTTCAAACTGTGAATCGGGGCGGGGATGCGCCCGCCGAAGCGGACAAAGCGCTCGGACATGCCGGGGTTGGGCACCGCCATGATCACGCTGCGCCCGAACAGACCACCAAAGTTCACTTCCTCGCCGGCGGTGCCGCCGGGCACCGGAATAAAGCGCACCGCCGTGGTTTTGCGGTTGACCATGCCGATGGCCATCTCATCGGCGATCAGTGCCGAAATGGTCTCCGCAGGGGTGTCGCCGGGGATGGGAACCATGTCCAAGCCCACCGAGCACACGCAGGTCATCGCCTCGAGCTTCTCCAGGGACAGGTGCCCGCGCTGCACGGCAGCGGCCAGCACCGCATCCTCGGCCACGGGTATGAACGCGCCGCTTAAGCCGCCGACGCTCTGCGAGGCGAACGCGCCGCCCTTCTTGACCGCGTCGTTGAGCAGGGCTACGCAAGCAGTCGAGCCGGGAGAGCCGACCGCATCGACCCCCAAAAGTTCGAGTATCTCGCCGATGCTGTCGCCGACCTTGGGCGTCGGCGCCAGCGACAAATCGACCACGCCGAAAGGCACGCCAAGCCGCCCCGCCACATCGCGCCCCAGAATCTCGCCGGTGCGCGTAACCCGGCAGCTCGTCTTCTTGATCTCCTCGGCCAAATCGTCAAGACCGAGATTCTCGGGCCCGCACCGTCGAATCAACCGCTCGAGCGCGCGCGCCACCACGCCGGGACCGCTCACCCCCACGTGGACCACGCACTCCGGCTGACCGTGACCGTGAACCGCGCCCGCCATGAACGGATTGTCCTCCGGCTGATTGGCGAAAACCACCAGCTTGGCACAGGCAAACCCGCCCTGACTCGCCGTTCGGTCCGCCGCATCCAGCAGTATCGGTCCCAGCTTGGCCACCACATTCATATTGATCCCCGAGCGCGTCGTGGCCACATTGATCGAAGCGCAAATCTTTTCCGTCGTGCTCAAGGCCTCGGGAAGACTCTCGATCAGCGCGGAATCCGCAGCCGACGCGCCTCCCTCAACCTGCGCGGAGTAGCCGCCGACCAAATCGACCCCTACATCCGCAGCGGCCTCGTCCAGCGCATGAGCCACCGCCACGCAGCCGCCGGACGCAAGCCCCGCGCACAGGTCCGCCACCGGCGTGACCGACAAGCGCTTGTTCACCACCGGCACGCCGTACGTTCGCCCCACCTCATCACATGCATCCACCAACCCTCCGGCCGAGCGCCGAATCTTATCCTTCACCCGTCGACACAGCTCCGTCTGGTCGTGATGCACGCAATCCAGCAGATTAATTCCCATCGTAACCGTACGGACGTCCAGATTCTCATTCTGCACCATCCCGACGGTCTGCAACAACTGTTCCGGGCGAATCATTCGACATACTCCTATGAGACTGGGGGGGGCAGTGATCACTGATTACTTGTAGTGTCGGATTGCTCCTCCCGAGGGGTGAAAACTTTGGGTTCACTCCCAGGATTGGGTTTGCAGTGCGAGGGTTGCCCACAGGAACTGGGATGTTTGGTAGCCGTAATATTCGTCGGTGCAGCTGCGGGGATGCATGTAGAAGGGCATGTCCTCGCGGTCGCCGCCGGGTCCGAGGGTGACTCCGCCGGGAATGCAGCCCATCTGGAAACTAAGCGGGTCCGGCTGGAGTACGCCGACTCCGTTCATGGTGGATATCTGGAAGGGGTTTGCGCCGAGCGTCCATTCGAGCAGGCGGTAGCCGCGGTCGAGCAGCTCGGGACGCCCCAGCACGCGGGCGGCGGCGGCGAAGGCCAGCGCCGAGGCGCTGCAGCGCGCGTTGCTGATGCGTCCTTCGTTTGCCAGGAAGTAGCGGAAGCAGAGTTTGTCGCCGAGGGGGCGGTAGGTGTAGCCCGCATTGTTCTCCGGAGGGGTTTCATACAATCCGTAGGGGAGCAGTCCGAAGGGGTTGCGGTCGGTGAACACCAGGGCGTAGTCGTCCACCCACATGGCGATGGCGTCCGTCCAGCGTTGGACGTCGGCGTGTTCGGGGAATGTCTCGATGAATTCGGCAAGAATCCAAATGTGGTAGGTGTTGCCGACGTGTTTGCGGTGGAACTGGTTGGATTCGGGGCGTTCGCGCCAGAAGCCGCGGGTGGTCTGCTGGCCGCCGATGTAGTCGGTGACCTGCATGTCGAGGACGCGCGCGATGCTCTCCAGGGCGGCGTTTTTGTGCTCGTCCTCGCCGGAGATGCGGTGAAGGATCAGGTATGCCCACGCGCGCCACTGGAGGTTGTCGAGGGACGAATCGTCGACCACGCGGTCGTATTCGAGGGCCTTCCCGGCGGCGTCGAGGGCTTCCTGCGCTTCCTCGGGGGCGGGATTCCACAGTTCTTCGGCGTAGAGGGCATAGAGAGCGGCGTACTTTGCGGGCGGCTTGGCGGGGCCGGGGTGAATGCGTCGCTCGTCGCCGCTTTCGGGGATGTTGTCTGTGTATCGACAGTCGCCGTTGTCGTGGAAGGAGTCCTTGCCGCCGCCGATGTTGTGCAGCAGGGAACCGTCGGGTTGCTGGATGTTCAGAAAGTAGTCGAAGCCCTGCATGGCTTCCTGAAGAAAAATGCCGGGCGCCAGCCCCAGGGATTCCTCCCGACCGCCGTACAGTCGGTTGGCGATGAGCAGGCTGATGGCGATCATCGAGGTGGAAGAGGCCCATTTGCGGAAGTCGCCGGCGTCGTGCCAGCCGCCTGCGGCCTCGACGTGGCGGTCTTCCTCGACGATGTAGCCGTCGTCCAGGTGGCAGGCCTCATGCCAGCCGGGAACATCGCGTCCGCAGGACTGAATTTGGAAGTAGCGGATGCACAGGGGAAGTGTGCGCAGGTAGACGTCGTCGCGGATCACGAATGTGGGGCTGAGGTTGGTTCCCAGGGTGGTCTGATAGACTCCGTTGGTGCGGACCGCGCCGATGTCGCCCACCAGCCAGGGGCCGAAGTCGGAGTCGGTCCGGCGCAGCACGTCGCGATGAGTGAATTGGTGCTGCTCGGGGGAGTTGAGCGCATGCTTGGAGAATTCATTCTGCTCGAAGACGGTGAAGATGGGCTCTCCGAAGATGGTTCGAGCCTCGGGCACGTCCGGCGCGACGATGCATTTGCGAGTCTGGCCGGGACGGAAACCGAGTTGGGTGTGGAGTAAGGGAACGTTCATGGTCATGTGTGGGTGTGTGGGTGTGTGGGTGTGTGGGGTGTTTGGGGTGTTTGGGGTGTTTGTGGGTTTCAGGTGCCAGGTGTCGGCCGACCCAGTTGGTACCCGCGGGCTTCAGCCCGCGTATCCGGGAACACGCGGCCTAAAGGCCGGTGGTACTATGTGCCCTCCGGCAGCCCGGATCACTGATTGCTGATGGGTGGGTTTCAGGTGTCACCGATCACTGATCACCGGTCACTCTCCTCCTGGGGTGTCGGGCTTTTCAATCGATTGCAAGGCGGATGCCAGTTCGAGGAACAGGGGGGGAGGCAGTGTTTCCGCCCGTGCGTCGGGCGAGATGCCCAGCTGATCGAACAGGCTTTGCCAGTCCACTGCAGGCAAATTCTTGCGGAGCACTCCCAGGAGTTTTTTGCGCCGTTGGCCGAATGCGACGCGGGCAACTGCGGTGAGGGACTCGCGCTGGGCGCGCGACGGAATTGTTGCGCGGCGCCGCAGACGCAGATGGCTGGAGATGACGCCCGGCTCGGGAAAGAACACGCGCCCGGGAACGTGGCGCAGCCGGTGGCAGTCGTAGATCACCTGCGAGCGGACGGTCAGGCTGCCGTAGGCTTTGGTGCCGGGCTTGGCCAACAGCCGGTCCGCGACTTCGCGCTGCAGCAGAATGAAGGCTTCCTCGGGCGGGTGCTCCAGCGCGAAAAGTTTGCCCAGCAGCACGGTGCCGGCGGAGTAGGGCAGGTTGGCGATGAGCCGGCAGGGACGGTCGTTCAGCAGCTTTTGGTAGTCGAGGCGGCAGGCGTCGGCTTCCACAAGAGTGAAGTTTGCGCGCTCCGCAAAACGTTCGCGCAGGTACTCGCACAGGCGCCGGTCCAGCTCGATGGCCAGGATGTGCGCGCCGGTCTCCAGCAGTGGCTCGGTGATCGCGCCGGTTCCAGGCCCCACCTCGACAATGGTTTCGCCTGGCTGAGGCGCGGCGTCGCGCACCAGGGCGGCGCACAGATTGGGATCGATCAGGAAGTTCTGCCCCAGCCGCGTGCTGGGGTGAATCTCCAGTCGTTCGAGTATGCGGTGAAGGTCCTGGCTGGTCATTCCTCGACTTCCAGATCGCCGACGTCCACTTCCGCGGAGGCGGATTGGCCGAGCAGTTCGATGTTGACTGTGACGCGAATTTTGTCGCGCCGACGGCTGACAATGCCGGTGACGCCTTTCATGGGGCCGCTGGTGACGCGGACCGGACGGCCTTCCACGATTTCGGGCTGAACCATCACTTCGGTCTCTTCACCGGTCAACTCGAGTTCACGAAGGGCGTTGAGTTCGCGAACCAGCTGCTCCTCTGCCGGCTCGTCAACGGAAAGAATGTGGACAACCCGGTTCGACCGCAGCAGCAGGCTTTTGCGCTCGCTGTCCAGCTGCACGAAAATGTAGCCGGGAAACATGGGCAGGTACGTGACCACATTGCGCCGCTGGTAGCGTTTGGCGCGCCGACGCAAAGGGAGATAGACCGGGATTTGATGGGTCCAGCAATGTTGAAGAACGACTTTCTCGCACCGGGGTTTGGTGTGCACCGCCGTCCAATACCGTTCCGGCTCGCTGACAATGGTGACGTCGGCGGCTTGGGACGGAGTCAGCGTGCGTGAATCGACGGGTTTCGCGACCATAGGGCTCCTGGGAGACGGGGGGGCGTTTGTGGGTTTGTGTGGCAAAGATCAGACCGATCAGTCTGATCAGACCGATCGGTCTGATCGAGTGCTGTCGCGTGCTGACTGTCTTTTATTAGGTGGTTTTCTGGCCGTCTAGAGCATGTCTCTTTGCGGGTCTACTTGGCGGATGAGTTGCGTGCACAGTTCCTCTACTTCCTCCGCGGTGGAGCAGGTCAGCGCCTGCTTGACTATGGCCTCGGCCTGATGCATGCGCAGGCGGCGGATGAGGCGTTTTACGCCGGGCAAAGCCATCGGGCTCATGCTCAGCTCCTGGACGCCAAGGCCCAGCAGCAGGGGCAGGGTGGTGGGATCGGCGGCCATTTCGCCGCAGACGCTCACCCATTTCTTTCGTCGGCAGGCGGCCGTCAGGACTTTCCTGATCAGCCGGATGAGAGCGGGATGACAGGGTTGATAGAGCCAACCGACCTCGGGGTTGGCGCGGTCGGCGGCCATGCAGTATTGGATGAGGTCGTTGGTGCCGATGCTGAAGAAGTCGACATGCTCGGCGAGTTTGTCCGCGAGCAGAGCGGCGGCCGGGGTTTCGATCATCATGCCGATGTCGAGATAGGGATTGAATGCGGCTTTTTCGCGGCGCAGCTGGTCCTTGGCTTCCTGGACGAATTCCTGGGCCTGGCGGATTTCCTCGACGGTGGTTATCATGGGGAACATCAGGCGCACTTTGCCGAAGGCGCTGGCGCGCAGGATAGCGCGGATTTGTGTGCGGAAGATTTCGGGACGTTCCAGGCAGAACCGTATGGCGCGGTTGCCGAGAAAGGGGTTCAGCTCGGTGGGCAGTTCCAGGTTGGACAGGAACTTGTCGCCGCCGATGTCCAGAGTGCGGAAAATGACCGAGCGCGGCAGGATGGCTTCGGCGGCCTGGCGGTAGGCGGCAAGTTGCTCCTCCTCGGTGGGCAGGGCAGGGCGGTTCAAAAACAGGTATTCGGTGCGGTATAGGCCGATGCCCACGCCATACTTCTCCTTGGCCTGCTCGATCTCATCCACATGCTCGATGTTGGCCGCCAGGCGGACGCGGAATCCGTCTGGAGTCTCCGGCGGCAGATTCGCTTCTGCCTGAACATTTTGGAACCAGCGCTGCTGTGATTCGATACGTGCGCGGTAGTCAGCCAGCGTTTCCTCCGACGGGGAGGGAATCACCAGCCCGCCGTAGCCGTCCAGAATCACCATTTCGTCGTTGTAGACACGGCGGGTGAGTTGGCTTGCGCCCACAACCGCCGGGATGGACAGCGAACGGGCCATGATGGCGGTGTGGGAGGTTCGGCTGCCGATTTCGGTGGCGAAGCCGATGACGTTTCGACGGTCGATGTCGGCGG
>CAZSBQ010000152.1:0-9457 GCA_964604795.1 uncultured Victivallales bacterium | reverse complement strand
GACTCCGTCGAGCCCCGCCGTTGGCGAATGGCGGCGCGGGTCGCATGCACCGGAGCCCTCCCTCGCCTTCGGAGGAAACCCGGGGTGCCGGCACCCACCACCCCGGCTCGACGGGAGTCTCGCCCTCCATCGGGGGGGATCAATCGGGGGGGATCACGCCGCTCCCCTCCCTCAGAAAGGAATTGCCTTGGTGGAAATTTTTGGACTTCGACAATATAGTATTGATTGAGATTGTCGATGAGGGCAGTTCCATGGTTTTGAGAGAGGCCGTGAGCCCGCGGTTCACCGGCAGGCAATCAACGATTCTTCCCCGCAGCAAGCGATATTCTAACCGAGGCACCGACGAGATGGTCAATCTCAAGCTTTTTGACGTAACCCCACGCATTCCGGACGAACTGACGTTTTTGGACACGCTGTCGCGGAATCTGTGGTGGTCATGGAACGCGGACGCGGTGGACTTGTTCCGACGCATCAATCCGCAGCAGTGGAAGGAAAGCGGCTACAGTCCGCTGCGGTTTCTGAACCGGATTCCGCAGGAGCGTCTCGAACAGCTTGCCCTGGACAACGGCTTTCTCAGCCAGCAGGAAAACGTCCGGCAGCACTTCGATGGCGATATTCTTACCGAGGTCGAGGACACGGAGAAGTCCGCGGACAAGGGAGTGATCGCATACTTTTCGCTCGAGTATGGCATACACAGCAGCCTGCGTCTGTATTCCGGCGGTCTCGGAGTGTTGTCCGGCGATCATTTGAAGGCGGCTTCGGACCTGAAAATCCCGCTGGTAGGTGTGGGGCTGCTCTACCGCCAGGGCTATTTCGAGCAGTATCTGGACAACAACGGCTGGCAGCAGGAGCACTATCCGGAGAACGAGATTCATCATCTGCCCGTCACTCCCGCCTGCCGGGAGGGAGAGTCCGAACAGATCAAAATCAGCATTCCACTGCCGGACGGGCAATTGTACGCCCAGGTTTGGCGCCTGCAGGTGGGCCGCGTGCCTCTGTATCTGCTGGACACCAACATCCCGGAGAACGAAATGCCTTTCCGCGGGATCACCGGCCAACTCTACGGCGGCGACCGACACAATCGCCTGCGCCAGGAGTTGCTGCTGGGGATCGGCGGCTTTCGCGCCCTGATTGAACTCGGCTACGAGCCGGCCATGACACACATCAACGAGGGGCATGCCGGCTTTTTGAACCTCGCGCGCATCCATTACATTATGACCGAGCACGAGCTGAATCTGGATGAGGCTGCGGAGGTGGTCCGGCGCACCACCGCCTTCACCACGCACACGCCGGTGCCGGCGGGGAATGAAACATTCCACACCACCATGCTTCGTCCCTATCTGGAGGCTGTTCAGCAGCAGGTCGGCATTGATCCGGATACCGTGATCTCGTGGGGGCAAGCGCCTGAGGGCGGGGAGGAGGACCGGCTGTCGATGACCATCCTAGCGCTTCGGCTGGCCGAATACAGCAACGGGGTAAGCCGGCTGCACGGGACCGTTTCGCGCCAGATGTGGTCTCACCTGTGGCACCAGTATCCGGTGGAGGAGGTTCCGATCACCCACAT
Organism: uncultured Victivallales bacterium; assembly: GCA_964604795.1. Lineage (GTDB taxonomy): Bacteria > Verrucomicrobiota > Lentisphaeria > Oligosphaerales > CAZSBQ01 > CAZSBQ01. Next base: position 7,893 of record CAZSBQ010000152.1, on the reverse strand, counting down.
CACCAACGGCGTGCATGTGCCCACCTGGGTGTCCACCGAGTACGCGACGCTGCTGGACCGCTACGTCGGCCCCGAGTGGCGACTGGAGTCCTCCGGGGTGCTCGAGCGGGTGGACGACATTCCCCACGAGGAACTCTGGCACGCGCACGAGGTGGGGCGCGAACGGCTTATCCGCAACGTGCGCGACAGCGCGGTCAGACAACTGCGCAGGCGCAGCGCCACCAAATCCGAAATTCAGAAGGCGCGGGCAATTCTTGATCACGATGTGCTGACCATCGGTTTCGCGCGCCGCTTCGCCACCTACAAGCGGGCGGCCCTGCTGCTGCGCGACCCGGCCCGCTTCGAGGCGCTGCTGACCGACGAGAGTCGACCGGTGCAGTTCATTTTTGCGGGCAAGGCGCATCCGGCCGACGACAGCGGCAAGGAGCTGATCCGACAGATCGTGGAGTTCAGCCGCAAGCACAGCGTTCATCGGCGGATCATTTTTCTGGAGGACTACAACATGCACATGGCCCGCCGCCTGGTGCAGGGCGTCGACGTTTGGCTGAACACCCCCCGGCGTCCCCAGGAGGCCAGCGGCACCTCCGGCATGAAGAGCGCGCTCAACGGCGGTCTGCATCTCAGCATTCTTGACGGTTGGTGGGAGGAGGGCTACACCAAGGAGCGCGGCTGGGCCATTCCCGCCGAAGAGCGGCAGGACGATACGGAGTACCAGGACACCGTTGAGAGCCAGGCGTTGTTCAACCTGCTGGAAAACGAGGTGGTGCCGACGTTCTACGAGCGTTCGGACGCGGATATGCCCGGTTCGTGGATTGACATGATGAAGGAAAGCATGAAGATGGGGCTCCGTCAGTTCTCGAGCTACCGCATGGTGCGGCAGTACTGGGAGGGATTCTACATTCCCGCTTCGGAGAATTACCATTCGCTTCTGGCCGACAAGGCAAAGCGGACCCGCGAGCTGGTCAGTCAGTTCGAGCGCTTGTCCCAGTCCTGGGGGCATGTGCGTGTCGAGATGCCCGAAGCCGACCGCGACATTGCGCGGCTGCAGGTCGGCGAGTCCTTCACCGTGCGTTCGCGGGTGAGCTTGGGGGAACTAAATCCCGACGAGGTCGACGTGCAGGTTTACTACGGGCCGGTGGATGCCTCCAACCGGATTGCGGAACCCGCCGTGCTCAATATGGAGCTGGAATCCGAGAAGGAGGACGGCGCGTATGACTTCACCCAGCAAATCTGCTGCGAGCAGACCGGCCGCTACGGCTTTACGGTGCGGGTAACCCCCGCAGGAAACACATGGACAGGACGAATGCCAGGCCTGATCCGCTGGGCAAACGGGGGATGATATGATGACGCAGGACACCCGTTGGAAACGGACTAAGCAGCCGCGCATTCTGGTGGTGACTCCCGAGATCACCTATCTGCCGCAGGGCATGGGAAACATGGCCAACCGGCTCAGCGCCAAGGCGGGCGGTCTGGCCGATGTCTCCGCCTCCCTGGTGGCCACCCTCTTCGAGCAGGGCGCGGATGTTCATGTCGCCCTGCCCAACTACCGGCGCATGTTCAGCGTCGATGTGGCTCACCTGATCAGCGAGGAGCTGCGCGTCTACAAGAGCAAACTGCCCACCGACCGCATCCACCTGGCCGAAGACCGCGTCTTCTACTACCGCAACAGCGTCTACGGCGACTACAACCGGGAAAACCCCAAGATCGCGCTCGCCTTCCAGCGCGAGGTGATCAACAACATCATCCCCCTGGTCAAACCGGACCTGATTCACTGCAACGACTGGATGACCGGGCTCATTCCCGCGATGGCCCGGCGGCTGGACATTCCCTGCCTGTTCACCGTCCACAACATCCATACCATGAAGATGACCCTCGAACAAATCGAGGAGCACGGCATCGACGCCGCCGAGTTCTGGCAGTACCTGTACTACCAGTGGCCGCCGTCCAGCTACGAGGACACCCGCTCCACCAACCCCGTGGATCTGCTGACTACGGGCATCTTCAGCGGCCACTACATCAACACCGTCAGCCCCACCTTCCTCAAGGAGGTGGCCAGCGGACAGCACGATTTTGTCCCCCCCCAGGTGGAATACGAGATGAAGTGCAAGTTCGAGGAGGGCTGCGCCGCCGGCATCCTGAATGCGCCGCCCACCGAGTATGAACCCGCGCTCGATCCGCACCTCGCCAAGTCCTATTCCGCTGCAAACCCCGCCGCCGGGAAGGCCGAAAACAAGCTTAGCCTGCAGGAAAAACTGGGGCTGGAGTCGAATTCATCCGCGCCGGTGCTGTTCTGGCCCTCGCGGCTCGATCCGATTCAGAAGGGACCGCAGCTGCTCACCGATATTCTCTACGACATCGTGGACCAGTACTGGGCGGACGGTCTTCAACTGGTTGTAGTGGCCAACGGGGACTATCAGAAACCGTTTCGCGACATCGTGCGCATGCACGACTTCTACAGCCGCGTGGCCGTCTGTGACTTCAGCGAGCCGCTCTCGCACTTGGCCTACGCCGCCGCCGACTTCGTGCTCATGCCCTCGCGCTTTGAACCCTGCGGACTGCCGCAGATGATCGGCATGGTCTATGGCGCACTGCCGATCGCCCATGACACCGGGGGGCTGCACGACACCATCGTTCACCTCGATCCGGCTGCGGGCAAGGGGAACGGATTCCTGTTCGAAACATACGATCCCGGTGGATTGCATTGGGCCGTCGACCGGGCCATGCAGTTTTACCGGCTGCCCGCCGAGCAACGCTGGGAACAGGTGCAAAGGGTGATGGACGAGGCCGCCCGGCAGTTCAGCTACGAACGCTGCGCACGCGACTACATCAACGTCTACGAGCACATGCTCAAACGACCCCTGATCAAGGAGTTTTGAACCTCCTGCGACGACCCGTGCTCGAACTACCGGCCCCCACCCAGTACCGGGCGCGGCCTCCGCGCCCGCGGGCCGTCGGGGCGCCGGCCCCCACCCAGTACCGGGCGCGGCCTCCGCGCCCGCGGGCCGTCGGGGCGCCGGCCTCTACTCAATGCCGATTATGATTCGTAGCCGTCGGGGTGGGCGCGATGCCAGTTCCAGGCGTGCTGGATGATGGTTTTCAGCTCGGCGTGCCGGGGATTCCATCCGAGAACGGAGCGGGCTTTGTCGGCGTTGGCGACCAGGCGCGGCGGATCACCGTCGCGGCGCGGAGCGACGACGGCGGGTATGGGGTGCCCGGTCACTTCGCGGGCGACTTCGATGAGTTGCCTGACGCTGTAGCCGTTGCCGTTGCCGAGATTGAAGGGGCCGGACTGATCGGACTCGAGTGCGAGGATGTGAGCCTGGGCGAGGTCGACGATGTGAATGTAGTCGCGGATGCAGGTTCCGTCGGGGGTGTCGTAGTCGACGCCGAATATGCTGATCTGTTCGCGTTGTCCGAGGGCGACCTGAAGGACGAGAGGGATCAGGTGGGTTTCGGGATTGTGGTCCTCGCCGAACTTTTCCGTTGCGCCGCTGGCGTTGAAGTAGCGCAGGTAGACGGTTTGGGTGCCGTGGATTTGGTGTATCCAGTGCAGGATGCGTTCGAGCTGGAGTTTGGACTCTCCGTAGGGACTCTCCGGGTGCTGTTTTTCCCGTTCGTCGATGGGGATGCGTTCGGGTTGCCCGTAGGTGGCGCAGGTGCTGGAGAAGATGAATTTGGGGATGCCGCAGTCGGCGGCGGCGCGTGCGAGATTGAATCCGCCCTGGGTGTTGTTCTCAAAGAACGCGAGGGGGTCAGCCATGGATTGGCCGACTTCGATGTAGGCGGCGAAATGCATGACTGCGTCTGGCATTTCTGCTTTCACGACCTCGCTAATTCGTTGCGGATCGCGCAGGTCTCCGTGGTGGAACCTCGCCCGCTCGTCGATGGCGCGGCGGTGGCCTTTCTCGAGATTGTCGAAGATGACGGCTTCGTGCCCCTCGTTGAGGAGCAGTTCGGAGGTGACGCTGCCGATGTATCCGGCACCGCCGGTAACGAGAACTTTCATGGGCTTGTTCCTTGTTTGATGCGTGAAACGTAATTCAAACGCCCCCGCCGACCTTGCGTCGGTGGAGCGCAGATTTTCTGCTTGCCGGACGCGACAAGCTTACTTTTCTCCCTCCCCGGCGGTACCGCCGGGGAGGGAGAAAAGTGGATTATTCCGCAACACACTGGAGATCAATCTCTTGCTCCACCGACGCAAGGTCGACGGGGGCAGGAAACCCTTGCTGGACAGGGTCTAGCTGTGGCATTTCGTTCTGTTTTACTCATCACGCATCACGCATCACGCTTCACTTCTCACGTTTTACGTCTCCGGATGCAGGTCCTTCTGAACGATGTCTCCGGGGCGGGTGCTGGTGTGCGGCCAGAGTTTGCGGCCCGGATAGATGGAGGTGTGGATGCCGGTGTGCACGCCGTCGCCGATGATTGCGCCGAGTTTGCGGCGACCGGTATCCAGGAGCGCGCCCTCGACCATGCAGCGGTGATTGCGTCCGTCGTGCCGAAAGTTGGCCGTGATGGTTCCGGCGCCGAAGTTGACGTTTTCGCCGACCACGGAATCGCCGCAGTAGCTCAGGTGTCCGATGCTGGTGCCGGACATCACGATGCTGTTTTTGATCTCGACGGCCTGGCCTATGTGGCAGCCGTCGCCGATGGCCGTGCGCCCGCGCAGGTAGCAGTTTGGGCCGATGGTGCAGTTGCGCCCGATTACCACGGCACCTTCGATGTAAACCCCGGGAAGAATGCGGCTGCCCTCGCCCAGGTGAAGTACGCCTTCAATCCCGCTGCTGGGATCGCAATGACCCCGGATGTCGGCGGCGTCCAGCGCGTCGAGCAGTTCCCGGTTGATCTCGAGCAGCTGCCAGGGGTAGCGGATGCGGAGGTCGGGCGGAGCGGCGGGCACGATCGCCGCGTCCGCGTATGGCGGCTCGGGGGTGTCGCCGCACCAGGCCAGAATTTCTCCCTGCGGAGTTCGCAGGACATGGCCGTCGCCGGCTTGGCGCAAAGCGGCGAGTGATTCGGCGGAAATCCAGGCGTCCCCGCGCAGAAACAGAGTTTTCTCGGATTGGATGTCCGGCGTGCCGGCCCGCGCGGTCTCGAGCTGCAGCCCCGCTTGGGTGCAGCGGTGTCTGAGCCAGTGGCGCAGGGCGTGATTGGCGACCGGGCATTCGTCCGCATCGCGTGTATTGGTCAGCGGCGCCAGCGACGCGGGGCGTCCGGAGGTGAGGAGTAGCGCTTTCATGTGCCGATCTCCCGGTTGATGGCTTCGATCAGGGCGGCGGTCCAGCGCTCGACATCCTCGCTGGTGCGGGCTTCGAGCAGTATGCGCAACTTGTGTTCGGTGCCGGAGTAGCGCAGAAGCAACCGCCCGTTTTCGCCCAGGGCGGCACGGCACTGGGTGGCCACGCTTTGCACGCCGGCGAGTTCGTCCAGCGGCGGCTTTTCCACCACGGCCACGCTGACCAGTTTCTGCGGATACTCCTCCATGACATCCACCAGCTCCGCCAGGGGACGACCGGTCTCCTTCATCAGGCGCAGCACCTGCAGGGCGCTGATGATGCCGTCGCCGGTCGTGGCGTAGTCCGAAAATATCAGGTGACCGGAGTTTTCCCCGCCAAGCGAGTGATTCTTTTCGCGCATGCGCTCGATGACGTAGCGGTCGCCCACGTCGGTGACTTCGACGTGGATGCCTTGCCTGGCCGCGGCCTCGTGCAGGCCGAGGTTGCTCATGGAGGTCACGACCAAGGTGTCGTTGCGCAGCAGACCGCGGCGCTTGAAGTCGAGAGCGCAGGTCAGCAGGATGCGGTCGCCGTCGACGACTCGCCCCCGGTTGTCGGCGAACAGCACGCGGTCGCCGTCGCCGTCGAAGGCGATGCCAATGTCCGCGCCGTGCTCCTTGACGGCGGAGGCGACGGTTTCTGCGTGCGTTGCGCCGCAGTCCTCGTTGATGTTGTAGCCGTCGGGCTCGACGTGGGTTTTGATTACCGTCGCTCCGAGTTCCCGAAAAATCCACGGTCCGATGAGGTAGGTCGCGCCGTTCGCGCAGTCGAGGACGATGTCGAGATTTTCCAGGCCCTCGTTGTTGATGGTGCTTTTGGCGAATTCGATGTATCGTCCGCGGGCGTCCTCGACGCGCTGGGCTTTGCCGATGTCCTGGCTGTTGAGGTGGTCGGTGCGCAGCTCGTTGCCGAAGACGAGGTGCTCAATCTGCATTTCGAGTTCGTCGCTAAGCTTGAATCCGTCGCGGTCGAATATCTTGATGCCGTTGTCGTTGAAGGGGTTGTGCGAGGCAGTGAGCATAATGCCGCCGCATGCGGCCATGGACCGGGTCAGGTGCGCCACGGCCGGGGTGGGGACCGGACCGACCAGGTACACGTCCATGCCCATGGACACCAGTCCGCTGGTCAGCGCGGTCTCAAGCATGTACCCGGACAGGCGCGTGTCCTTGCCGATGACGATGCGCTTGGGGCGGCCGGGGATTTCCCCCAGGGTTTTGGCCACGGCTTTGCCCACGCGCAGCGCCACCTCGGGGGTGATGGGGAAGCGGTTGGCTTCGCCCCGAATTCCGTCAGTTCCAAACAGTTCGCCCATGATTTCTCGCTCCTTTGGTGGTATTGTGTGTTCAATGGTTGTCGCGAACACAGCAAAAAATCAATCCGAGTATACGGGGTTCGCGCCGTTGACGTCCGCCTCCAAGACTGCCCGCCGAAACGCCCAGCACATGTAGGAGACGGTGACGAAGAAGCTTGCCGGCAGCCGGTCGAGCACGTCCGCGAACACCTCGAGCACGCTTGTCCTGCCGCCGAATCCCATGGGGCCGACTCCGAGCTGATTGGCCTCGCGGAGCAGCCGCTGTTCCAAATGAGCCAGCTCGGGTTCGCAATGCCGCTCGCCGACATGCCGGAAAAACTGCTGCTTGGCGGCTGCCGCGCCGGTTGCCCGGTCACCGCCCGCGACCACAGCGAGGATGCCCGGCGCACAGCCGCGACCCTGCGCCTGAAACACCGCATCGAGCGCGCATCGGCGCACCCCCTCGAGGTCGCGCTCCGCCCCCAAATTATGGTCCGGAAGCGTGTATTGCCTGCCGACGTTCTCGCAGCCGCCACCTTTTTGGACCAGCGCCACACGGATGCGCTCGGCGGTGTCGGACTCGCGCCAGTGAAAGACAGGGTTTCCGCGACCCACGCCGTTGTCGGTGTTTCGTCCGGTCAGAGTGTCCACGCAGTTGCGTCGCAGCGTGCCTTCCTCGACGGCATCGGTCACCGCGTTGCGGAACTTGGTTTCAAACACCCGCCGCCCGAATCCGGCCGGGGCGTCGACATTGACCAGAAGCGTTCCGGTGTCCTGGCAGAGCGGACGGACCGCTTGGCGAGCCAGCGCCACATTGTCCAGCAGCGTCTGAAGGGTTTGAGCAGCCAGGCTGTCGGCCTCCTCCCGCTCCCCGCAGGCGCGCAGAGCCGTCTCCACATCCGCGGGCAGCGAGGAGGATGCCTGGCGGATCAGGCGAATAAGATTGGGATGCCACATCGTCATGGAGCGCAACCGTTGGCAAAATTCGGGATTTGCTTTTTCGGGATTTGCTTTTGCGGAGCGGAGACAGAACGCTCTTTTCGACGGAGATCGCTGGTACGGACGCGTCGCCCCGATATCTGCACCATATCCGCCATGACCGGGATTTCCAGTGTGGGCGAACGACCACGAGAGGCCATTCCTTTCTGAGCGAGGGGAGCCGCGTGATCCCCCACCCCAGATGAGAGGGCGAGACTCCGTCGAGCCGGGTTGTCGACACTGAACCCCGAATGTCCCCCGATGGCGACGGGTTTTTCCGCGCCTTATTCTCGCGGGCCGTCGAGGCGCCGGCCCCTACCAAGTAGAGGGCGCGGCCTCCGCGCCCCG
>CAZSBQ010000151.1:0-9527 GCA_964604795.1 uncultured Victivallales bacterium | reverse complement strand
GGGGGGCAGGAATTGGATGAAACCGAGTATTGGCTCCAGTTAATTGTGCGAAGTCAAACGATGGAGCATGCCCACATGGCGGATTTGATCACTGAAGCAAACGGACTCACAGCCATTTTCACGGCCGGCGTCAAAAAGGTCAAGGAGAAAAACCAATGAACCCGTACTCACCTCATACCCCTCATCCCTCCTCCTTCATCCTCTTTTCCCTCTTTCTTCTTTCATCCCTCATCCTTCCTCACTCATCCTTCTCCGCCGTCCCTGAGCCACCCTCGCTTGTCTACGGCGACATCACCACCCAAGCCGGCGGATACGTCCATCTCATCGCCAACGGCGATCTCACAATATCGATTCGGCCGGTCGGCGAAGACGCACCGACACTGATCTTCGGCACGGCGCTGAGGACGCTGGCGCCGGATACCTCCTACGCACTGCGAATTCCGCACCAGGCGCGGGTTCCCGGAGACGGTTCCGTCGATGCCGGTGCCGTGCCGCTCACCTCGATCTCCAGCACCTGGCGGATTGCCGACGCGAGACTCGACGGCGAATCCCTTGCATTCGAGGATGCGGAGTCCGCATTTCTCGAATTCAACCAGCCCAATCGCGCGGCGGCGCTACGCGTCGACTTTCGCATCCAGGGCGCGATGCCGGACAGCGATGGTGACGGCATGCCCGACTGGTGGGAGAATCAGGTCGGCCTCGACCCGGATGTCAACGATGCCGACGGCGATTTGGATGGCGACGGACTCACCAACGCCGAGGAATTCGGACTTGGCACCGATCCCGGCGAAGACAACCGACGCCCCAGCCTCGCGTCCAACCGTCTCACTGTCTACGAGCAGGCCGCCACCGTCCTGCGTCTGCAAACCGTCGATACCGACAGCGTTGCAGACGATATCACGTACGAGCTGACCGCCCTGCCAGCCAACGGCGAACTTGCGCTTTCCGGGACCGCCCTCGGGATCGGCGGGCAATTCACCCAGGCCGAGGTTGACGCGGGCCACATCGTTTTCACGCACGTGGATCCCGACATCACCGAGTCCACACTCGGCTTGCGCATCGCGGACGAGTCGCCGGAGCATCCCGCAACGGATGCTGCAGTCACGCTCAACGTGTTTCGACCAGCAGCCCCGGGGGACGATGCCTGGCCCGCGGAGTGGCTGGAACTCCCGCCGCCTTCCGAAACGGACGTGTTCACGAGAACAGCGCATGCCGAAAACCGGCCCCGAGTGCTAAACTTCCTGCTTGGCAAATGGTTTGACCGCACGGTCTGGGACGGCGAGCTGGAGTCCTCCGGCCTCGACTGCGCGGCGGCGAACGCGACGATTCTGACCGGCGGTTCGGGTGCGGACACCCTGACCGGCGGCTTGGCGGACGACGTGCTCGCCGGCGGCCCGGGCAACGACCTCCTCGCCGGCGGCGCCGGCGCGGACATCTTCGTTTTCGCGAACGCCACGGGCAACGACACGATTGCGGACTTCGCACCGATTGACGGCGACCGCATCGACGTCTCGGACGCACTGCTCGGCACATCCCGCGACATCACCGACTACCTCGCCGTGCGGGCCGGTGGCGGGGACACGATTCTCGACGTCAACTGCGCAGGCGCAATCAAGACGGCCACGCCCGACTTTAGTATTGTCCTTGCGGACTTCGCGGACGAATTCAACATCGCGCAGGCCTGCGCCGACGGCATCATCCTCGCCGGCCCCCTCGTGGACACGCCGGTACTGGTGAGCGTGGCGGTGGCGGACGGCGACGGCCAGGCATCCGAGACCGGGGAAGTCCCGGCACGCTTCACTTTGCAGCGCACGGGATCGCCCGCAGCCGCTCTCAGCGTCCGCCTTGCCATCAGCGGCAACGCCGAAAACGGCGTCGACTACGTGCGGATTCCGCAGACTGTCAGCTTTCCCGCCGGCGCCCGCACCATGGCCGTCGCCGTGATTCCCTATGCGGACCTCGTTGAGGAACCGACCGAAACCGTCCAGCTCGCTCTGGAGGAAGGCGAGGGCTACACGGTGGGAAGCGGGCGTTCCGCGCAGGTGACCATCGCCGACCTGGAAGAGCGCTTCGCCATTACAACCGTGGAACGCAACACGTCCAAAGGCAGCGCCGTCCCGGCCACACTCATGGTCACGCGCAGCGGCATGACGGCGCGGACAACGTTCCTCTGGCTCGATGTCGGCGGCACGGCAACGCCCGGCGTGGACTACGAGGCGCTGCCTGCCCGCCTGTCTTTCGCCGTTGGCCAGAAGGTGGCCTACCTCGACGTGCTGCCCAAGCGTGACGCGGAGATCGCGGACGACGTGGAGTACGTGACCGTTGCCCTCCGTCCCGATCCCGCCGACATCTACACGCTCGATTCCGCCGCGTCTGCCGTCGCGGCCATCTTCGACCGACCGGAAGCCGCGACGCAGGACAGCAACGGTGACGGCATCGCCGACGCCGATGATCCCGACGCGGACGGGCTGGCCACGGTGGATGAGATCGCCTCCGGAACCGACCCCAACCGTCCGACTCTCGTCCTGGAGGCGGGCTGGAACCTGGTCGCCGTTCCCACGCACGCGGATGACGACGCCACGCTGGCCGACCAGCTCGGTGCGGAGTTCGTAGGCCTGGTTTGGCGCTGGAACGGCACGGAGTACGAAGCACTCACGAACGACCAGACACTGGTGCCTGGCCGAGGCTACTTCGTCTACGCGCCCGTCGCCGCCACCATCGAATTGAACGGCACCCCGCTCGGCGACGGACGCATCGACTGCGCCGCCGGCTGGAACCTGATTGGCCCGATACGCGGCGGTTCATTGGATACCGCAAGCACCGGAATTCTCACGCTCTACAGCTTCGAAGACGGCACATACCAGCGCGTCGAAAACACCCGCCTCCGCCCCCTGACAGGCTATTGGATGTACTGCGCCGAGGCCGGTGAACGACAGGTGCCGTAGGAAAAGGATGGAAGAAAAGGATGAAGGATGAAGGATGAAGGATGAAGCACCCAACAACTGCCAGGGCATGACATCACGAAGTCATTCCTCCGCCCTTCGCCCCCTCTTTGCGGTTGTGCTTGCCGCGGGGCTGTGGGGTGGCACGGCCCACGCCGACGTACTGCACGCGGAAGACTTCGACGATTCCTCCGGCGGGTACACGGTCACCGGAACGTCCTCCTGGCAGTGGGGAGAACCGCAGACATCTCCGGCGACGGCTCAGTCGCCGCTCTCCTGCTGGGGAACAAACTTGGAGGGCGACTACGACAACAACGAACTCGGCGCGCTGGTCTCCCCGGTCATCGCCGCCGACACCGGCGTGGGAAAGATCCTTCTCCTTTCCTGGTGGGAATGGTCGAGCTACGAGGGCGGGTATGACCGTTTGTTCGTCCAGGCCACCCGCGACGGAGGCGGCACCTGGGAAACGGTGGCGCTTCCCTATCCGGACGGAACCCGCTGGCAGCTCCGGCGCATCCTGCTGGACGAGCGTTTCGCGACAAGCACCCTTCGCATTCGCTTCTTCGTTCAGACCGACGGCGATGCCACGCAACCCGGCTGGAGCGTGGACAATATCGAGATTGAGTCTGTAATGCCCGACATCCTTCTGGCCACCGATTTGGAGGAGGGAAGTGAACCGCCAAGCGAGCTGAGCCTGCAAGGGGCCTGGGAACTGGGTATGCCCGCGGGGGACGTCGGCCCCGCGTCGGCTCACTCGGGGGCGCGGTGCCTGGCCACGAACCTGGACGGATTCTACGGCAGGAACGAGGTCAGCGACTGCGGCTTCACCGTAGCCGTTCCCGTGGCCGCCGACGGGGTGCAGACACTCGGAATCACCTGGTGGCAGTTCCTTCAACTCGACGGTGTGGGTGACGAATTGAGCCTGGCCGTCAGCTTCGACGGCGGCCTGTCCTGGCAGTCTCTCTACAGCGCTTCCAGGCAGTTTATCCCTGCCGAGTGGGTGCGGCAGGACGTCGTCGTGGATCATAACTTTTCCTTCGACCCCGATGCGCCCGAGCAGGATGTGCTCGTTCGGCTCCGGCTTTCCAGCGACGATGCCTTCGAGAACACAGGCGCATACATCGACAACATTGCGGTCATGGTTTTGCCAGAGGGAAGCAACGACTCGCCGCCTCACTTTGTGCCGGACGCCGACGAGATCACGCTGCGCGGCGTTGTCGACGAAAACGATCCGCATAGCGAGCAACCGTTCACGCTTCAACTGGAGGCAAGCGACCCGGATGGCGACGCCCTTGACTGGAGCATCCTTCGTCAACCGTCGTACGGCAGCGCCACCGTCACACCCGACGGGAACACGGCGGAGGTCACCTACACGCCGCCCACCAACTGGGAAGGCGAAACGGCCTTCCACGTCCAGGTGGGGACCCCATCCGGACTCTTCGATACGCTCAAGGTGACCGCGCGGATCGAGCTGGGACAAGTGGACACGACACCGCCCGAGCCCGTTCATCCCGGCGACCTCGACCCCCGCTTGGCCTGCACGGGATTCGTCATGAACGATTCCGGTGTCGACGAAACGGCGACGGACCTGGCCCTGCAACCGGACGGAAAGCTCATTACGGTCGGCACCGCGAGCGACGGCATCGCAACGTCCATCCAGGTTCGCCGGTTCACTGACGACGGTCAGCTCGATCCCGATTTCGGGATCTCCGGACTCGTTGCGCTCCCCGCCCGAAACGACCATGACGAGGCGCTTGCAGTCGCGTTGCAGCAGGATGGCGGAATCCTCGTCGCGGGACGCTCGCGCAGCAGCGCGCGGGGCGGCGATTTCGACGTTCTGGCCATCCGCCTGGAAGCCGACGGTTCGGTCGATGCTACGTTCGGCGACGGCGGGTTCACAACGATCGACGTTGCGGGTGGGGACGACGCAGTCCGCGACATCGCCGTGCAGACCGACGGCGCGGTGGTCCTGGCCGGCAACAGTCACAACGGCCTCGGCTGCGACGCATTGCTGGTGCGCCTGGAAACGGACGGCTCGCTCGACACCAGCTTCGGCAACGGGGGCATCCAGACGTTCGCCATTGGCCCGTTCGACGACCGACTCGCCGGTGTCGTGATCCAGGACAACGGCTTCATCGTCGCCGCCGGTTTTTCCTGGAGCGCCACCGATGCCGACTTTGTGGTGTTGCGCACCGACGCAACGGGCCAATTGGATGCGGCCTTCGGCACGGATGGCGTGGTCATTCTCCCCATCGGCCCTGGAGACGACACGGCGACTGCGCTCACGCTTCGGCCCGACGGCGGCATACTGGTCGGCGGGGCGACGACTGTTTCCGACACGGATACGGACCTCGCGCTGGCCGCGTTCTTGCCGGACGGCGGTCTGGACGCCGGCTTCGGCAGCGACGGCATCCAGACGGTGGACATTGCCGGGGCAAGCCGCGACGAATTGCACACCCTCGCGCTCCAGCCGGACGGCCGCATTCTGGTCGCGGGAAACACCTCGCTGGATGGCGAAACGGCCGTCGTCGTCGCGCGACACGAAACAAACGGCAGCCTGGACACCGACTACGGCATCGACGGCGTGCAGCTGCTTCACCTCGGCGCCGATGGGCACCCCGAGTCCGCAAACGCAATCCTCGTCGACAGCCATCTGCGCGCCGTGGTCGCCGGCTACGCGCACAACGGCAGCGGCAGCGACAGCGACTCGGTTCTGGCGCGGTTATTGTTCTCCGCCTGGGAGGTGCGGGGCGCCCACGGTGCCGCCGGAGAACTTTGGACCCCGGTGCCGTCGGGCTACGTGGAACCGCGAGATGCGGGCATCTCCGCGCTGCGAATACGGTTCCGCAAGGCCCTGAGTGCGGACTGCGCAGACCCGGCGTTTCTGTCCGTTCGGGATCAAACGACACAGACGCACTCCGTGGAGGAAGCAACTCTCGATTCGACCGGACGCGTGCTCGCGTTCACGTTGGATGCCGTCCTGCCCGACCGCGAGCAGTTCACCGCGACACTGCAGGCCGGCCTGACCGACCGCTTCGGCAATGCGACGGATACGGCCCACCTGCATACCTTCCACACGCGCAAAGGCGACGTCAACGGCAGCGGCTCGGTCAACGCCATCGACCTACTGACCGTCCGAGCACAGCAGGCGGATACCGTCACGCCCGCCACTGCACCCTACGATATCAACGGCAACGGCACCATCAACGTCATCGATATGTTGCGCATCCGCACACACTCCGAGCCATGACCAAACCCAGCGCACACCGGATTCTGCTCGCCGCTTTGCTCGCCGCATGGCCGCTTCACCACGGTCACGCTGCGGTGATGCCGCATCTGCAAACGCCCGACGGGAAAGAGAGCGTGACCGCTGTGCCGGGGCAGTTGCTCACCATCCAAACCGTGTTCACATCCGAGACGGCCGGCGACCGCATCGGCGGCGTCCACTACCGGCTGATCATCCCCGTCGAACCGGGACAGGATGCCTGGCAGATCACCGAACGCGGCTACGCCCGGCACGGATGGGAGGAGAATGACGACCTTTGGGACCTGACCAATCCCCGCCCGGGACGCGACACCTTTCCGGTCGCGGTCACCCCCGGCCTTGTCCCCGAAACGGCGGACACAGACGTGATCTTCAGCACGGTGCGGGCGGACCTGGTTCCAGCCGAGGCGCCGGGGTCATGCGTCGGTGAGACGCTGAACGTGCGCCTGCCCGCGGACCTCGTCCCCGGAACGTACTCGCTCCGCCTGGCCGATGTCGAAGCGGCTACCGTGCACGGCGCGCCCCTTTCCGTGGCCGGCCCGTCCTCTTTTGCCATCCTCGTTCAACCCGCGGACTTCGAACTGGATTTGCTGCCCGGCTGGAATTTGCTCTCCCTTCCCTTCGACCTGCCGGGGAACAACTCCCTGGAGATTGCACTCAGCGACGAGCAGGACTGCCCGCTCTTCAGTCCGCTCTGGATTTGGGACGCCGAAAACCAGCGCTATGCAGGAATAACCGCCGACTACCAGGCAAACACCGGCTTCTGGGCTTACATGCCTGACCAAGGCGGGAGCGGGCGCACGATCCAGGTGGAATCGCCGGGCGGCGGCAACGCCGGAGATCCCGCGCTCCATCACGGATGGAACCTCTTGGCGCCCGCGCGGGAGATCCAAGCGGAAGACCTGGCCGCCCCCCTCGTCGTCGTCGGACCGTGCTGGCACTGGGACGCCGCACGGCATACCTACCTACCCAATCCGTCAACAGATCTCCTGTCTCCCGACCGGGTATATTGGATTTTTGTCGCCTCAGAACGTCTGTAACCGCCCCGCCGTGCCCATCTGCACAGAGTATGCCAACTAGGCTGAAGCCGTCCGCTGAGCGGGGAAGCAAAGTGCAGTGAGCTTTCCCTGTATAATTCAGTGGGCGAAGGGGCGGAGAACCATTATAGTCCACCAGTTGGTCTGCATCCGAGTCGACAGCGAAGGAGGTTTCTCTTGGACATTCGAATGTACTGGTTTTCCGGAACGGGGAACACGCGAGCGGTTGTCGAGGGCATCGCCGAGCGATTGGCCCCCGGCAGCGCGCATGTCAAGCCGATGATGGAGGCCGATCCCGCCGACGCGGCCGGCGCGGACCGAGTGGTGCTGGCCTTCCCCGTCTATGCCTTCGGATTGCCGGTTGCCGTTGCGGAGTTCGCAAAACGGCTGGAAATCCCGGAGGAAGCCCTGGTGTATTCGGTCGCCACGTATGCGGGGTTGGCCGGCGGCCCCCATCATGAGCTGCGCTCCCTGCTGCGGCAAAGGAACCGCCGTCTGACCGGCAGCTGGACGATCAAAATGCCGGAGAACTACCCGGTAATGAAGCCGCCCCCGCCCGAGGACAAGCAGAAGAAACTGTTCCGGGAAGCCGAGGCGCGGCTTGGCGATGTGGCCGCCGCCATCGAGGGGGGCGTCGAAAGCGGCCTGGCAGACACCCCGCCGCCCGTTTGCTGGCTGGCGCCGCCGCTGCACCGCCTGGGAGTCCGGAAATTCCGCACCCTCGACGCCAAATTTCATGTCGAGGGGCAATGCACCTCCTGCGCGACCTGCGAAAAGGTCTGTCCCGTCAACAACATCCGCATGGACAACGGTCGCCCGACCTGGCTGCATCGCTGCGAGCAATGCTTCGCCTGCGTGCAGTGGTGCCCCGTCGAAGCCATCGAATGGAACGGGCGAACCCAAGGCAAACCTCGCTATCACCATCCCCGCTACGCAGCCCATGACTTCTTTCTGAACAATGATGACACCGACGAATCCTGACGCGCCCGAAACCATTCGCGCCTTTTTGGCCATGCCCGTTCCCGCAGAGGCGGTCACCTATGCGACTCTGCTTCAAGGCGTGTTCCGCGACCAGGGGGTGACTGGATCGCGGGTGCGTCCCGAAGCCATGCACATCACAGTCGAGTTTCTCGGCGACCAGACCGAAGAGAAGCTGCGTCGCTTGACCGCACTGCTGCGGGAGCGCCTGACCGGAACCGCCGTGCCCGTGGTCCAGTGCCTGGGGCCGGACACCTTCGGACATCCCCCGTCGGTGCTGTTTGTCGCCTGGACCGATCCCGAATTCCGATTCCGTCGGCTGGCGGAAATGGTCCGCCAGACCTCGCGGGATGCGGAATTGGCCTCGCCGGCCGGGGAGGCCAAACGCAAACCCGTGCCGCACATGACGTTCTTGCGCCTGAAGGATCCCCAAGTCAAAAAACTCCTGCGCAAGCTGCGCCGCAACACCTCCGAGGGCGCGGATTGGAAACCTTTCCTCCCCCCCATCCCCAAATCGCTCACTGAAGTGACGCTCAACCAAATGGAGCTCATCGCCAGCACACTCACGCCCGACGGTCCCCAGTACCACACCCTGGAAACCTTCGACCTGCGGAACGACGGGATGGCCTGTTGAGGTTGCCGTTGGGTACCATTGAACGTTGATTTTCCTGTACACCGTACGGGGGAACGGTTTTTGTTCTCAATGTTCAGTGGTCTGCGGCTTTGCCCGCCCCGTATGAAACATATGTCCGAGGCTGCCGACCATCCGATCCGCTTCCGTCGACCGCGCCCGTCCCTCAGAACTCGTAATTCTGCGCAAATTGAACGACCGAATTGTGCTGCGGTTTTCGGGCCAACGGCCCGGCCCAATTATAGCCCAGGGTCCGCGACCCTGGGTTTGCAATCACAAACCGAGCGGCGGGCTGAAAGTCCGCTCCAAAATCCTCTGCCGCAAAGATGTTCATTGGCAGCGGGCCTTCAGCCCGCAATTATCGGTGCATCTTATACCCAGGGCTGCGAGCCCTGGGCTGAAAATGGGCCGGTCCTTCGGCCCGAGAGCAGTCATGCACATAATTTTCATCCAGAACTATGTCGTTCAACTTGCGCGTCCCTTGAGCCTACTGTACCGAGTTCTGGTCCCTTGGGGCTCCTCGCCCCAAACCCTCGCCAAAGGGACGTTGTCCCTGGACTCCCGGGGTTTCGTTTGCGCAGTTCGCACTCTTGCGAACTGCGCAAACGAAACCCCTTAGCCGAGGGGTGCAGGGGAAATCATTTCCCCTGCCGGGTTTGGGCAGCGCCCAAGAA
>CAZSBQ010000150.1:0-9584 GCA_964604795.1 uncultured Victivallales bacterium | reverse complement strand
GGGCGACTTGGGCGATGCTTCGGTTCACCTGGCCGCGCGCCTCCTGCATGATCTGGCCGACGGTCAGTTCGGAGAGAGCGTCGGGGGGCAGTTCGGCTTTGGGAGTGTCGTCGCTGGGGGTGTCGACGGATGGGCGTGGGCGGGGGGTGCCGAGTGCGCCTGATTGGGGACGAAGATTGGCGGTTTCCTCGGATTGAGTGGAAGAGGCAGAGGCAGGTGCAGAGGAGTTTTCTTCGGTCTCGGGCGTCGATTGGGAGTTGGATTCGTCGGGACTGTTTTCGGGTGGCGTGAGCATGGGGGGATCCTGCGGTTGCTTGTTGAGAGACGGTTGCGGTTCGGCGCGGCGGGGCGGAGCGGGATCGGCGGAGTCGTCCCAGGTGAACGAGAATTGCTGCTGTTTGCGCCGTTTGTCGTGTGCCATGGCTCGAAATATCCTGTACGGTGCGGAGCGGAGAGCGGTGTGAGTGGCAGGGGACTATTCCTCTTTGTCCGCGCTGGTTGGCTCGTCGTACGAGCCGGCGGAATTGTCGGCGCCGGCACCGATATCGGCGTCGGTTTCGGTGTCGCTGTTGTCCTCCGGCTCGGTGTCGATCAGGATTTCACGCGGAGCGGTGCCGAGCTGGGGGCCGATGACGCCGCGTTGTTCGAGGGTTTCGATGATCAGCGCCGCCCGGTTGTAGCCGATGCGCAGGCAGCGTTGGATGTAGCTGGTGGTCGGACGGCGGTCGCGTTTGATGATTTCGATGGCTTGCTGGATCAGGTCCTCGTCCTCCTCGCCTGCCTCGTCCCCGAGGCCAGGCTGTGCGGAGCCGGAGTTCTGCGCGGACTTGAAGACGTCGGACTCGAACTGCGGTTCGCCCTGTTCGGCCAGGAAGTTGACGATGCGCTCGATTTCCTCGTCATCGACAAGCGCGCCCTGGTTTCGTTCCAGGTTCGAGGCGCCCGGCGGGCGAAAGAGCATGTCGCCGCGCCCCAGCAGAGACTCGGCGCCCTTGCCGTCCAGGATGGTTCGCGAGTCAACCTGCGAGGTGACCTGGAAGGCGATGCGGGTGGGATAGTTGGCCTTGATGGTTCCGGTGATGACGTTGACGCTGGGGCGCTGAGTGGCGATGATGGTGTGGATGCCGACGGCGCGGGACAGCTGCGCGATGCGCGCCAGGGAGGTCTCGACATCGGCCTTGGCGGTCATCATGATGTCGGCCAACTCGTCGATGACCACTACGATGAAGGGGAGATGGTCGGGCAGCGGGTTGCCCTCGTCGTCGAGAACCGGCTCGGCCGGTTTTTTGCGACTGTTGTAGGCGGGCAGATTGCGGACGCCGGCCTTGGCCAGGATTTGATAGCGCCGCTCCATTTCGTTGATCACCCAACGCAGGGCCAGCGGCACTTTTTTGGTGTCGGAGATCACTGGCGTGATCAGGTGTGGAAGCGTCTTGTAGCAGCTGAACTCGACCACCTTCGGATCGATGAGGATCATGCGCAGCTGGTCGGGGGTGAAGCGGTACAGCATGGAGATGATCAGCAGATTGATGCACACCGACTTGCCGCTGCCGGTGGCGCCGGCAATGAGCAGGTGGGGGGCGGTGTTCAGATCGAGGATGACGGCCTCGCCGCGGATGTTGCGCCCGAGCAGCAGCGGAATGCCCGCCTTGGACTTCTCCCATTCGCGCGAGGTCATCAGGTTGTAGACCGTGACCGTCTCCGGATTCTCGTTGGGCAACTCGATGCCGACGGACTTCTTGCCGGGGATGGGGGTGAGCATGCGCAGGCTGATCGCGCGCAGCTCCATGGCGATGTTGCGGCTGATCTGGCTGACGCGCTCGACCTTGACTCCGGGAGCCGGCAGGACTTCGAAGAGCGTCACGCGCGGCCCGCTGGTGGCGTCGCTGACTTTGGCGTCGATGCCGAAGCTGTCCAGCGTGGCTTGGAGAATTTCCTTGCGCTGCTTGATCTCGTCGCTGTCCGCGCCGGAAATTTTTGCGCCGACGGGGTTGAGCAGCTTCAGCGTGGGCAGGGTGAACTCTTTGCCGGATTTGGTTTTGACCGATTTGGGGCCGCCCGCCTTTTTTGGGGCGGCGGGTGGTTCGGCGGGTGGTGGCGGCAGCGGAGTTTTTTGCGGCGTTTTTTCGCCTGCGGGCTTGGATGTTGCCGGGTTTTCAGGAGTCGCCGTTTTGGCGGTTTTGGCAGGGGCGGCTTCCCCGGGGGAGGGTGATTCCTCGCGCAGGCGTGCGGCGGCTTTCCGACGGGCTTCGTCGGGAATATCCTTGGCGCGCTTTTTACGGTTGGCACCGGTTTCGTCGGGGGGTTCCTGCGAGCTTTGCTCCGCCGCCCGTTTTTCCTTGCGCGCGGCCATCCAAGCGAGGAAGGACGCATGCCAGTCGTACAGCCAGATCACGCTCAGGCCGAGCATGATGAGGGCACTGGCGAACAGCGCGCTGCCTGTTGGGTTCATAACGAGGCGCAGCCATCCCGAGCGCGGCGCGCACAAACGCTGCCCCAGAACGCCGCCCGGCGTTTCCGCCAGGTTCACCGCCTCCCCCCAAACCGACAGCGCCTCCGGCCAAATGCCCAGAAGCATTGCGCCGCCGAGAGCCGTGAGCGGAATGGCAATCCAGTAATCCCAGTTCGCAGCGCGCGTCTTCCGGGGGCGAATCATTCGTCGCGCGCTGCACAAAATCAGCAGCAGGGACAAGGGATACGCCGCAAAGCCGAACCACAGCAGCAGGAATTGCGAGATGCGCGCCCCCGCATGGCCAATCCAATTGTGGATGATGCGCCCGGTGCCCACCCCCCCAGCCAGAAAAGCCGAATCGCGGCTGTCGTGCGATACCAGGGACAGCAGGATCAGGACGGCGACAAAAAACAGCAGCCCGTAGTGAATCCGCCGCTCCCGGTAGGCAGGCGCCAAGGGATGCTGGGGGTCTGGCTGCGTGGAGTTCTTGGCTGAGGGCATGAGACGAAACGCTATCGGTTGGGGGATTGGATGTTTTTGGTTGGGTAGGCTTGACGCATGTCAATACCATACTATTATGTAGGCATGATACAAAACCGCAAAACAATGTCGGTGAAACAATGCATTCCGAAACCGCAATCCCCATCCTCGTAGACACTCTCGCCGGCGCTTCGGACTCTCGCGCCGGTCGGCTGGCCACCGTTGCCCGCGATCATGGATGCGGGGGCGACACTCCGCAGGAATTGGCCGAATTCTGGGTCCTGGTCGGTGGTGAGCCGCACAGGCAGACGGTTCACTGCGGCGGGGAAACCAGCGTCCTGGGCGACCTGATCGCCCGAGACGGCACGAACCTGCTGGGCCGGCAGGGAGGCGCCGATACGACATTCCCTCTGCAGATTCGCGTCTTTGAAACATGCGAGCGCCAGCCGCTGCAAGTTTGCGTGTCCCCGGAAGGCCGGCGGGTGGGCAACAGTCTTTTCTGGTTCTCGGCGACTCCCGCCGAGGACGCGCAGGTGGCGGTGGGGATTCAGCACCGGGTAACCCGCAGCCAGTTCATGCTGGCTCTCGATTCCCCGGACTTGTGGGATTTGCTGCGCGTGTTTCCCGCGCCGGCGGGCGACGCGTTCTTCATGGCACCCGGTGTGGTTTACGCGGCCGATGCAGGCTGCGTGCTGCTGGAGATCGCGCATCCCTCCGCCGCCCGGCAAACCGTCAGTTCATGGCAGGCGGCGGCCGAGAATTCGGAGCAGGCGGTGCGGCAAATTCGCTTTGCCGAGCGCGCCGCCAGCCGCATCCGCAGCGACGTTCAGCCCATCGACCGCAGCCGGAAAATTCCGCTCGTCAACATTTCACCGGATTTTGATGTTGACGAACTGCGCTTGATCGACTATTTTTTCGGTCGAACCAACGGAACGGCGCCGCACGTGCTTTGCCCCACAGACAAAGCCGTCGTTGTCGAAACGTCCGCAGGCAGCGTGACCGTTCCGCCGTTGAGTGCCTGCATCGTTCCGGCCAAGGCCGGAGATTACCACCTCAAAGGGGGAGACGAGCCCGCAAAGGTGTTGCGGGTCACCCCGAAATCGGTGTTCGGTTGACCGTGGTAGTCCGAAAACACCAGGAATCTCCGAGGCGAAAGGATGTTCGTTCCGCCCTCGGATGCCGAACGCCAACCGTCAAGGAAAAGTCATTCTCAAAAACCAGGAATCAAGGAGACTTGTCATGACCATCCGCATCCCTTCACGTACCGCCCTGGGAGTTGTCGCACTCCTCTGCGCTCTCACCATTGCGAACTCCGCAAACGCTCTGGACAGCGGCGACAATAAAGCCATGCGTCAGTTGGGACGGGGCTGTGCCAACATTCTGGGCGGAATCACTGAAATCCCGGCGACGGTGCACTCCGTGACCCAGGAGGAGGGCGATTTCGCCGGGCTGACACTGGGAACCATCAAAGGGGTGGGGCGCTTTCTCGCCCGCGAGGTCGTGGGAGTCTTGGAGGTGCTCACCTTCCCCATTGGCGGGGAGCCGATTATCGAGCCGGAATTTCCCATGCAGGGCGATGCTATAAACCGGTGGCACATGCGCGATCTTAATTAGTGGCAATCGATATGAGCTCACACCAAGCTCCAAACGCGCGATTCGCGCCGACACGCACTGCCCTTGTTGTTCTATGCTGCTTGTTTATCTTCGGAACAGGCGCGCGCGCGAACCCGTTTGCGGCCGTGGCCTGGTATGCATGGGACCGGACGACGGACCTGCTCGACATTGTTCGTTGCGGGGTGGCGGTCGGCCCGGCCGCCGGCGCGGAGGTGGCGGTCACCGACCGGCTGCAGCTGGGCGCCTACGCCGCCGCGGAAGGCGGGCTGACGTTCCCCCATGTCTTTCCGCCGTTGTGGCCGTTGACCGGTCTGGACGGCAAACCCGTGATCGAGGTGCATGAGGGCCGCTACGGCACGAGTGTGTTCGGCGCTCGACGCCGGGAAACGAGTTTGCGGCGCTCCGTGCGGTTTCCGCGCAGCCCCTACGAGGTGCGCGCCCAGCTCGCCGCCGGGATTGTTCACGGGTACATCAGTGTCAATCTTTTGGAAATCGGAGATTTCCTGGTCGGTATTGCGGGGCGCGATCCCATGCGGGACGATTCGACCTCCGATCCGTAGGAGTGTGGCGATAAACCGATCAGACCGAACGGTCTGATCGGTTTCCAACCCCCAGGTCTGCACCGTTGAACGCCTTGCCTTTGGGACCGACGCGGGGCGCGGAGGCCGCGCCCTCTAATTGGCAGGGGCGGTGCCGTCACTGATTACCGATTACCCGATCACTGATCACCGAAACGAATTATCATGGTGCGCGGCACAGCAGTGTGTTGTCCAGCAGCACGGCGGCGAGCAGCACGGCGGCGGCCGCCGCCAGCAGATGGGGAAACAGCTCCTTGTAGTCCACGTAGCGCGGAGCTTCGAAGTCGACGGTCTCCATTTCGTCGATTTCCCGCATGACGGCGCGGAATCCCTCTGCGTCGCGCGCTTCGAAGAATTGTCCGCGGCTGGTTTCGGCAATGGCTTTCAGCAGTTCCTTGTCGAGGTCGGAGCGCACGGGTCTCAGGGTCTGGCCGCCCCAGGGGCTGCGGGCAATCATGAAGGCGCGATTACTGCCCACGCCGACGGTGTGAATTCGCACGTCGAAGGTTTCGGCGATGCGGGCGGCCTGGCGGGGGGAAATCTTGCTCTCGACGTTGTTGGCGCCGTCGGTGAACAGCACGGCCACACGCTCCTCGGCTTCTGAATCCTTCAGACGTTGCGCAGCCGACGCGATGGGGCCGGCGATGCCGGTGGCGCTGTCGCCGAACATGCCTGCTTCGAGCATGTCGAGATGCTCGAGCAGGAACGCGTGGTCAAGAGTGGGGGGACAGACCACGTAGGGAACCTTGGCGAATGCAATCAACCCGATGCGGTCCTCCGAACGGGCTTCGACAAAGGTTCGCAGTTCGCGTCTGGCGATGCGAAACCGGTCCTGCAGACGGTCGTCGCGGATGGCTTCGGCCGCCTGGTTGGGCGACATGGTTTCGGGCAGATCGTAGGAGCGCATGCTGCCGGAGACGTCCAGGCAGAGAACGATGTCCACACCCCGAGAGCGTTGCGTGAATTCCTCGATGCCTTGGCGCGGACGCGCCAGCGCGACGATCAGCAACGCCAGCGCCAGGAATTCGAGAAGCAGCGGAACTCGCAGCGCTAATCCCCGCCGTTTGCCGGCGCTTTCCCGGTACGGCGCCAGCGTTGCGACACGGATGCCGGGCGGACGGCGGCGCCAGGCAAACACCAGGGCCGCCAGTGCGGGGGCAAGCAGAAGCAAAAACCAGGGATTGACAAGTTGCCACTGAGTCATGGAAGGATTGGGTTAAAATCGGGGTTTTCGGCCTGCCGGGGTGCAGTATCCACGATGAGATTGCGCGCCTGTTCGAGGGATTGACTGACTTCGTCCTGGGTTGCCTGTCCGCGGGCGAATTTAATTTTGTCGGCCGCGACCATGCATGCTTCGAGGGCCTGCCGATGCTCGGTGCGGATGTCGGGATTGCGGGAGATGGAGCGCAGGAATTCAGGGGTGGTTTGTTCGGCGGCGCGGATGTGAAAGCGTTGTTCCGCGTAGGTGCGCAAAATGTCGGTCAGTTCGACGTAAAAGGGAGCTGGTGCCATGGGCAGCCGGGCTTCGAGCTTCTGCAGCTCGGCCAGCGCTTGCTCGTGGGGGGGGAGATGCCGTGCGGTGTCGGTGGTGGACCGGACGCGGCGCAGACGCAGGAGCGCAAAGAGCGCGCCTGCGGCGAGTAGCGCGACCGCCGCAGCCAGCAGGTACAGGAGGAGGCCTCGGCGGCCGGCTTCGCTTGCCGAGGGGGCCACGGGTTCGGCCACGGCCACGGACTCGGTCTCCTCCTCGGGGCGCGGCACCACTACGAGTTGCGGCAGCTGAACCGTGACGGTGGTCGACTCCTTTTGCATGGGTGCCTGAGTGATGAATTCGAGGGTGCCGGGGTTGACATCGCCGGTTTCGAGGGCCTGGAGACGGATGCGGCATGTCCAGCGCCAGCTTGTCGGGGTCAGCCCGGAGAGAGAGCGCTGCGGTGTTCGCGCGGCCTGAACCGTGTCGGCAGCGTCGAATTCGCCGATTCGAGGAGGGGCGAACCAGGGCGTTTGGAGCCGCAGCGTGCATTCGACCGGCTGCCCGATGTGGATTTCGCCCTCGGGATGCAGGGCGATCGCGATCACCTCCGGTTCGGGCGTGCGGAGCAATACCCCGAGGATGCCGACGATCAACAAGAGGGCGGCACCAACGGCAAGCCGCCGCGCCGAGAGCGCCGGCGAAAGGCGTTTGACGTTCATCGACATAATGCGCTCACCACGGTTTCCATTCGCCCTGCTCGAACAATCCGTACAGGGCCACGCAGGGACCGGACAGCTCGCCGACTTCACTGCCCAGAGCGGCCGGCTGAATGCGGCAGTTCTGCAGGACGCTTGACCACACGAACCGCGGCAGGTAATGGTTCACCCGGGACATCAGCAAATCGCCGGAGTACACCGCCAGCGTGCCCAGCACGATCAGCTCGGGATTGAAAGACATCATGTGAATCCCCATGCCTTGAGCCAAGCGCATGCACACATCGTCCCAAAACTGCACGGCAAACGGAACATTCCGATGAACCGCTTCGCGCAGTGTCAGATAGTCGAGCTTGTCGAAGTCGCCCTGGACATTGGGGCTGTCCATGATTTCCTGCACCGGGCTTTCGCGCATGGTGCGTTTGAGGCGGTCCGAGACGCTGCGGCCTCCGCAATAGGCTTCGAGGCAGCCGCGCATGCCGCAGTGGCACAGGGGACCGTCGGGATCGAGAACGATGTGTCCGAGTTCGCCGGCCAGTCCGGTGGTGCCCTGCAGCAGGGCGCCGTTGGCAATGATGCCGCCGCCCACGCCGGTGCTCATGGTCAGATAGATGAAGTCCCGGCAACCCTGACCTGCGCCGAAGAACCATTCGGCCAGGGCGCCGCCGTTGGCGTCGTTGTCGAAGTACACCGGCAGCTCGAGGGCGTCGGCCAAGTCGTCGCGAATGGGCACGTCGTCCCAAGCCATGTTCGGGCTTTTCAGCATCCGCCCGTGGGGGATGTCAAGGGGCCCGGGTGCGCAGATGCCGCAGGCAAGCACGCTGTCGGCGGGCACTCCGGCTGCCTGGACGACTGCTCGGGCCGTTTCGACCATCCGCGGCAGCACCTCGGCGTAATCCGCTTTGGCCCCGGTGGGAATGCGCTCGGAGGCGAGCACTCGTCCGTCCAGGCTGCCGAGACTCACAGCGATTTTCGTGCCCCCGATGTCGAATCCCAGTACAGCGCTTGAATCGCTCAGCATTTCGTTTTCTCCATTTTTGAATTTGTTTTCGTTAGAACAAACGAGGGTTGCGCGCCTCTTCGCGGCCTTTCTCAAGCGTGTCGGCAAGGGATTTGAAGCCCTGTTGCCGGGCGATGTCGAGCAGCCTGTCCCAGTCCGTTTTTCGCCGCTGCAATCCTTGCAGACCGGGCCATTGGTCGGAGTCCGTGCTGTCCAGACGCACGAGATCGCGGTTGAGTTGCAGTATGGTGTGGGAGTCGGCCAGCTTGGCGCGGATGGACTCGCGCTTGATTCGCTCCAGGTTTTTCAGGATGTTGTCGATGCTGCCGTGTTCCCGCAGCAATGTCGCGGCGGTTTTCGGGCCGATGCCTTCGATGCCGGGAATGTTGTCCGACGAATCGCCGACCAAGGCAAGGTAATCGCCGATTCGCTCCGGAGGAACGCCGAATTTTTCCGTGACTTCCTCGGGGCCCAGGCGGAGCCAGGTTCCCTTGCCGCCGGACTGCACCAGCTGCACATTGTCGTCCACCAGTTGCGCGAGGTCCTTGTCGTGGGAGACGATCAGCACCGGCAGCTTGTCACGATGCCGGACGGCCAGTGCAATCAGGTCGTCGGCCTCCTTGCCCTCTTCCTCGAGCAGGGGCCAGCCCATGGCCTCGAACCATTGCCGGATCAGGGGGATTTGCTCGCGCAGCTCATCGGGCATGGACGGACGGTTTGCCTTGTACTGCTCAAGCAGTTCAAGGCGGCGGGCGCATTTGCCCTTGTCCATGACCAGTGCGGCGTACCGACTGGGAAAGTCCTGGTCCAGCTTGAGGGAGAACCGGGCCATGCCGTAGAGGGCGTTGACCCGTTCGCCATCAGGATTGGTCAAGTCGCGTATTGCATGAAAGCTGCGATAGATGGCCGCGTGTCCGTCGATGAGCATAATTTGATTTTGCAGCGGCACGGTCAAGCCCCTGATTTTTGCGTGCATTGCGGTTGCGGCGATGAGCCGAAAAAGTCTGTTGTACTATACCGCCCCTACTTGTCTCGCAAACCATGCCAATGCACTACCAGTACCCTGTCCGGAAAAGTGAGAAGGCATCGGGATCACACCGAATGCCCCGAAACTTAAGGCGTGTTCTCGATCTGACCGATCCTCAACTACGTTCTTTACGCCACCCGCCACCTTCCCCGCCACCTTGCGTGGCGGGAGCGAATGTTCACGCTAGACCTTGTCCGGAAAGGGGTTCCCTGCCCCCGCCGACCTTGCGTCGGTGGAGCAAGAGAT
>CAZSBQ010000149.1:4929-9625 GCA_964604795.1 uncultured Victivallales bacterium | reverse complement strand
AGCCAGTGCCACGGTTGGTCCCAATGTCCACCGGCTGGAAAGCCAGTGCCACGGTCATTCCCCTACGGCAGCACGCTGCCGACGGCGGCTGAGACTCTTTCTTCAAGATAGGGGAGAGCCTGGTCAGGAGTGAGGTTCATCCGCTTGGCGTGCGCCACGACCCGGTTGCTGTGGTAGAGAAAATCGTCGTCGCGCGTCAATTTTTGCACCTGGGAAGTTCCGCTGCTTCCCGAGCCGGTTTCACTGCCGGAGCGGTCGCGATGGGACACCCCGGCGCCGGTATCCGTGGTTGTTTCGGTCTGCACGCCGCCCTCCACCCGTTCGCCCACCCGGATGTCCACGACAATATCGATCTCCACCATTTTATTGCGGTTGGCCATGATGTTGCCGGCGATCGCTCCCATGGCCGCGCCCGCCGCCGCACCCACATTGCGATTGCCGTCGCCGACGTTGTGGCCGATAACCGCGCCGGTAATCCCGCCGAGCCCCGCACCAGTCAGGATGGCTCCGCCTCCATCCTTCTTGCGGTTTTCGCCGTAGTAGCGTGTGTCTGCCAGCAGGGTGTACTGCGCCTCATCGATGTTGCGCGTCACCTCATATCCCGCCTGGCGAAGTTGTTCGGCAATACTGTTGAACAGCCCGGTAACCGCCGATCCGGAGCTGTTCTTCACCCGCAGATACACGGTCATGTCCGAGGAGGGCGCCTGGCGCAACCCCATCTGCGAGGGCGGACTCAGCCACTTCACGCCCCCTTGCAGGCGCGTGCTGTCGGGATTGACCACGCCGGCAGTTCCCTCGTAGGCGCGGTCGGCCGTTTGGCATCCGACCAGGGCCAGGCACGACAGTATGAGTGCGGTGGAAGCAAGGACTTTGGCGTGGGCGTCGAGCATGATCGTTTCTCCTGTATGTCTGATTCCGAGACCTCGGCACGCGCTGCAGGATCGTCTTCACCCCTCGGGCGCGCACCCGATTGACTTTTCACAAGCGCCGGCAAGCACAGCGTATTCGACAACCATTTTGCGAGAGGGTTGCACGATTTTGCCGGCAAATCGACAAATCGGCATGGCACGGTTTGCGAAATCTCCGCATTCTGCTATGATTCGCTTTGCCGCTCGTCCGGTCCGTGAGCACATCAAATACGAAGAAGGAAAAAGCCGAACTGTTTTCCGCAAGGATTTGAGCGGACCAATTTATACGATACGTTACCGGCTGGCCGCGAACGAATTCCGAACAAAAGGAGACACCCACCATGACAAAACGCGATTTGGCGAACCGAATTGCCCGCAAATCAGACTTTACCCAGAATGAGGTAATGGAAATGCTGCAGCACATGCTTGACTGCATGAGCAACGAGTTGGCGGCCGGGCGCGGCATTGAGTTCCGCAACTTCGGCGTTTTCGACCTGGCTGTGCGCAAGCCGCGCATCGGACGCAATCCCAATTCGCCGTCCGAAACCGTTGAAATCCCGGAACGCGTCGTCGTCCGCTTCAAACCGGGCAAGAAGATGACCGAAAAAGTGTCCAATCTTCGTCCGGAAGACATCAAGTCATCATGAGCAGCGCCGTCGAACCGCTCCCGGGCACGGGCGACATCTGGATGCCCGAAATTCAGCAGTGGGTCCGCCTAGAGGAGGCCGCCCGTCACCGATTTTCCCGCTATGGATACAGCGAGGTGCGAACGCCGATTTTCGAGCGCACCGAGGTGTTTGTGCGGGGAATCGGCGACCAAACCGAGGTCGTGCAGAAGGAGATGTACACCTTCGAGGACCGCGGCGGGCGCAGCCTCACGCTCCGGCCCGAAGGCACGGCGGGCGTGATGCGCGCCATCGCCAACGCAGGGCTCAATCCCGGCGAGGAGAAGCGCGTCTTTTACATGGGCCCGATGTTCCGCGGTGAACGCCCGGCTGCCGGGCGCAGACGGCAATTTCACCAGGCGGGAGTCGAAGCGGTGGGTTCCTGCAACCCCCTGGCGGATGCCGAATCCATCGCCATGCTCATGGACTATCTGGAAGCCGTCGGCGTGAAAAACCCGCGTCTGCTGGTCAACTCCCGCGGGCTGCCCGAGGATTGGGACGCCGTCAGCCGGGCTCTGAAGGACTTTTTCACACCGCACAGCCAGCAGTTGTGCGAGGACTGCAGGCGGCGCCTCGACACCAATGTCTGGCGCATCCTGGACTGCAAAAACGCCGAGTGCCGCGCCATTGCCGGTGGCGCGCCGGACATTGTCGAGCTGCTGAGCGAGGACAGTCAAGCGTTTTTCGAGCAGGTGTGCGCCGCCCTGGACGCTCTCGGCGTCCCGTATCAGCGCGAACCGAAGCTGGTGCGTGGGTTGGACTACTACGTTCACACCGTGTTCGAGGTGCTCTGCGAAGGTCTCGGCGCCCAGGATGCGGTTGCGGGCGGCGGTCGCTACCGAATTTCGCTGCCGGGAGTCAAGAAGGAAGTCGAGGGTGTCGGCTTTGCTCTGGGGCTTGAACGGCTGTTGATGGTTTTGGCAAGCCAGGGGGTGACCCTGAAGCCGGCCGGCGTCGACGCGTACGTGGTCGCCCAGACCGAGCAGGCGCTGCTGCCGGCCCTTTCCCTGGCCCAGACACTTCGCGAGGCGGGAATGAACGTGTTGTCCGCCCAGGAGAAACGCAGCATGAAGGCCCAGATGCGGGCCGCCAACCGGGCCGACGCGCGCGTCGTCCTCATTCTGGGCGAGCAGGAGCTGGAGGACGGCACGGTGGTCTGCAAGGACATGGCACAATCCGAACAGACCACGGTGGCGGTGGACGCGGCATCCGCCGAAGTCCGCGCCATCCTCGACCGCACCAATTCCTGATCCATGGGATTGGCTTGCGCTTCCACACGAAACCACCCGCAGGCCGGGCCTGCATAAACCCACATAAAAGTTGGACGACATGAAACACACACACACATGCGGCGAACTTGCATCATCGCAAATCGGCCAGGACGTGGTGCTGACCGGCTGGGTCCACCGCTGCCGAAACCTGGGCGGTCTGGTGTTCGTTGACCTGCGCGACCGGGAGGGAATCACTCAGTTGTTCGTCGATCCCGCCGAGTCCCCCGACCTGATGCCGGACGTCCGACGTCTTCGCGAGGAATGGGTGATCACCGTCGCGGGTCACGTCCAGGCGCGGCCGCAGGACATGATCAACGCGGACATGCCCACCGGCGAAGTGGAAGTCGGCATTCACGCCCTCACAGTCGAAAATCCCGCCCGCCCCATGCCCTTCAATCTCGATGATCCGGCCGTGAGCGAGGACATGCGTCTGAAATACCGCTACCTGGACCTGCGGCGCTCCAAAATCGGCGCCAACCTCCGCCTGCGCCACCGCGTCGCCAAAGTCGCCCGCGACTGCCTGGACGGCGAAGGCTTCATCGAGGTCGAAACTCCCATTCTCAGCAAAAGCACCCCCGAGGGCGCCCGCGACTTTCTCGTCCCCAGCCGCGTCCATCCCGGCCACTTCTACGCCCTTCCCCAGGCGCCGCAGCAATACAAGCAGCTGCTCATGGTCGGCGGCGTCGAACGCTACTTCCAGATCGCCCGCTGCTTCCGGGACGAGGACCTGCGCGCCGACCGCCAGCCCGAATTCACCCAAATCGATGTGGAAATGTCCTTCGCCGAGCGGGACGACATCATCCGCATCGTCGAGGAAATGGTCACCAGGATACTCCGGGAAGTCAAGGGCAAGGCACCCGAACGCCCCTTCCCCTGGCTCGCCCACCGCGAAGCCATGGACCGCTTCGGCTCGGACAAGCCCGACACCCGCTTCGACATGGAGCTGGTCGACCTGAGTTCAGACCTCGCCGGCACCGAGTTCCGCATCTTCCGCACGGTCCTGGACGCGGGCGGCGTGATCAAAGCCGTCAACGCCAAAAACCTCGCCTCCACCGCATCCCGCAAGCAAATCGACGCCTGGACCGCCGACATCCAAACCGTCGGCGCAAAGGGGCTGGCCTGGCTCAAGCTGGACGAGCAGGGAACCCCCACCGGTCCGGTCGCCAAGACCCTCGGCACAACCGAACTCGAAGCCGTCCGCAAGACCGCCGACGTCGAACCCGGAGACCTGCTGCTGATCGTCGCCGACCAGCGCGCCACCGCCAACACCGCCCTGGGACGCCTCCGTCTCGCCGTTGCGAACTTCGCAGACATCATCCCACGCGACCGCGACGCCTTCGTCTGGGTCGTCGACTTTCCGCTGCTGGAATGGGATGAGGACGAACAGCGCTACGTCAGCGTCCATCACCCCTTCACCCGGCCCCACGAGGAAGACCTGACCAAGCTGGACACCGATCCCGCCGCGGTTCGCGCCCAGGCCTACGACATCGTCATGAACGGCGTTGAACTCGGCGGCGGCAGCATGAGAATCCACGAGACCGACCTGCAGGAACGCATGTTCGGCGTGCTCGGCATCGACGGCGAGAACGCCCGAGCCCGTTTCGGGCACCTGCTCGACGCCCTCAGCTTCGGCGCCCCCCCCCACGGCGGCATCGCCCTCGGGTTCGACCGATTCGTCATGCTGCTGGCCGGTGCCGACTCCATCCGCGATGTCATCGCCTTCCCGAAAACCGCCCGTGCGAGCTGCCTGATGACCGATTCGCCCAGCGCCGTGGACCCCCATCAGCTCGCCGATCTGCGCATCCGCTCGACCGCCCCGCCCTCCGCCGAGGAACAAACGGACAGGTGAGCC
>CAZSBQ010000149.1:0-4829 GCA_964604795.1 uncultured Victivallales bacterium | reverse complement strand
CCGATTCGGGTTGACCTCGGCGGGTTTTGTGCTATCTTTTGTTGGACCACCGCCAGAGGGCGGCCGCTCCGAGCGTATCGGAGAGGAAAGTCCGGACTCCGCAGGGCAGGAAGTCCTCCAACTGGAGGATGCCGCGGACCAGATGCCGCGGAAAGGAAAGTGCCACAGAAAACAAACCGCCCTCCACGCGGGGGGCAAGGGTGAAACGGTGAGGTAAGAGCTCACCGCCCGGCCGGGCAACCGCCGGGGTCTCGGCAAACCCCTTCCGGAGCAAGACCAAATAGGGGGCGACGATGCGGCCCGCATCACTTCCCGCCGCGGCGGGATGGAGCCCCGGGTTTCGGTCGCGCAGATGAATGGTCGCCATTCTTCCTCGGAAGGATACAGAATCCGGCTTACATCTGGCGGCGGTCCACTTTTTTTTGAAACATTGCCCCTGCAACCGGCAAGCCATTGGTCGCAGGGCCCAACGAAATTCGAGTTGCGCGCCTTGCGGGGAGCAGCACAATGCCGACAACAGAACTTGCCATCATCTCGCGCATCGGTGACGTCATCGCCTCGGGCGCCAACTACCATGACAGCCTGCGCCGAATCACCGAAATCATCGCCGAAGCCACCGAAGGCGAAGTGTGCAGTATCCTGATCCTGAATGATAACTCCGACCAACTGATCCTCGAGGGAACCTTCGGCTTCGACCAGGATGCGGTGCATGACGTGCGCATGCCTGTCGAGCACGGCATCGTCGGACACAGCCTGCACTCACTCGAAACCATCAACGTCGCCCGCAAACAGGACCACCCCGAGTTCGAACAGTTCGGCACTCCGAAAGCAGGCGAGTTCCACGGCCTGCTTTGCGTTCCGCTGGTCAGCGGCGGCGCCCCCATCGGCGTGCTGGTCATCGAAAAGCGCGAGGAGGAGGAATTCTCCCCCACCTCCAAGGCGCTGGCCCAGGCCATCGCCTCGCCATTGGCGACCTTCGCGCGCAACGCCCGTCTGTCCGAAACTCTCACCGACCATTCCCGCGAAGAGGAAAAACGCCGGAGCGAAGGCACAAAATCCGAACGCGGCGAACAAATTCTCCGCGGCAAGCCCATCACCGACGGCGTCGTCGAGGGAACAGTCTACATTGTCTTCGGGACCGAAAGGCTCGAAAACATGTCCCTGGAAACCACCGACGACGCCGACGGAGAAAAGAAACTTTTCCGCGAAGCTCTCAAGGTTGCCCGCGAGGACACCATCGCCCTCCAGGAAGAAGCGTCCGGCATCCTCGAGGAAGCCGACGCGGCCATCTTCTACGCCCACCTGCTGCTGCTGGACGATCCCACGTTCAATCAGCGCGTGGACCAGGCGATCGACCGCGGCTTCACGTTGCGCTTCGCCCTCAAGTACGTCTACAACCAGTTCGACAAAGAACTTTCGCAACTGGACAGCACCATGGTCCGCGAACGACTGGCCGACCTCAAGGACGTCGTCCTGCGCATCTATCAGGCGGCCGACGAGGTGCAGGGAGAGACCCCCCGCCCCGTTGTCGAAGCCGACCGCTCGGAGGAAGGCCGCGAGCGTCCGGTCGCCGTCGCCCGCGAACTGCTGCCCTCGCAGCTGATCCGACTGCCGCTGGCCGAGTTGGCCGGCATCGTCTGTGAGCAGGGCGGAGCAACCAGCCATGTCGCGATCCTCGCGAAAACGCTGCGCATCCCCATGGTGGTAGGAGTCGAGAACATCACCCGACGCGCCCAGTCCAAGGACAACATCATCCTCGACTGCACGACGGGAATCTGCTACCTCAACCCCTCCGAAAAGGTGCGCGACCGCTTCGCCGAGGTCATCGCGTTTCACCGGGAAAAACCCGAGGCGCCCGTCACCTGCCCCGTGGCAATCACCACCGACGGCACCCCCATCACCATCGAGGGCAACATCTCCCTGTTGAACGAGCTGCCGCTTCTCAACCAATACGGCGCCAAGGGAATCGGTCTGTACCGCACTGAATTCATGTTCATGATCCGCAACAGCTTTCCCGCCGAGGACGAGCAGTACACGCTCTTTCAGAAAGTGGTGGCCCAGGGCGGCGAACGCGGTCCGGTCACCATCCGCCTGCTCGATGTCGGCGGCGACAAGCCCCTGCCCTACGTGAACTTCGGCGAGGAGGAGAATCCCGTGCTCGGCTGGCGCGGCATCCGTTTCCTCATGTCCAACCGGCAATTTCTGGATCCGCACATCCGCGCCATCCTGCGGGCTTCCGCCCACGGCAAAGTCAACATGCTGCTGCCCATGATCGCCGACCTCGATGAACTTCTGCAGGTGCGTCAAGTCATCCGCGAATGCGAACAGAAAGTCCGGGAGAACGGCCACAAGGTCGGCGACTACGGCATCGGCGTGATGATCGAGGTTCCCTCGGTGCTGTGGGGTTTGCCTGAAATCCTCGAGCAAGTCGATTTCGTCAGCATCGGCAGCAACGATCTGATCCAGTATTCCTTCGCCGTGGACCGCGGCAATCAAAAGGTCAGCCACTGGTTCCGCCAGTTCCATCCGCTCGTGCTCAAGATGGTGAAGGCCACCTGCGAGGCGGGCGCGGCCGCCGGCAAACCCGTGGCGCTGTGCGGAGAAATGGGTGGTATCCCCCTGGGCATACCCTTCCTCATCGGCGCCGGCCTGCGCGAACTCAGCGTCAACCCGTGGAGAATCCCCGGCGTCGTCGACGTCGTCACCAAAGTCTCCGTCGAGGAATGCCGCAAACTGCTCGACCAAGCCGTCGCCTGCTCGCGCGATCAGGAAATCATCGACCTGATGCATACCTTCGCCACCGAGCACGGGCTGGTCGATCCCCGAGTCGGCAGCCCACTGCCACGGTGACCCCGGCAAAAGAAAATGCCGGGAAGAAACACAACAGACACGGGCAGACACGGGCAGACAGGCAGCCTGAACGTACAAACACGGACAGACACGGACAGACAGACAGACAGACAGACACGGACAATCGACAGCACCCGACACCACTCGACACCATTCGACAGCACCAGATAACTGATCACCGATCACTGATAACTGATTACTGCTAACTGATAACTGCCCCCCTCCCCCATGCCAAACGAATTCACTCCCGAAACCCTACGCAGCTACGAGGACATCAACCGCAAGATCGAGGCGGGCGACGCCGTTGTGCTCACCGCCGACGAGATCATGGACTACGTCGACCGCAAGGGCCTGGACGCCGCCGCCAAAGAGGTTGACGTGGTCACCACCGCCACCTTCGGCGCCATGTGTTCCTCGGGCTGCTTCCTGAACTTCGGGCACAGCCGGCCGAAAATCCGCATGACCGAAGCGTGGCTGCAGGATGTGCCCGTGTACACCGGCATCGCCGCGGTGGACGCCTATTTGGGCGCCACTCAGCTGCGCCACAACGATCCGGCCAACATGTACTACCCCGGCGACTTCCGCTACGGCGGCGGCCACGTCATCGAGGACTTGGTGGCCGGGCGCGAAGTCCAGCTGTTCGCGCTGTCCTACGGCACCGACGACTATCCTCGTCGCGAACTCCGCACCCAGCTCACCCTGGCGGACCTTAACCAGGCCACCATGGTCAACCCGCGCAACTGCTACCAGAACTACAACGTGGCGGTGAACACCTCCGAGCAAACCGTTCACAGCTACATGGGCATCCTCGCGCCCCGGATGGGCAACCTTACCTACTCATCCGCGGGGCAGCTGTCGCCGCTGCTCAACGATCCGCTCTACGAGACGATCGGCCTCGGCAGCAGCGTCTGGCTGGCCGGTTCGCGCGGCCACGTCCACGCCGAGGGCACCCAGCACTGCTCCGCCGTCGAGCGCACAGACAACGACGTCCCCGCCGAGGGGGCGGGCACCCTGGCACTCACCGCCGACATGCGCGGCATGCTTCCCCGCTTCGTGCGGGGTGCCAGCTTCAAGGGATACGGCACCTCCCTGGCCCTGGGCATCGCCATCCCCATCCCCATACTCAGCCCCGAAATCCTCAAGCGCACGCTCGTGCGCGACACCGACATTCACGCCGCCGTCATCGACTACGGCGGCGACTACCAACAGCGCCGCAGCCGAACCCTGGGCTCGGTGACCTACGCCGAACTGCGCTCCGGAACCGTTCGCCTGGCCGACCGCGACATCCCCGCCGGCGCCCTCTCCTCCTACCCGCTGGCCCTTGATGCCGCCGAACGGCTCAAAGACGAAATCCGACGGGGAGACTTTCCCCTAAACCGACCGTTCCAGCGCCTGCCGCAGAACCAGGTCATGACGACGCTCGACATCCGGGACAAGCACCAATGAGCACCACTACGCGCAAACTCTACCTCTACTTTCCCAAAAGCGAGACCGAAAAGCCCATCGTCTATCACATGGTCAAGGACTATGACCTGGTGATCAACATCTTCCGGGCCAAAGTCACGCCCGAGGAGGAAGGCTACCTCGTACTCGACGTCACCGGCGAGGAAGCCAACATCGACAAGGCACTCGCATTCCTCGACGAATTCGACGTCGAGATCAACTCCGCCGGCAAACGCGGCTTCCGCTGGGAGTCCGAGGCCTGCACCCACTGCGGCAACTGTCTGCCGCACTGCCCCACCGCCGCGCTGCAAATCGCCGATCCCCGAACCCGCGAAATACAGTTTGTCGAGGAGCAATGCATCGAGTGCCTGGCCTGCATCCCCAACTGCCCCTACGGCGCCTGCCGCTCCGTCTTCTAAGACCAGACACGGACAGACAGTGATCAGTGATCAGTAATCAGTGATCAGTAATCAGTGACCACGGTCTTGTCCGTGTTATAGTTGACACTTGCTGAATCTCTCAACCAAAGGAGAGAC
>CAZSBQ010000148.1:3176-9748 GCA_964604795.1 uncultured Victivallales bacterium | reverse complement strand
ATTGTACAACCCATCGCACTGATGGGGCGTGCAGACGATGCCGGAGGTTCCATCCGCCACAGCCAACGCGGCCATCTCCTCGGCTTGCTGCCAGGTTTCCGCGCCATCATCGATGCCGGGAAGAATATGCATGTGAATGTCGATCATACCGCTACGCCCTCTCACGTCGCGGTCGACGCGGCCACGTCCTTCGCACTTTCGGAGCGACGGCGCCGGCGCTTCTTCTTGTTGCCGCCTCCACCGCCGTAGTAGTACTCGTAGCCGCCGTAGTAATAGTAACTGTCATAGGAATAGTACCCGGCATTCGGCACATCCACGCTGTTCAGCACGCAGCCCAGCAAGTGCCCACTGCTGGCGCGCAGCGTCTCGACGGCGCGCATGGCCAAATTCCGCTGCGTGCAGAAGCCGCGCACCACGAGTATACCATTCTTAAGACGATTGAGCAAGATGGCCGCATCAGTAACGTTCACGGTGGGCGGCGCATCCCAAATAACCACGTCGTACAACTCCGTCAATTTGTCGGCCAACTCCTGAAAGCGATTTCCCTCAAGCAGTTCGGCCGGATTCGGCGGCAGGGGGCCGGAGGGCAGAAAACTCAGGTTGGACAAGTCATCGACGGGTTGAATCACGGATTCTTCAATTTCCGCATTCGGAGCGACGAGCAATGCGCTCAAACCATTGGTTTGATTGCACCCGAAGACCTTGTGCAAGCGGGCCTTGCGCATGTCCGCATCAACCATGACGACGCGCTTGCCGGCGTTGGCCAGAGCAAAAGCCAAATTGACCGCCGTCAGACTCTTGCCCTCTCCGGCGGACGGGCTGGTGACGACCAGGTGACCGGGTTGATGGTCCACGCCGGCAAAGGACATGGCCGTGCGTATCGACCGAAAGGCCTCCGCGACGCCCGAACGCGGTTTCTGCAGGGCCAGAAACTCGATGGGCGGCGTTGAACCATCCGCCGCCCGGGCCAAGTCCCCTTTGCGGATGCCCGGAATGAAACCCAGAACCGGCGTTGCCAAATGCTGCTCGACATCCTGCTTGGTCTTGATCGTGGTGTCCAAATAGTCGACGAAGAAGCACAGCCCCAATCCCAGCGCCAGCCCGAACACACCGGCGCCGGCAACGATGAGGCGCTTGTTTGGTTTGGCGGGACTTGTGGGCACCGACGCCGGATTGATGACGAAAATGTTCTCATCGTTGGAGCCGGCAGCCATGGATATCTCTATTTCCTCGATGCGCTGGCTGATCGTCTTGTACGTGCGGTTGTGCCGCTCATAATCGCTTTTCAGATTTCGGTACTGAATCGACAGCTTATTGAATCGCATCACCTTCTTTTCCTGATCGGCCAGCTGTTCCTCCAAGGTCTGCTCCTGGCTTTCGAGTCGACTCAGCTTAGACTGCTGCGACGCCATGATGCCGTGCAGCTCTTCATACAACTTGTCGGCTACCGTCTCCATACTCGTGCGAGTCGACATAACCTCCGGGTGATTGTCCCCGAACCGGTTTGACAGTCCCGCCAACTCCTGCTTCAGCCGGATGTATTCACGCTTCAAATTCGAGATCGTCTCGTCTCCCGCCACCTCGGGCAAGTCATCGAGAGAAACCCCCGCATCCAACGCCTCCTGGATGTTCGCGACAATGCTCGCCGCCTCCACCTTGCGCGATTGAATTTCGCCGAGCGTCTCGTTGAGTTCCTTCAGGCGGTCCACAATAATGTTCTGCGTCTTCTCCAGAGACACCATGTTGTGCTTGACCATGAACTCCTGCAACTCGTTGCCCTTGGCTTCGACCTTGGGCAGCAAATCCTCCTGTTTCGTTCGCAGGGCCTGAACCCCTCCCAAGGTTACCCCCATTTTGCGACGGCGGTACTCCTTGATGTATTCATCCACCAAATAATCGACAACTCGCGCGGCCAACTCGGGCTCGCGCCACTGAAAGGTCACGTCCACCAAGCGGGACTGGCGGACGGGAGTGACCGAAAAGAACTTTTGGAACGTGACGAGAGGGTCCCGGCTTTCGACGAATTCGGGTTTTTTGCTGAAATTGAAGCGTCGGAACGTCTGTTCAACCACAGGGCGGCTGATCATCAACTTGAACTGGGTTTGATAGAACTCCTGCATCGCCAGATGACCGCCTACTCCGCCGGCGGTGGGATCGTAGACATCCTCGAAATTCGTGACCTTCATCTTCACCGGCTCGATGAGCAGACGCGTGGTCGCATTGTACATGGGGGTCTGCACGAGGGCATAGATCACCGCCGTGACGACCACCACGATGAATGCCGTCACGACGATCCACTTGCGGGCGAGCAAAATGCGGAGGTAATCCTTGATGTGAGGCATAGCCCCCGCGGATTGCCCTGAAGCGCTGGTATTGGGTTGCTGATTCATGCTGTTCTGTGGCACTAGAGGCTGTATCCCACGTTGAAAATTGCCTTGAACGCGCCGAAGGTGTTGAGCCACGCCTTCTTGGCTCCCGTCTGACGAACAACCAACACGTCACCTGGGGACAGATAAAGATTGGGCTCGGCCCCCTTCGCCACCGCCAGCAGGTCGATGGGCCGTAAAATCTCCCGTTCGTCCTTGTAGCGCCGCAGAATGCAATGACGGGGCGAAGCCTCTCCCTCGATAATGCCACCTGCTTTGGCCACCGCGTCCAAAATGGTGATAGGCTGCTGCAGTTTGAACGTGCCGGGTTTCCTGACATATCCCGAGACACTGTAGCTATCCGCCGCGGGCACATACACCACATCGCTGTTCTTCAAAACCATGTTCAGTTGGATATTGCCCTTGTCGAGCAGTTCATAGAGGTCCACTGTGGTGACATCACCCCCGGCCGCCAGGCCGGACTGGGCAAGCGCGGGCGGCACACCCTCGCCGGTCTCCGCATCGTTGCCCTCGACTTCGTCGTTTTCGTCTTCGTCAGTGTCTTCATACCCTTCACGCTGCCGAATGATGTGAGCCACCTGCCCGGCTTCACGGTTGGCGCCGCCGGCCAGGGAAAGGATGTCCAGCAGCGTGGTGACGTTCTGGCGGAGCGTGTACGTCCCCGGTTCCTGGACGGCGCCCACCACAGCCACCTTCTTGCTGCGATACTCCCGGATGTTCACGGCCACGCGGGGCTGCTTGATGAAGCCGCCCGTTTGCAGACGGGTCTCGATGGCCGCACGAATTTCCTCGACAGTCTGTTCGCCGACATTGAGTTCGCCGATGACCGGCATGGAGATCACGCCGCTTTCGGCAACGCGGAAAACGGACGTCTTCGTCTCCTCGCTGAGTTCCCACTCGAAAATGCTGATTTCCAGGAGGTCTTCGGGACCGACCCGGTAGTCCTGATTCCGCTGCATGCGAAGCGCCGCCGTGCTTTTGATGGCATCAAGACTCTGCTCGTTCGTCCGCGACGTGCGTTGGTTGATCGCCGCCATGTTGACAAGACTTTGGTCCGTCGTCGAACAACCGACCGAAAGAACCATCAGACCACCCAAAAGGACCATGCCAAGTGACCCATTTCTCACAATTGCCACCTCATCATCGAGCTTTCACCCAAGAAAAACGCCAGCCACCCTTTTTTAAGAAGCACCAATCACTATGTGCATGCTTCCGGGTGGCTTGGCATCATTTTCAGTTTACTTCAAATGCTGCACAATCTCAAGCAGCTTCTACTCAAAATAATTCTCATCAGGATGTGCAATGTGTTCATCACCGCTGGGACTGGTGGAATCATCATCGTCGTCGATGGCATCGACGGCGACAGCGGTCGTTAGGGCAGCGGCAGCGACAGCACCACCCAGCATCAAGGGGCTAAGACCGGCGAGGATCGCGCCCGCTTCGTAGTTCTCGGGCAACACGATCTTCAGAGAGGTGAGCTTTGCCGCATCGTCAATGACAAGCTCGCCGACTTCCTGTCCGTCGAGGGCCAAGCCGTACTGTCCCTTGTCGGCCAGCGCCATGTTGAATTCGCCTTCCTGCCCGGAGGTGACGTCAACAATCGTTTTCCCGTTCGCGTCGGTGACGGTCAGCTGAACACCGTCCATGGCTGCACCCGCAGCATTGACCACTTCGCCGTCGATGGAGCCAGGCTGCACCTGCAGACTGCCCGCCTGGGCAACTGATGTAGCTACCACCAACATCCCGGCCAGCAGGCCGCCGACCATCCGATTCACTTTGCGCATCTTCTTAAGCATCTCTTTTCTCCTTCTTTTTCCATTTCCCTTGTCTCAAGCTTGCCGAGTGCAAGCCTGCGGCATCGC
Source organism: uncultured Victivallales bacterium (assembly GCA_964604795.1). Classification (GTDB taxonomy): domain Bacteria; phylum Verrucomicrobiota; class Lentisphaeria; order Oligosphaerales; family CAZSBQ01; genus CAZSBQ01. The sequence continues at coordinate 5,499 of CAZSBQ010000148.1, read as the reverse complement.
ACCCGCGATGCCAAATTTTGGCGAAAGTGCAATAACAAGCACTCCAACATTCCTACTATAGCATGGCTAATCAGCACGTCAAACCATTCCGCGAAAAAAATCAGAATCCGAACAAGAGTATTCGTTCCTTGTCGCCGTCCCTCCGGCTTGGCTCGAACGTCTTCTCATCGGTTGCATCCACACCGTCGGCTTCGCCGGCTCCTCCATCCTCCACCTTGTCCTCCTCGATCCGCTGCATTTGGACCAATCGGCGCGCGGCACGCGGGCGGTAGGCTTGATCGGTGATCCTTTGCTCGCCGGACTGCTCCTGCTTCGGATCAAGACGCGCGCTTTCGCGCCCTCCCGCCTGGACAGAGGGGATGGCGGACTCTCGTTGGCCATAGCTGGTGGATAGTCCCGCCGCACCGGCCAAAACAGCCAGCGCGCAGATCAATATCTGTCGTGCAGTCATTCTTGTCACCCGTTATCATCGCTGTTAGGTCTTGTTCAACGGCGCTGCCGCGTTGCCGTGCACATTCACGAATCGAACGCTGATGTTGTGTATTATAACACCTCCCCCTCTATTTGTCAACCATACCTGTTCCACACCCACACCCCAGCGGCTCAGAATCATTTCTTTGTTCGCCCTCCGCTGAAGGGGGGGTGATTTTTTTGGTTTTTTGATGTCGGTGGAGCCTCCTGGATACCTGCATCAAATGGTGACATGTTTGGCGGACGACAGATTAGTCTTCGACGAGGATGCCGGCAAGCCAGCGCAGACAGGTTTCGCCCCAAGGGGCCGGAGCATTCAACCCCAATGACGAAATCCGTCCACGCCCAGGCGATAATCGACCACGAAGCAGGCGATCCCCGCCCGCGCAAAATAGGCGGCGTATCCGTTTCCCTCGTGTTCGGACCGCATGGCGTAGCCGCCGCCGGCGAAGATGACCAGCCCTGCCCCGGTCGGGTCCCGAGCCGGAATCCAGCATCGGATGGAGGGCGAAGGCCCGGTTTCCGCGCCGGGAAGGTGCCCGACGATGGTCTCATGCGAATACAGTGCCGAACTCATGCTGTCTTCTCCTTCTGTTTGTTGCTCTGCAACGACTCGGCAAAGTCCCACACCTGAATCAGGGAAAACTCCGCCACTCTGAGGTTGCCGGGACTTACCATGCCGGCGAGGGGGGAAGGCGGAGGAAGTTGCATTGCTGGTAGACCTCGCGGTTCGCCAACTGGTCCCAGGTCACGTGTCCGTCGATGTAACTGTACACGTCCCCGTCGTTGTGGCGGTTCAGGACGCGGTCGGGGGGCGTATACCAGATGTTGAAGTACCCGTCATTGGTGGTTTCCGCAGTGGCCCCCTCCTCCAGGAAGTAGGGGGTTTGGCTGGGATCGCGCACGGCCGCGACCTTGCGCGGCTTGTTCGCGGCGTTGTCGATGGTGTCGCCGTTGACTCCGTAGCTGCAATTGCTTTCGGTGACGTCGGCGGGACAGCGGTACACCTCCTCGTTCTCGACATAGGACCACAGGGTACCCCGGCGAACGTTGAAGTCCGCTATTTCACCGGGCGAACTGGGGAAGTTCGTGTAATAGACCCATCCGCCCTCCTCGCCCGCGCCGGCGCCGCCGTCGGTGCAGTAGGGAAAGTGGCCATCCCATTCGCCGGTGTACATTTCCACGGCCAGCGTGAGCTGCCGGACATTGTTTATGCAGTTGGCCTGCTTGCCCTTCAGGCGCGCCATGACCAGCGAGCCCATCAGCATGGCCGCCAGGATCGCGATGATCGCAATCACCACCAGCAGTTCCACCAGAGTGAACCGGCGGCAATAGCTCGTCTCCTTTACATCCCCGCAAAACCGAGACGATGGGCCAATCATACCTCACCTCCATGTCGCAAGGGAGCACGCGCAATCACGCAGCCCCATCGGGGTTTGCCTTGTCATTTTTTTGAGGGACGAGACGGAAACGCTCGTCACTCGGCGGGTGTCGCTTCCGTTTGCGGAATCCAGCTTTCGATCAGCTCCTCGTTTTCGTTCATCCACTGGCGGACGACATCTTCAATATCCTCGTCGGACTCCCGGACCTTGAGCATGAGTTCGGCCAGCTGTTCGTCGGTGAAGAACATGTTGCCGAGAAACTCCGCCAGTTCCGGCTTGTCCTCCTTGAGTCCCAGGCGCGCCATGATGTGAATGTTGCCTGTGCTCCAAACCTGTGCTTCATCCTGTTCCAGGAACTTCAGGTTCCATCGTCCAAACATCCAATGGGGGCGCCAGCCGGTGACCACCACCCATTCCTCTTTCGAGATGGCGTCCTGCAAGGCCGCAGTCATGGCCGGCCCGCTCGAGGA
>CAZSBQ010000148.1:0-3076 GCA_964604795.1 uncultured Victivallales bacterium | reverse complement strand
TCGCCATTGGCCACGGCAGTGTAGGCCGGCCCCACGTCGGCTGCGGTGACTTTGACCTTGTAGCCCATCTTGTCTTCGAGGATGACTTTTGCCAAGTGGGTGTAGGCCACCCCTTCGGCCCAGTTGACATAGGCCAAATCCGCGGTTTTTCCTGCGTCGCCGCCGCATCCGGCCAGGGTGGCGGCACCGGCCAGGACGGCCAGGGCTTTGGTCCACATCGTCTTGCTGAAAACGTTCATCATGATTGGTCTCCGATTTTCCTGTTGTTTCTTCGTTTGCGCACGTTTCGGTTTTCGGGACAGCGCAGCGATGTCTACGCATTGTCCCTGGGGGTGGCCAGCGCCTGGGTCACTCGATCCAGGAAGATGGCCAGAATGACGATGGCGATTCCACCTTCGAAGCCTTGGTCGATCTTGAGCTGGGTGATTCCCTTGAGGACCACGTTGCCCAAACCGCCGGCGCCAATCATGCCGGCGATCACCACCATGGACAAGGCCAGCATGATGGTTTGATTCACACCGGCCATGATCGTGGGCAGGGCCGAGGGCAATTCCGCCTTGAACAGCAACTGCGCGGGCGTGGAGCCGAACGACAGCGCCGCCTCCTTGATCTCCTTCGAGACCTGTCGGATGCCCAGGTTCGTCAAGCGAACCGCGGGCGGCAGCGAGAAGATTAGGGTGGCAATTGCGCCCGGCACTGTGCCCAAGCTGAAGAACATGACGGCGGGGATCAGATACACAAACGCGGGCAGCGTCTGCATGAAGTCGAGCACGGGCCGGACCACTCGTTGCACCTTGTCGCTCTTCGAGCACCAGATGCCCAGCGGAACCCCTATGATCAGCGCGATGCTCACCGAGCCGATCACCAGGGCCAGGGTATCCATGGTTTGCCTCCACAGGCCCATTTGCAGTATCAGAAGAAATCCGATGACCGTGAAAATCGCGACCCCCCGCTTGGCCGCGGCATAGGCAATGGCGGCGAGAATGGCGACAATGATCAGCGGGTGCGGAAAATTCAGCGCGAACTCGAATCCGTTCAGCGTCGTCTGCAGAAAGACCTTGATGCTGTCGAACAGCCACCCCCACTCGGTGGTCAACCAGTCAATGGCCGTCTCGAACATGCCGCCGACATCGATGAAATCGGTTTTTTCATCAACAAATTTTGTGATTTTCGCAAAAAATTCCTTCATGAGGCGGCTCCCTTCTCTTCAGTGGCCTCGGCCGGTTCCCAGCTCTCCATTTCCTGCAAGGGGGTCGGAGCGAATTCATCCTCGCCTTGTTCGGACACTTCGGCCATCACCGTGGCGCGGTCGACGATGCCGGTCAGCTGATCGTCGGAATTCACGACGGCGATGGGATACTTGGCAGACAGGGCGGTCGCCATCAGATCGGCGAGCGGGCGGTCTTCCCGAGCGACATAGATTTCATCGTAAATCAGTTTGCCGCGAACATCGGACGTATTCGCCTTTTCCAGCTCAAGGGCGTCGTCGACCGTGAGCAATCCGAGCAACTGACGGTTCTCATCAAGAACGTAGACAGACGATGAGCCCATCTTTTCCATGGTCCGCACAGCCATGCGCGGCCCCGCCTTGGGCACGACAATGGTGGGAGCCTTGCGCATCACAGTGCCGGCGGTGATTACCTTAGTGCGGTCGACATTCTGAACGAACGCGCGCACATAGTCGTCCGCCGGTTGGGTCAGGATCTCCTCGGGAGTGCCAATCTGCACAATCGCGCCGGCTTTCATGATGGCAATGCGGTCGCCCAGCTTGAGCGCTTCATCCAGGTCGTGGGTAATGAACACGATGGTTTTGTGCATTTTGGCCTGCAGGTCGAGCAGCTCGTCCTGCATTTGGCTGCGGATCAGCGGATCGAGAGCGCTGAACGCCTCGTCCATAAGCAGCACTTCCGGATCGTTGGCCAAGGCGCGGGCCAGACCGACCCGCTGCTGCATGCCGCCGCTCAGCTCGTTCGGCATGCTCTTTTCGTAGCCTTTCAACCCGACCATATCCAGCGCGTCCATCGCAGCCTGGCGACGCTTTTCCGGCGCAACATTGGACACTTCCAAGCCGTACTCCACGTTGCGGACCACATTGCGCTGGGGCAGCAGGCCGAAGTTCTGAAACACCATGGACATCTTCGTGCGCCGGGTCTCCAGCAACTTCTGCCGATTCATGTGCACGATATCCTCCTCATCGACCAGCACCGTGCCGCGAGTCGGTTCGATGAGCCGATTAAGGCAGCGGATCACCGTGGACTTGCCGCTTCCGGACAATCCCATGATGACGAACGTCTCCTGGGATTTGACAGTGAAGCTCGCGTCGTTGATCCCCACCACGCAGCCCGTCTCCTCGAGAATCTCCGTTTTGCTTTTTCCCTTTTCAAGCAGGGGAAAAACCCGTTCGGGCTGATGCCCGAATATCTTAAACAAATTGCGGACGTCGATGCGATTCATGGCGTTCCTTGTAGTTTTGCTGAATCCGCCAGGGAACGACTGCAGTCAGGACACAGTCAAACACTTTCACTGTAGCGGCATTTGAGCACACGTCAATCAGTGGCGCTCCAGGGCAATTCCTTTCTGAGGGAGGGGGCTCTGTGATTCCTCCCGATGGAGGGCGAGACTCCGTCGAGCCGAGGTGATGGGCACTGGAACCCCGGGTGTCCCGTTGAAGGCGGCGCCGACCCGCGGATGAAGAGGGAATCCCACGGATGGCAAAGCCGACCCGCGGATGGTGCGCAGGGAACGAGCTTGGTGCCACGGATTGAATAAGAACGAATTAATATTGAGCTCGCAGGCCGTTGATTTCCAGCTTTTTTCTTGCCGAAGTTTGCTGCAGCGTGTGAGCGGGTTTGCTCTGGAATGGCACGCCGTTTTTGGCAAGCCATATGCGGCATGCTTGATGGTATGCTTCTTCATTCCGTCCCAACCCCACAGTGTTTTGAACTTCCAAAAGCCCCTTCCTTAGCGTTTCAGTTTTTTCTTTGTAGATCATTGCAAACCGTACCTCACTTCTTGTGCCTTTTCCATCCGTGGGTCGGCTTTGCCATCCGTGGGACCAAACTCTCCGGCATTCCAT
>CAZSBQ010000147.1:0-9780 GCA_964604795.1 uncultured Victivallales bacterium | reverse complement strand
AAAAAATGTCGTTCAACTTGCGCACCCCTTGAGGCTACTGTACTGAGTTCTGGCCAGAGAAGTGATGGAGGAAATGGAGACCCTAGTCAGAGTGAAGTACTCCAACCGCTATGGACAGGTCTTTACAGAAACCACCCCCCTCCAGCGCAGAATAATGGAGGTTTTCGACATCAAACTCCCGGCATAGTTACAATTTCCGGGAATTCAGGATACTAAAGCCATTGCTAACTCAACTGACCGGATCCAACCAAATTCTGTGTACATAGTTATGGTGGGGGTTCATCCTCTGTCAGTTCGAACAGGTCGTGGGTGCGGCGGGTTACGCCGATGTCGTTCTCCACGAGCAAACGCACCAGCGTTTCCCCGTTCATCAAACCGACAGGAACGGCATCGGGGCGTTCGGATTCGTCGCGCGCTCCCTTGCTGAAGTTGCTGGTCGTGATGATCAGTCCCTGTTCGTGGGTTCCCAGGCTGCCGCGCACCTGCTGGACCACGGGGGATTGGATGTTGCCCTTCCAGCGCTTGACCTGGACCGCCATGCGCGTTCGGATGACGTCGCCCACAACCAGGGTTCCCCGCACATCTATGCCCCCGTCGCCACTGCGCTCGGTCACGGTCACCTCTTCGAACCCCAAGGCGGCCAGAAGCTCGCCGATCAGGGCTTCGAACTCGGCCGGGTCGAGCAAACGGATGCGGTCGTGCAGCTTCTTCCGCACCGTACGGTTGTGCTGTTCAATTTGGAATGCCAAGCCCTGGCCCATCCAACGCCTGAGACCGACGAAGCCCTTGCCGTGCATCACGAAGCGAGGCGTTTCCCCGCGTTTCTCTCTTCGCTTTGTTTCGGTGAGGATTTGCGCGTACATGGTTGCTTCCGGCGTCTTGCCGGCCGTATTCACCAACCCCAGCTCAAGCGCTTTTTCGGTGATCTGGCGATAGTGCATGGGCTTCTTGCCACCCAGTTTGGCCAGCACATGTTCCGCCGCCTCGGTGAAGGACATGGCCTTTGGGGGCGCGGTGGGAGCAGTGGCGGCACTGGTTTGTCCCGCCTTCACCGGCGCGAACTCCGGCATGCCCCATTCCCGCAGTGCGAACACGCCTCGTCCCGTACGCTGAAACCGCGACTGGGGGCCATGCTTCTTGATGTCGGTTGCCAGTCTCGCGTTGATGGTTGCCTCCGGCGTCGCCCCGTGGCTCTCCCACAGTCCAGCAGCCAATATGCGACTGGTGATTTCACGGTAAGGAAGCGGCTCGCCCGCTTTGCCGAGGACTTCGTATGCAGCATCAAGTGTGTTCATCCGCGCTGGTTTCCTTGTTGAGCAGTTTGAAAGAATCAAATGTTCCGATTCCGAAGACACGGAAGGCGTTTGTGATCGACGTAGTTTGAGGACCGCTTTCAGCGCTCTTTTTTTCGATTGCCCGTTTCCCCGGGCGTTGCCCAGGGCTACGATGAGATGCCCCGTCCGGGGCATGATTGAGGTTTACAACCACTTTGTTATTTACAGCACGGCCAGGTCCAACCGGTTCTTCCGCTGCTCCCAGTCGGGCATGCAGCGGGTTAGGAGGCGGTGGAAGGCGCGGCTGTGGTTGGGGTGTTTGAGGTGGCAGAGTTCGTGCATGATGACGTACTCGATGCAGTAGAGCGGGGCTTTGACCAGTTCGGGGTTGAGCAGGATGGTTCCGGGACGGCTGTAGCTGCCCCAGCGGGTGGGCATGCGGCGCAGTTTGATCTCGGGGAACGGGAGTCCTTCGTTTCGGAGTTTCTCGTGGCACTGGGCGCCCCGGTTCGCGAAGATGTGTCGAGCGTGCTGCCGGTACCAGAGCTGCACGCGGTCGGCGATCTTTCCCGTGTCTGCGGGGTTCGCAACGGTCACGCGCAGATGGCGTCCGATCAGTTTGGCGTCGGTTTTGGGGCCGGTCTCAATCTTCAACCGATACTGCCGTCCGAGGTAGTAGTGGGTTTCGCCGCTGACGTAGCGTCTCGCCGAAGGCAGGGGCTGGAATTGGTCGAAGAAGTCGAGCTGCTTGAGTATCCAGCGGGCGCGTTTGTGCACCCGCGTCTTCACGTCGCCGACCGATTTGCCGCGCGGGGCGTGCACGACGACGCGCCGGTCGGGATGGACGTCAATCCGCAACTGCCGCCGCTCCTCCCCGACCAGTTCGAAGGCGATGCGCTCGGAGCCGAATTGGACCTCGTGTTGGCCTGATCTCGCTGTCACCTCGGTCACGATGCGTACCTCACCTTGGCGATCTCCAGGCACTTCTCCAGAATGTCGTCGATGTCCTCGAAGGTCAGCTCGATGCCATATTCGTCCTTGAGTTCGAAGAGCCGGTCTTCGATGGCGTTGCGCATGCGGTTCTTTACGTCGGTATTGGTTTCCCAGTTGACGATGCGGAGTTCGCGGACGATGCGGTCGATCTCGGTGCTGGCCCGCACCTCCAGTTCCTCCCGGCGATGCTCGTCCAGTTCGTACTTGCCGAAGGGCTCGCGGATTTCGCCAAAGAAGGCGGCGGGAACCGAACCCGGCGCGAGGTCGTCGGGAATGTCGCTGTCGGTATGGTTCCGCACGTGGCCGAGGATTTCGGTGACCGTCTTGAGGTACTCCGTGTCGGAGATGCGGTGCTGGTGGAAGGCTTCGATGGCCTCCTCGATGAGCGCGCTGAACTTCTTGTAGAACGCGGGGTCCTCCTTCTCCCACTGCTCCTTGAGGGTCCGCTTGGTCCGGTGGGCGATGGTGTCCGCCTTGGATGCGGTGCCGTGAACGCGCTCCACCTCCTTCTCGAAGGCATCCGCGTCGAAGATGTCGACCAGGCCGGTGAGCGCCTCGACCTCCCCCGTGCCCACGTGCGTATCGATCAGCTTCTGAATGCGCCGCTCGTAGTCGCGGAAGTCGATGGTCTCGGCGTATCGCCGGCGCACGGAGGTGCGGAGTGCGCAGAAGAACTTCAGGTCGCTCTTGTAGCGTTCGACCGTTGCCTCGGGGGTGGCCTCCAGGAACTGGACGCTGGAGAGCGCGATCTGGAGCGTGCGGGCAAAGGCGGAGAGGCGTTCGTAGAATCGGGACCGCAGGGCGTCGTCGGCGAGATGGACCTCGTAGGCTTCCTCGTCGGCCTTGTTCGGCACGCCCTTGAAGGTGTCCCACAGCTCGGCGTGACGCTGCGGCAGCTTGGCGATTTCGCGACCGATGTCGGTCAGGGCATCCTGCACATCCTCCTGGTCGAAGTCCTCCAGCGCGTCGGGCAGGCCTCCGTACAGGTTCAGGGCATCGTCCAGCGCGCCCAGCACCCCGTAGTAGTCGATGATGTAGCCGAAGTCCTTGCCCTCGGCCAGCCGGTTGACCCGCGCGATGGCCTGCAGCAGATTGTGTCCCTGCAGTCGCTTGTGCAGATACATCACGGTGTTGCGCGGCGCGTCGAAGCCGGTCAGCAGCTTGTCCACCACGATGACGATCTCCGGGCGGTCGCTGTTCTTGAACGCGTTGATGATCTGCCGATTGTACTCGCGCTCGCTGCCGTACTTGGCCATCATCCGCTTCCAGAAGCGCACGACCTCCTCGGTGTTTTCGTCGAAGACATCCTCGTTCCCCTCGCGGTCGTCGGGTCCGGAGATCAGCACCTCGCTGGACACCATGCCGAACTCATCCAAAAACTCCTTGTAGCGCAGGGCGGCGGCCTTGCTCATGGTCACGAGCTGCCCCTTGGCGTTGGTCCCCTGCCAATTGTCGCGGTAGTGCGTGCTCACGTCCCAGGCGATGCGCATGATCGTCTGCTTCGACTTCTGCACCTGCGGCGTGCCGCTGCACTTGCGTTTGAGGTCGGCACGCTGTTCGGGCGTAAGCTCCGCCGTGTACTTCTCGAACCAGGTGTCGAGGGGAACCCGGTCCACATCCTGGGGGACGTGCCGCCCCTCGTAGAGCAAGGGAGCCACCGCCTTGTCCTCGACCGCTTGGTGAATCGGGTAGCTCGGCTCGATCATGCCGCCGAATTTGACCGCCGTGTTCTTTTCCCGGCGCATCAGCGGTGTGCCCGTGAAGCCGATGTAGCAGGCGTTCGGAAGCGTCTTGCGCATCTTGGCATGACGCGGCCCGTACTGGCTTCGATGGCTTTCGTCGACGAGCACGAAGATGTCCGGGCTTTCGTTGCGCACGTCCGAACGCCCCACCGCCGCCTCGAACTTGTCGATCACGGTCGTGATGATCTGTGCGCCGCCGCTGTTCAGCAAGTCGCCCAGATTCCAGCCGCTGCGGGCGCGCTCCACCTCGTGCCCGGTCTGACGAAACGTGCCTTCGATCTGCTCGTCCAAATCCACCCGGTCGGTTACGACCACGATCTTGTGGTCGGTCACTTCCGTGGTCATCGCCAGCGCCTTCGCCAGAAACACCATGGTCAAGGACTTCCCGCTCCCCTGCGTGTGCCAAACCACACCACCCTGACGCCGGCCCGCCTCGTCACGGCCGCGAATGCGGTCAAGGATCGACTCGACGCAGAAGTATTGCTGATACCGGGCCACTTTCCGTCCCCCGGCCTCGAACACCGTGTACCGCCGCACCAGCGCCAGCAGCCGCTCCGGTTCGCAAATCGACACCAGCGCCCTGTCCTGAGCCGTCGGAACCCGAGAACCCAGCTCATAAGCGCCGGCTTCCTCCGTGAATGTGGGGGCGCCGCCCCCACGCCCCCGCCGGGGAGTCACGGACTCCCCGGACCCCTCGGCGTTTTCGGGAAGCTCGCTTCCCGAAAACTGGCTGGGGGATTCCTCGAACACGTCTGCATACTCCCGCACGCCGCTCTCTCCCACCGCTCCCCCCAGCCGACCCGCGTTCTGCCCAGAACGCGGGTCAAGGGAGTCGAGAGGGACACCGTCCCTTTCGCCGGGGTTCGGGGCGGGAAGCCCCGAGTCCTCACCCGGCGAGATACTCAATGATCGGTCCACGATGGCTTGCAGCCGCTCTTCGTCGAGGTCTTCCTTCCAGATGCTCCAGAACTTCTTTGGGGTGGCCACCGTGCCGTACTTCGCCGAATTCTTGGTCAGCGCGAGCAGGATTTGCGCGTAGACGAAGAGGCGCGGGATTTCATCGTCTCGCTGATTCCGCAGATGCTGCGAGATCGCCGTTTCCACCGGGTCTTCCATCCCTTCTGTCGGCGTCGACGGGCTCTTGCACTCGATCACAGCGAAGGGAATCCCGTTGACGAAGATCACGATGTCCGGACGCCGCGTCTCGTGACTCCCCGCACGCTCCACCGCAAACTCCTCCGTCACGTGGTAGACATTGTTCTCCGGGTGCTCCCAATCCACATAGCGCAGCGTGAAACTTTTCATGTCCCCCCGGATGCTCTGCTGCATCGACTTGCCCAGGCAAAGCAGATCGTAGACCTGCTCGTTCGTGCGAACCAGCCCGTCGTAGGGAACCGACTTCAGCGCCTCGATCGCCGCCTGGATGTTTGCCTCGCTGAACGCATGCTCCTCCCCCCGGTAGACAATCCGGTTGATCCGTCGAAGCTGCGCCTCCAACACCCCGTCCAGCAACACGCTCGAACGCCGCCCGCCGCGCAATTCCAACGCCTGCGCAGGCGGCAAATACGAATACCCCAGCGCCCGCAAAACCTGCAACGCCGGAATCTTCGAGATTTCGTCTTCTTTGAGGGATGGAGTTGAGTCGTTCATGGGCACTCGCTCCGGTTCGCCAGTCGATATTCACCCGCCAGCTCACGAACGAACTCGGCGACCTCGCCGTCCGTTTCAGACTGATCATCATGGCTGACCGCCAGGAACTCCCGCAGGTGCCCGAGCAACGCGCACTCCAATTCCCGCTCGCGCATGTCGTCGGCAAGCCCCAGAAAATCGAACAAGTAGGGATTCTTCAGTATATCTCGCGCCAAGTCTGATTGTGATGACGGCAAGGTGCGGCTGAAGTTGGTCACGGCCTGCCCCCTGCGCTCGTAGTCCTGCGCATCGATGTGCAGCGCCATCACGTTCCGGCTCCAGCCGTGCTCGACCGTTTGCCGAATGTACCAGTCCCGCGCCTTTGCCTCCTTCACTTTCTCCAGCAGGATGACGTTATGCCCCCATGGAATCTCCGTCAGAATCGGAGGAATTGGCGGGCACCGAAATTCTGCCACAGGCTGTGGCAGATTCGCATCACCACCATGGTGAGCAAGGTAGAACATCCGCATCCGCCGGATGTTGCGCGTGGAAAATCCCTTGATGTCGGGGAACTCGCGGCGCAAATCCCCGGACAGGCGTTCGATCACCGCTGTCCCCCAACCCTCGAGGTCTTGTCGCACAGAGACAAGATATCCGACCTCCCAGTACAGGCGGACCAACTCCGCGTTCGCCGCCAGTCCGGCTCGAACCCGGGCTTCCCTCACCCGTTCCTTGACGAGTGCCAGAAGGTCTGCATACCGATTGGTGTCGAGGTCTGTCATGTTGCGTCCTTCTCGGATTTCAAATGCAGCGCCGCCGCAAGCGCCGCTTGGTCTGCCGTCAATGTGAGGATTCCCGCGGCGTTGCCGTTGGCTACGGTGAATCCGACCTTTCAGGCCGGGTTTGGTGGTTCGTTTGTTTCCCACGGCGGTGCCGTGGGCTACGGTGACATCGGCCTTCCAGGCCGGGTTCGGTTGTTCCGTCCGGTTCCGGCCCAACGGGTCGGATTTGATCATTTCGTTTGGTTGCGGACCAAATGCCGTTCCGTTCCGTGCAGCCCCGGCCCAACGGGTCGGATTCACCGTAGCCCCGGGCAACGCCCGGGGCATGCGGATACCAACATTTCGTGCCCTGAAAGGGCACCTCAATGCAAATCCCACACACGTATCGTGCCCGTCAACAGCTTCTGCATCAGGCCCTTTTTCTGTCTCTTGAGCGCCTCAAGCTGCATCTTCAATGTCTGCACGTTGGCATCAGAGGCACCAAGTGCTTTGGCGATCTGCTCCTGTTCTTCCAGTGGCGGATAGGGCAGCCGGAGGAATTCGAAGTCGCCAAAGCTCACTTGCTTGCCGTCGCGAATGCCGATGACGGCGGTGGCCAAATGGCCAACGAACCAGTAGGACTTGAAGAAGTGACGGTAAAAATCATCGACGATGGCTTTTCTTGCACAGATCACGTGATACGCCGGACTGACCTTTCCCCGCAATGGCGAGTACTCCAGGCCACCCTGGAATGACCGCAGACTGATCACGAAATCGCCAGGGCGAACAAGTTTGTACGTGTTGGTGCTACCTTCTGTCGCCGTAATCTTGCGATCAATGGAATCGCGCCTCACAACGCCTCCTTCTTGCATTACAGACAAGACAGGATCGTCTGGTCCACCACGTTCGGTGCTACGAACAAACAGCTCGCCTGCCTTCAGTGTCTGCCACCCAGCGGGAAACTCGTCCGGCACCGTCTCTTGCTCCCGGAATTGCGGAAACCGCAGTTTGCCGGTGAGGAGCTGTTGCATGAGGCCCTTTTTGAGTCGCTTTTTGGCCTCGATGAGCTTCTCGGTCTGCTCGATGGCCCGGTCCCAGGTGGAGAGAATCTCCGCGATCCTGCGCTGCTCGGGGAGGGGGGGGAGAGGAATCCCGATACTCGCCACCAAACTGCCACTAAGGTTGTTTTGGTTGCCCCCTTGGCTGTAAGAACGCAGTCGCACATAGTCATACGTCAGTCTATGGTAAATGAACAGAGCAGTAGCCTGGCCTGGCTTTGGAGTTATCGACAAACATGCTTGATTTATAGCCATGGTTTTCCCCGTAAGGGCGACCCGCCCTCTAGTCGCACCTTGACCATACATGGCCATGACCACCGTGCCTTGGTCGAGCAAACAGGCAGAGGATTCCTTGAGCCCTAGTTCCGTGATGGTCTCACGGGTATTTTGGATTGTGCCGTACTTGATTTCCGAGGTTGTTGCCCAAGCAATATCGCCATTCCAGTAATCTGGGCGCTTGCGACTTGGCGTTCCCCCTGATCGCAATCGGCAGAACCGACCGACGTGCATCCATTCCCAATCCACCGGGATTTGCCCGGCGGGGGTTTGTTTCGTCTTCTGGCTTGCGTTTAGGTTTCGGATCGGCATTGTCGGTTATCCCAAGAGGCGATGCAGGGCTTCGAGCAGTTGTTCGAGGTATTCCATGCCGGAGGTGGCTTCCGCATCGGGCAGAGAGATGTTGAGGCCGCTCCTGGCTAATTTACGTCCGACGCTGGTTCGCACGAGCTTGCGCAGTTGCGACATCTGCAGCATGGGTGGCGCTTCATCGAAGGCGTCGGCTTGGATGCAGAGCCAGAGACTCTCCAGCGCGGCGAACAGCGGCGCCCAGCAGACCCAGTGAATTTCCGATGCCGCAAGACTGAAAAGAGCTTCCCATTTCTCGATGTTCTTGAGCCAGTAGAGCCTTTCCCGACCGAGGCGCTGGCCAGTCAACAGTCCCGACCCGGACAATTCGGCCAGCGCATCCTGGATCGTTCGCGGAAAGTAGTGGGTCTGCTGGGCGATCTCCGAGGAATTGCTTCGACCTGCGATCAACAGATAGAGGATGATCTCGCAGCGCGCGTTGACGCCGAACAGGGCTCGCAGTCGCAACCAAAGACAAGGCTTCGCGTACGCCGGGAAAGCCTTGGAGAGTCCCCGCAGCTCGACGGGGTTTCTGAGCCATCCATAGTCGCGAAAAACGGGATCCGGCTGACTGACCAAGGGGAGCACGGAGTTGTCCGGGAGGCGGAACAGGTAGCGCTCTTCATTAGAGTCTGCGGGGAGTTGGGCCAGGCGAGACCACTTGCTGCGCCGACCTTCACGTTTCATGGTGCCTGCGACGGCGGCGAGGACAGAGGCCGCGGAATCGCCTTTGAACTCTTCCTTCTGAAGCAAGGACTTGATCCTCTGCACGTTGATGAAACGCTCGTTGGCGGTCAACCAGTCCAGGACCTCGTCAAACAGGCGCGGATCATAGCGCCCCATCGTGCACGTGAGAAGCAGTAGCGCTTCCGGATCGATGACCCACGTGTCGCCGGTTTTGGCGTTCCCCGCGACTCCCAAGGCGGACCACTGTCGCCAGAGAAAACGCAACAAGAGCTGGAGATACTCTTCTCTAAATTTGGTCAGCGACAGATTCATAGCCCATCTTCTTTAGGAGTTCGCGAAGTAGCCAGGCGAAGCCCGGGGACGGATCGTACATGCATGCCCACCGTGCGGCACCGAGCAGCTCCTCAGCTTTGGGGTTCAACTCGAGAAGGTCCGCCAAATGCCGTCCACCCCCTTGATCGGCTGCGGCGGGAAGCTTGAAGTAGATCTGGTCGAGGCGTCCGATCAGGTACGCAGTCAATATCTTTCCATAGCAACGCTTCTCCGACCGTGCGATGATGCCTTCCGGCAACCCCGCCCGGTACAGTCCACCGTTCCCCCTGCTGGGCTCGTTGTTCAGCCAGTTGTCGGGGAGCCCCAAGTCATAACGAGTGGTTTCCGCAGCCTCCCGCAGGTACTCCGGCAAGGGTTCCGGATCGAGCAACTCCCCGGAGGCGTCCGCCAGCGCCACAACGTCCACGTCCTTGGTGGTTGTGCGCGACACGAGATTCCGGGCAAGCAGTGCCGACCCGCCGCAGACAACCAGGGTCACAGGCGGGTGCTTCTCCTGTTCCAAGAGCATGCCAAGATGCCCAAGCGCACGTTCAAGAAGTTGTTGGTCAATGTCGTTCATGATATCTCTATATGAGTGTTCTTCCGCCACAATAGCGCGGAAGAGATGTCTGTCCAGCCAATATTAATAAAGGGGGGTATCCACTTAACGCAAGTGGCCCTACATGTTGTGTTATCTGTC
>CAZSBQ010000146.1:0-9858 GCA_964604795.1 uncultured Victivallales bacterium | reverse complement strand
AGCGTTTCAATAGTAATGAGTTTTACTTTCGACATACTATACTCCTTTTTGTTTCTGTGTCATACTTCGTCCCGCCACCGCAAGCTGCACCGGCCACTGGTCACTGGTCACTGGTCACTGATCACTGGTCGGCCGCGCCCGGTACTGAGTGAGGTCTATTTTTGCTCGTCCGCAGGCAGGATGGTGATGGTCTTGCGACCACGCTCATCCTCTTCGCCGCTTTCAGTGCGCACGCCACTGTCTTCGCCCAGTGTCTCGTGCACGGCGCGGCGGTCGCCGGCGGTCAGAGGCCCCATGGTTTTGGGTTCGCCCCACTGTTTGACTTCTTTGGCCATGTCGCGCGCCTGTGTGAGGATGCGCGGGTCGACGTTGTTGCCTTCGGCATCCGCGCGGCTGTGTTCGGCCCGTTCGGGCGAGCGGGGTCTTGGCGCTCCGTCGCGGGGGGCGCCTTCGCCGTCGCGGGGGGCGTTCCGCGATTCGCGGTCGTAGCCGTCCACGTCAATGGAGACGCGCGGGATTTCGCCGCCGTCGCGTTTGAGCATGCTGTTGAGCAGGTGTTCGGCGCTTTCCAGGTACTTGCCTTTCCGTCCGATCAGGCGTCCGGGGTCGTCGGTGTTTACGAACAGCGTGATGGCCCGGTCCTGCTTGGTGTCGGTGATTTCGATTTGAAAGCCGAGTAGGCTCATCATTTCACTGAACGTGTTCGCGGCCTTTTCGGGTACATTGCTTTTGTCGGTCATGCTGTTGTCCTCGGTTTTGCGGCTCTCCGCAGCGTTCGTTGAGCGAAGAGCATCCGGTTTGTGTTGGTGCCGGCGTCGTGTTCTGCTGCTGGGCAGGCAGGGCAGTCCGGCGTCTCGTTATTTTGCCGTTCATGCATTGGCCGTGCCCGTCGGTGGAGCATTCGGCATCTTATGCAGCCGCCGGCTGATCATGTTCTGGATAATGGCCAAAATCTGGTTGACGGACCAGTAGAGAGTCAGACCCGCCGGCATGGTGTAGAAAATGAACACGAAGAACAGCGTCATGAACATCATCATCTTCTTCTGCTGGGGGTCTCCCGAGGTGGGTGTGGTCATTTGCTGCAAAAGCATCGTGGCCCCCATCAGCAGGGCAAGCGGGCGCAGCGGGAAGCCGAAGGGCATGAACGGCAAGGTGTCGGGAAGCGACAGGTCGGACACCCACAGAAAGCTGGCCTGTCGCAGCTCAATGGCGCTGCGAAAGGTGTTGAACAGCGCAAAAAACACCGGAATCTGCAGCAGTATGGGCAGACAGCCGCCCAGCGGATTCACTTTGTTCTGTTTGTACAGCTCCATGGTTTTCTGCTGCATTTTCTGCGGCTGATCCTTGTATTGCTGCTTGAGCTCCTTGAGCTGCGGTTGCAGCATCTGCATGCGCTGCATCGAGATGGTGCTGGTGTGGGTCAGCGGCCAGAAAAGCATCTTGATGACAAAGGTGATGACCATGATCGCGTACCCGTAGCCCCACTTGCTGTTGAAGAAGTCGTTCAGTTCCACCAGCGCCCAGAGAATCCCGCTGGTGACATGCCCCATCCAGCGGGGGTGGAAAAACAGAAACAGGTCGAGGCGCATCAGGGTCTTGAGATCGTTGCCCATGTCCTTCAGCAGAGCCAGCTTCTTGGGCCCGCCGTATCCCCGGAACGTCAGGTCTCGGACAGTGCCGGGGGGCAGTGTGGCGCGGGACAGCGGGGCCACCGCGTAGAGCGGGCTCTCGTTCTGCTCTTCGACGCCCGAACCCTCGATTCTGCCGGGAATCACCCCCCGGAACGAGCCTTCCGCAGGTTCGCAGTGCAGGACGAAGTACTTGTTGTGGACTGCGGCCCACGCAGCGGGCGTGACCGCCAGTTCGCGGCGTTGCTCGACGGACAGTTTGCCGATTTTCTTGGGATCGTAGGAGTCGGGACGTCTTTCATCCGGAGGTTTGATGGCCACGGCCAGCTCCACCAGGCCCGCCGTGCCCGCCTTGCCAACGCCGGGTGTTTTCTCCTGGGTCATGGCGCCGCAGGCGATTCTGAACGTTTGCAGGTGCACGTCCGTGTCGCCGGTGTTTTCAATGCTGACCGCATACTCGATGAGGTAGGGGAGGTCTGGAACCAGGCGCCAGGTTTCGGTGAGTTTGACGTTGGGTTTGTCGTATCGGCGTTCAAACACGGCATGACTGCTCGAGGTATCGAGCACCTCGACCGTTTCGCCCCGGAGCAGCTGGTCGCCATGGACCAAGCTTAGGTAGGGTACGGGGCCGCTCGCCACCTCCACCACGCCATCCTCGGTCATCTTTTGATATTCCAGCAGCGAGATGTTCGAAATGCCGCCCGCCGCGGGGTCCAGGCGC
Organism: uncultured Victivallales bacterium; assembly: GCA_964604795.1. Taxonomy (GTDB): domain Bacteria; phylum Verrucomicrobiota; class Lentisphaeria; order Oligosphaerales; family CAZSBQ01; genus CAZSBQ01. The sequence continues at coordinate 7,509 of CAZSBQ010000146.1, read as the reverse complement.
ACCTTCATGTATCCGTTTGCCTGCAGGATCACCGACTTGTCGTTCCCGATCACGCGAAGCGCCGGTGGGGCCTGAGGGTGGGATGGGACGGGCTGGTCTGCTGCCGGTTCCGTGGCGGATGGCGGGGGGGCGCTGGAGTCCGGCGGCGCCGCCCCGGTTTCGGCGAGTCCTTCGGCGGGGGGCGGTTCGCTGTCGGAGTCGGCCTCGCCCGAGCTTTGGGGCGGTTCGGGTGTCGGAGCGTCCTGCGGTTCGGCAAGTTGGTCCGGGCTCGCCTCGGGCGGCGGCTGCTCCGGCATGGTGTCCATGCGCGGCAGGTAGGCGATATACCAAACCAGCAGAAGTGCCGCGCAGATTCCAATGACAAGAATTCCGGTCCGATCCATAAATGGCTACCTGCGGTGTGGTTGGAGGATGCGTTTGCGGCATGCGGATCCGTCATCTCCGGGAGCGCCCGGCACGGGGTCGTGCAGGCATCCGCGGTACAGCGGATGGCAGCGCAGGAGGCGCCAGGCGGTCATTCGCGTGCCGCGCAGGAAGCCGAAGCGGAGGAGGGCCAGACGGGCATACTGCGAACACGTCGGGGTGAACCGGCAGCAGCCGGGCGTCCACCCGGAAATGCAGAGTCTGTAGATGTAGAGAAGGGCGAGGCCGAATTGGACAGCCCATCCGCCCCTTCGTGAACGTCGTTTCATGGTTGGCTCTTGTCGTCGAAATCTACTCGTCGTCGCCGAGCGCCGCGGAAGTGCGTATGCCGGCTTGGCGCGTCAGCCGGTCCAGGTCGGCCAAAACATCCTGCAGCCGCGCCTCCTTCATGCGATAGCGCGGAATCAGCAGAAACCATGCGGGGGAAAGCTCCGGCCACAACCTCCGCATGGCTTCCCGAAGCAGGCGGCGAGCCCGATTTCGGACCACCGCCTTCGGGCTGTAGCGCCGCGAGGTGATAATGGCGTATCGGAGCGTTGCGTCCGGCGCCTGCGCGGTCACGAGCAGGCAGGTCTTTCCGGGGTGACGCTGTCCGCTGCGGCGCATGTACTCATACTCGCGGTGTTGTCGCAGCCGGGTTGCTCGCCTGGTTTGCTGGTTGTGCGACGGGGTGTTCATGCCCTGTTCACCGGCTTTGCGAGTGGTCTCGTTCAAGGGGTCGGCCGGCGCGGGTTCGCTTAGACCTGCACGAGACGCTTGCGTCCCTTGCGGCGCCGGCGTTTGATGATCGCCCGCCCGCTGCGTGTGGCCATGCGGGCGCGGAAGCCGATTCTGCGTTTGCGTCGACGCTGGGATGGTTGAAATGTCCGTTTCATGAGTTGAAGTTCTCCAAAGTTTGTCCGAGTTCAACAGAAATCCTGCCGGTGGGGCGCGGCTTCGCGAGCGGTTGTCCGCCGTCGATTTGGTGACCGCGCCCGATGCAAATTGTTCGTGCCGCGATGCGCCTCAGCGACAAACCGATAGTATAACTCGAAACGTCCGTCTGTCCACACGACGCATAAATTGGGCAGCGCAATTCCTTTCCGAGGAAGGGGAGCGGCGTGATCCCTCCACCGCGCTGTGCGCGCCGTCCGCCTGGAGGGCGAGACTCCGTCGAGCCGGGGGCGCCGACACTGGAACCCCGGGTGTCCTTGGAAGACGACGCGTTCTCCGGTGCAGGCAACCCGCCTCGCCATTCGTTCGACGGCGGTGCTCGACGGAGTCTCGCCCTCTCAACGCGCCCTGCGCGTGCCGACCCACACACCCACACACCCCCTGGAGGGCGAGACTCCGTCGAGCCGGGGGCGCCGACACTGGAACCCCGGGTGTCCCCCCTCCCCGCAGGCCGTCGAGGCGCCGGCCCCTACTTGGTGGATGGCGCGGCCTCCGCGCCCCGTCTGTCTATTCCGAGTCGAAGCGGTAGTCGGCGGTGTTGAGCAGCTGGCGGGTCCAGGTGTCCAGGCGGCGCCAGGTGGCGGGGGAGAGCCGGGGAACCCTCTCCTCGCCGGCGGCCATGCGCAGGAGGCGCAGCAGTTGCTCCTCGTCCTGGTCGCGGAAGCTGCCCACGTCCAGTTCCCCGTTTTCGTGCAGAAAGGTCAACAGAATGCCTACGCGGACTGCGGGCAGAAGGATGTCTTCGGACGTGTCCGGTGCGGCTTCGGCCAAGCGCCGCAGGCCGGTGTGCAGGGCGGTGTAGGTGTGGGGCATGGGGGCGCTTTCGGCGGTTTCGCGCAGCAGAAAGCGGGCGACGGCGGCGGCGCACAGGTAGCGCCGGCTGTGGCGGGCAAGCGCCCCGAAATCGTCCGCGGCGTCCGCATCGAACCATCGGTGCAGGGAGGAACGCGTGTCGGATCGAAAGCGGACACGCAGACAGCGGAACAAGTCGACCACCGGGTAGTCACGACGGCCGAGCCGGCGCGCGCCGCGCACCATAAAGGCCATTCTCCCCTCGCTTTCGGACAGGCCGGCCGCCACTACGCTCGACTCTCCGTAGGGGGACTTGCGCAACACGATGAAGTTGGTTGTTTGCAGCGTCATGCAGGGCACTTCTTTTCTCCAAGGGGACGGGGGCATGCCGCCTCATCGGAACGGAGTTGCTTTGTGTGTCACGACCGGCCTCGTGACAAATCGGGTCTTCGATACTATAGTTCCTCCCGAATCCGGTAGAAACAAAACCCCGCAGGAGACCATGGTCCGCACTTCCGAATCCTTTCTTGACCGTCTGATCGAACGGCTTGACAAGCTGGATTCCTCCAGCGTTCAGGGATATGTGCTCAAGCTGGTTCGCGAGCGCGGCTTTCTGGAGACGGTGTTCAACACCATCCGGGAGGGCGTCATCATCATCGACCGGGACTTGTCGATCCATTACTGCAACCCGGCCGCGCGCACGATGCTGGGCATTCCCGAGGACTTCGCGGAGCACTCCATCAGCCGTTTTCTCCGCGACATCTCATGGTCCCGGCTGATGCGGGCCGAACCCGAGCAGTGGGACCGAATCTCCATGCAGGAAATTGAAGTCTACTACCCCGAGCATCGGCATCTCTCCTTTTATCTGGTGCCCATCTGGCACGAGCGCGAAGGAGGCGACGACATCCCTCTGGCCTCGATTATTCTCCACGACATCACCGAACTGCATCGCGATGCGGCCGAGACCGCGGAGTCCGAGAAGGTCCAGGCAATCACGCGCCTGGCCGCCGGCGTCGCGCATGAAATCGGCAACCCGCTCAACAGTCTGCACATCCATCTGCAGCTGCTCAAGCGCAATGTGGAACGAGCCGCACGTCAATCCGACGAGCCGGATGGCGACAATTCCGGCGAGTTGGTCGATATCGCGCTGCAGGAGGTGCAGCGGCTGGACTCCATCGTCGGCAACTTCCTCCGGGCTGTGCGCCCGGTGGACCCGAATTTTCGACCGGTGGCCGTGGACGAGTTGGTTCAGGAGACCCTGACCTTCATGCGCCGGGAAATCGAAGACCGGGACGTGCTGGTGGAGGCGTCCTGGCCGGACACGCTGCCGCGGATCAAGGCCGATCCCGATTTGCTCAAGCAGGCGTTCTACAATATTCTAAAAAACGCCATTCAGGCCATGCCCGACGGCGGCGTGCTGCGGATCGGCTGCCGCGAGGACGAGCAGACTGTCGAAGTCCGCTTTGCGGACAGCGGCAAAGGCATTTCCCGCGAGGACCTGCACCGCATTACCGAACCGTATTTCACCACCCGCAGCGGCGGCACCGGCCTGGGCATGATGATTGTCGAGCGCATCATGCGCACCCACGGCGGCGAGCTGGGAATCGAAAGCGAAGAGGGCGAAGGAACCGTCTTTACGCTTCGCTTCCCCCTCCAAAACCACCGTGTGCGCCTGCTCAAGTCCCCGGACGAGGACCGCCGGACGGACCGCCAAGAGGCAAGTGACGATGCCTGATGCAAAAGCCAAAATTCTGATTGTCGATGACGAGCGGCACACCCGCGAAGGACTCAAACGCGCCCTCGAAGACCAATACACGGTCGAAACCGCCGGCAACGGCGAGCAGGGACTCGAAATTCTGCGCCGCGAGCATTTCGACGTCGTGCTCACCGATTTGCGCATGCCCGGCATGGATGGAATGACCTTCATACGGCGCGCTCTCGCTCTCAGTGATCCGCCGCTGGTCGTCATGCTGACCGCCTACGGTTCCGTGCAGACCGCTGTCGAGGCCATGGGCGAGGGCGCCTACGACTATGTCTCCAAACCGGTCAATCTCGACAACTTGGAGATGATCATCGAACGGGGGTTGGATTCGCGCCGGCTGCGCAAGGAAAACGAAGTTTTGCGTAAGAAGGTAGACGCGCGCGACGGCATGGAGGGAATTGTCGGCAGTTCGTCGGCCATGCTCGACGTGCTGGACACGGTCCGCCAGGTTGCGCCGAGCCGGTCCACCGTACTGCTCACCGGCGAGAGCGGCACCGGCAAGGAGTTGGTCGCGCACGCCATTCACAAACTGAGTCCGAGGGCGGGACGGCCGTTTGTGGATGTCCACTGCGCCTCGCTCAATCCGAACCTGCTCGAAAGCGAATTGTTCGGACACGAGCGGGGCGCCTTCACCGGCGCCCACGAGCGGCAGACCGGCCGCTTCGAGAAAGCGGACGGCGGCACGCTGTTTCTGGATGAGATAGGGGAAATCGACGGCTCCACGCAGATCAAGCTGCTGCGCGTGCTGGAAACGCGGACCTTTGAACGCGTCGGGGGCACCTCGTCCATCGAAACCGATGTCCGCCTGGTCGCCGCCACCAATCGCGATCTCCGCAAAGCAGTGGACGATGGCAAGTTTCGCGAAGACCTCTATTTCCGACTCAATGTCGTGCAGATCCACATGCCGCCCCTGCGCGAGCGTCCCGAGGACCTGGAGCTGCTGCTTAATCATTTCCGCCGGCAGCTGGCCGCCGAGAACGGCCGCGACACCGACGGTTTCACCCCCGAGGCGGTCAAGGTCCTCGCCGCCTACGACTGGCCCGGCAACGTGCGCGAACTGCGCAACTGCGTCGAGCGCATGGTCGTGATGAGCCGGGGACGAACCTTGAGCGTCGGCGACATCCCCAAGGAAATCCGCGCCGCCGTCGCCGATTCGGTGTCCCAAGGCTCCGCTCCCCGCTCCGACTCCGAGAGCGGCGCCGGCACCGCCGACATCGAGCAAAACGCCTCCTTCAACATCAACACCAACGAACGCGATCTGATTGTGCGCGCCCTCAAGGAATGCGACGGCAACCGCACCCAGGCCGCAAAAAAACTCGGCATCAGCCGACGAACTCTGCACCGAAAACTGCACGCCTACGGCCTCGAAGCACTGTGAGGAGCACCCCATGATTGTAGGCTTGGGAATCGACGTCATTGAAATCCAGCGCATTCGCCGGGCGCTGGACCGTCACGGCGACCACTTTGTTCGGCACGTGTTTCGCGAGGACGAGCAGGCCGACGCGCCCGGCGGCACGGCGCGCTACGCTTTTTACGCGGGGCGGTGGGCGGCGAAGGAGGCCGTGTCCAAGGCACTTGGCACCGGCATCGGCGAGCGCTGCGGCTGGACCGATATCCGCATCCGGCGAACACACGGCGGCAAACCGCGCATCGAATTGAGCGGGCGCGGGCTGCGAACCGCCGGCGAGCTGGGGATCGACACCCTCCACATAACCATCAGCCACGAGGGAAACATCGCCTGCGCCGCCGCCGTCGCCGAAGGAGGCCCTGCGGCAGGGCAAAGTTAAACAGGCATCCCTGCCTGTTCAAGCGGAGTAGCCGCTACTGTCTGTCCAGCCCCGAGAGGCGTGTTGGTGAGAGATGACCCGACTGATCAGTCGGATCGGTCTGATCGAGAATCTGCCCCACCCACACATTCGAAACACCAGTCATCAGTTGCCAGTTATCAGTCAGTCAGTTACTTGCCACTGATCACTGTCCTTCACGCACACACCCACACACCCACACACCCACACACCCAAAAGCCCACACACGGACATACACGGACACACACGGACACCTGAAACCACCCCCTCCCACACCCCCACACCCACTCACTCACACACCGACACACCGACGCATCCGGTCTCATTGGAGTCCGAAGCGTTTTGCGAACTCCGCGGGGTCCGCCGCCGCATTGTGGGCCAGGCGTGTCGGTTCCGGCATGCGCACTCCCGCACCGCAGGCGAGGACCAGTTCGACGGACTCATCCATGCTCACCCTGTGCCCCGGCGAGACAAACAGCGGCTTCACATTGGTGCGCGTCCGCAGCACCATGCCCACGGTCTCGCCCTTGTCCGTCAGCGGACTTCGGCTGCCGCGCTCTGCGCCTGGTTCGGCATGCGTTCCGCACAGCCGCGATTTCGCGCACCCCACCGTGGGGATATCCTGGGCCACCCCTACATGACAAGCCAGTCCGAACCGTCGCGGATGGGCGGTCCCCTGGCCGTCCACCATCACCACGTCCGGCTGCCGGGACAGACGCTCCAGGACCGCCAGCACAGCCGGGCACTCTCGAAACGACAGCAGTCCGGACCGATACGGAAACACCAACTCGAACTCCACGGTTGCGAACTCCGCAATCGTCAGTTCCGGAAGCCGCATCACGACGGCCGCCGCCATCGCCACGCCGCCGCGCACCCCGCTCACGTCCACGCCGCACACCGTGCGCACATCCCCGGCAAGCGGCTTGATGATGACCTTTTCGCGCAGGTCATGCTGGAGCTTCCGCGCTTGCTGTTGCGTCAGATTGTCGAATTGAACCTCGGGACCACGGGGTGTCCGAGCCGGATTTGTCGGAGCGGACATCAGTCTTCCTCCGTGCTTCACTAGCAATGAATTTTTAGTGGCTTCATGCACTGAACATACTCTTTTTTCCTGAGTTGACCAATGGACCGCCCGAATGGTTGAGTCTCAGAGGGACACCCGGGGTTCCAGTGTCCGAAGGCCCGGCTCGACGGGAGTCTGGACCCCTCCATGGCGGATTGCACGAGCGGGGCGTCTTGGAAGGCGAAAATCCCCTTGAGTCCCGCTCGTATCGTACGGCGGCGCGGGTTGCCTGCATCGGCGTGCGTGTCGTTTTCATCGGCCATCCGAGGGGCCAGTAAGCGGACACCGGCATTCCTGCCGGTATAGGAGCAACCGCGGCACTGGCTTTCCAGCCGGTGCGTAAGATGCCGAACTTAACGGAAGCCGAGGCGGCCGCCTTACTTAAGCTATCTTGGTAAATAACGTGAACATCAATTTTCCGACAGGACAAAAATTGCTGTAAGTGCATGCACTCCATGATTCAGTATTCACACATCCTAGTATTTCATGGGGGAACGGCAGAAAAAAAATCCCAAAAAACACTCCATAACGGCTTGCCGCCTCTGCGCGGAGCGCTATAGTACCCTCTTGCCCGAAACCGGTGCCGTCATCCGGTTGTGCAGCCGCTCGCAACGGCGAAGAAAAAAACGTTGCGACACGGCTTGCAGAGCTGAAAATGACCACTAAAGTACGGACTTTGCGCAACCGGCTCGGCCGGGCGCGTTGCTCTTTGAGAACTGAATAGTGTAGTG
>CAZSBQ010000145.1:0-9885 GCA_964604795.1 uncultured Victivallales bacterium | reverse complement strand
GGATATAATCACTGCCACTTGCGGACTCAGGCGGGGGAATCGGGATCGATGTCGGGCGGTGGATTGCGGAGGATTTCCTCGCTGCCTTTTTCGATGGCCAGGCTGCTCAGCTTGCTGACGCTGACGTCGAACATGCGCGCCACGTGCTCGAGGCTGCAGCAGTGACGGTGGAGCAGGTCGGGATCGTCGACGGTGGGCTTGCGCAGCAGCTTGCAGCAGTCCAGTTTTTCCTTGCGTTTGGGGAACCATCGGCCTTTGCGGTCGCGGCGTCCCAGCGGTTCCCGGCGGTTTTTGGTGCGGGCGAGGTAGGTGTAGAGAGCGCGTTGAAGGTGCGGGTCGAGTGGCATGATCAGAGGGTGGGAGTGTCGGAATCGTGGGGTTCGTGAGGATCGAGTGCGGAAATGAGTCCAACCCGGCGAAGGAGCCATTGCATCATGTCGAGGGGTTCCCGAATGCGTAGCAGGACGGCGCCCAGCAGGAAGGCGGCGCCGCCGGCCGCCGCCGAGATGACCAGTTTGATCAGCAGGGCTACTCGGCTGATGTTTTCGGAAAAGCGTCCGGCGGGGCCGATGACGGTGTCCGGCGCCGCACCGGCCAGTTGCCGGCGGGCTTGCTCGAGTCCGTCCGGCCAGGCCAGGTCGAGCGCTCCGTCGATTCCCCAGGCGACCGCGCCGACGATGGCGCCCAGCAGGACCAGGCGCAGGAAGAAGAACAGCGACTGACGCGCGGGGAACATCGGCACGCTGCGCTTGAGAACGACGATGAGAATGCCGCTCTTGAGCCAGCGGGACAGACCGAAGCCCAGAGCAACAACCGCCAGCGCACCCACGGCTTGCGCCTTGAAATGAACGATGCCGATGTAGCTGATCACGACGCTGATCAGTGAGGCGCCGATGCCGATGAGGGTGACTGTGGTCATCCGTCGGTCGGCGAAATAGCCCTGCATGAGCACGCACTCGACAGCGGCCGGCGGCAGGACCAGCAGGTAGCAGGCCATCGACACCCCCGTCCACAGCGCGACCTGCAGGCCGGTTTCACCGCCAAGAAACAGAACTACGGAAATGGGTTCGGCCAGTACTGCCAGGAGAATGGCGCCGGGAATGAACACGGCCAGCAGCAGACGGCAGGATTGGGTGAGAATTCGCCCCAGCTCCTGACGGTCGTTGCGGTCGACCAACTCGCAGAGAAAGGGGAAAAGGGCGATTTGCAGGGCGTAGGGGACCAGCCAGGATATGGAGGCGAACAGCTTCCGCCCCAGGTCGTTGGACTGGACGATGCCGGGTTGGTCGCGAATGTGTGTCAGAATCCGGACATTGTTGAAGATGTCGCGGAATTTGGCGAACAGGATGCCGGCAATCAGGGGCAGCATGAGCAGGGCGAAGGTCTTCATGGCAGGGCTGCGCCAATGCAGCGAAGGGCGAACGAATCGAAGCTTGGGGAGCAGGCCGATCAGGTGCGTGCCCAGTTTGGCCGCACTGCCGATCAGCAGGCCGAACATCAGCGCGCGGGCATCCCAGTGGAAAATGCCGATGCCCACGACAAGGGCGATGACCACGCAGATTTTCCATGAGGCGTCTCCGAAGGCGGCGAGAAAAAACTTGCGGTAGCCGTTGAGCAGCATGTACGTGGTCGAGCCCAGCGACAGAAAAATCAGGCAGGGGGCCAGGACGACCAGGCTGGTGCGCAGCATACCGTAGCGCTCCGGATCTTCTTCGGGGGTCCAGGCGGTGAGCAGACGCGCCATCAGGTCGGGAAAGCACATGACCACGGTCACCACCACCAGCAGCAGAATGGCCTGCAAGGTTAGAACCGCGTTGGCGAAGTGCCAGCCTTCCCGTTCGCCGTCCTCGTCCATTTGGCGCATGAACACGGGCAGAAAGCTGGGACCGATTATTTCCTCGCCGATGAGAAACAGGCTGAGGATGCCGTTGGTGAAGGCTGCGGCGAAAATGACTTCGTATTCCTGGGAGGACAGGTAGGTGGCGGCGGCCTTGGCCTGGATCAGCCCGGTCAGCTTGAGAAACAGGTGGGCGGCGGCAACGACAATGCCCGCCTGGATGATGCGCTCGCCGATGGTTTTTGCGTTGGTGTGGGGCACCGATGGCTCCTGTGAAACTTTCTGAGTGTAGAGGTGTGTGGGTGTGCGGGTGTATCTGTCCGTGTGTGTGAGGGTGGTGGATTTAGTTTCTGTGTTCCGTTGTCAAAAAAATCGGCAGCTGCCGGATGCAGCCGATAGCCAGACCCTGTCCAGAAAGTTTTTTTGCCCCCGCCGACCTTGCGTCGGTGGAGCAAGAGATTGATACCCAGTGTGTTGCGGAAAACAATCCACTTTTCCCCCTCCCCGGCGGCGCCGCCGGGGAGGGGAAAAAGTGGGCTTGTCGCGTCCGACAAGCAGAGAATCTGCGCTCCACCGACGCAAGGTCGGCGGGGGCGTTTGAACTAAAAGTTATACCCTCGCCCTTTCTGGACAGGGTCTAGCTGCCGGCAGCTATCGAATTTTTTTCCGAACTTTCTCACCCAAGGGATTTTTCACGGATTCAGGTTGACTATTGATTTGCAAGAGACATCGGAAGGGTTAATGTAGCTCGGAATCGTCGATATGCAGGCAACCGCAGTAATGGCTTCAGGCGGGGGGTCTGAAAATCGGGCCAGTGACAAGACGAAGGCAAGGAGGCGGAGATGAAAACGGATCGACTGCGGCAGCAGATCGCGGAACTGCTGGCGGATGCGGACATAGTACTGAACGGGGATCATCCCTGGGATATGCAGGTGAACGACGAGCGTTTGTTTCGGCGCATCTGGGGCGAGGGCTCGCTGGGGTTGGGCGAGGCGTACATGGACGGCTGGTGGGACTGCGAGCGCCTGGACGTGTTCTTCGACCGAGTTCTGCGCGCCGGGCTGGACAAGCGGGTTCGCTGCTGGGTGGATGTCTGCAACCATCTTTGCGCTCGGCTGATGAACATGCAGTCCCGCAGGCGCGCCTACAAAGTGGGCGAAGAGCACTACGATCTGGGCAACGATCTGTTCGTGCGCATGTTGGACGAGCGCATGATTTACAGTTGCGGCTACTGGCGCGAGGCGGACACGGTGGATGAGGCGCAGCGGGCGAAGCTGGATTTGATCTGTCGGAAGCTTCAACTGGAGCCGGGCATGCGCCTGCTGGATATCGGGTGCGGCTGGGGCGGACTGCTGCGCTTTGCCGCGGAGGAGTATGGTGTCGAGGGCGTGGGCGTGACCATTTCCCAGGAGCAGGTCGCGCATGCACGCGAAAATTGTGAAGGGCTGCCGGTGGAGGTCCGTTTGCAGGACTACCGTGATTTGCACGAGCAGTTTGATGCGGTTGCCTCGGTGGGCATGTTCGAGCACGTGGGCGGCAAGAATCATCGCCGATTCATGGAGGTCGCCGAGAGTTGCCTGCTCGACAATGGCCTTTTTCTGCTGCACAGCATCGGCCAGCAGCACTCCAGCGCGGGTGGAGACCCGTGGTTGACCAAGTATATCTTCCCCAACGGCGACCTGCCCTGCGCCCGGCAGATCGCGGAAACGTCCGAGGATTTTTTCATCCTCGAGGACTGGCACAACTTCGGCCCGGACTACGATCACACCCTGATGGCCTGGCTGGCGAACGTGGAGGCGAGCTGGGAGGAGCTGCCCGCGCGCTACGACGAGCGGTTTCGGCGCATGTGGCGCTACTACCTGCAGTCGTGCGCCGGCGGGTTCCGCTCGCGGACGATCCAGTTGTGGCAGGTGGTATTCTCCAAATGCGGCACGCCCGGCACGTATCATAGCGTGCGCTGACACTTTTAGGGGTGTCGGCGCACATGCAAAAGACACATCACGAAAGGAAATTTTCATGACCAGTCGACCCAATGTACTGTTCATTCTGTCCGACCAGCATAACGCCAAGTGTTTGAGTTACACGGGGCTGACGGATGCGCTGACTCCCAATCTGGACCAACTCGCGTCCGAAGGGGTGCGCTTCGACAACGCCATCACGCAGAATCCGATCTGCACACCCAGCCGGGTTTCCTTCCTGTCCGGCCAGTACTGCCACAACCACGGATACTACGGCCTGTCGGGGCCAAACCCGCAGGGATTGCCCAGCTTGCTCGGGCATTTTCGGCGCCACGGCTACACCACCGCGGCCATCGGCAAGATTCATTGCCCGGAGTACTGGGTCGAGGATGATTGCGACGTCTTTCACGAAACCTGCGGATGCAGCATCATGGGGCGGTCGCCGGAATACGCCGCCTACCTTGCCGAACGTGACCTGACCGGGCTTGAGGACCACGGCGCAATGAATGAATTCGGCGCCCGCGGCAGACAAACCTGCGAGGGGCGTCCTTCAACGATCAGTTATCGGGACGGGCAGGAGGGATGGATAGCCGCCACTGGCATCGAGTTCATGCGCCAGGCGCAATCCGAGGAAACACCGTTTTTTCTGCACGTCAGTCTGCCCAAGCCGCATCAGTGCTACACGCCGGCGCAGGAGTTCTGGGATTTGTATGATGAAGACACGCTGCGTCTGCCCCCAAACGCGGACAACGAGGATCCGCACGAGGCGCCGCACCTCAAGCGGATGGCCGCGCGGTTCCGGCAGGGCGATTGGACGCTGTTCCAACCGCACACGTTTGACGCGGGACGGCTGCGCAAGCTGCATGGATATCTGGGCAACGTCAGTCATGTCGATCATGCCGTCGGAGAACTGGTCAAGTGGATCGACGACAACGGGCTGGGCGAAAACACCATCATCGTCTACACCTCCGACCACGGGGATTACGCCGCCGAGCACGGCATCATGGAAAAGGCGCCGGGAATCTGTCACGACGCCATCACGCGCGTGCCGTCCATCTGGCGCTGGCCGGGCACCTTCGAGAGCGGGCATGCCGCCGAAGAATTGATCGAGAGCGTCGATGTGCCCGGCACCTTGCCCGGCTTGTGCGGTCTGCCCGCGCTGGAGACCGCCGACGGGTGCGACATCAGTCACCTGCTGAAGGGCGGCAGTGGTGCGGTGCGCGAAGTGGCGGTCACCGAATTCGCCTGGAGCAAAAGCCTGCGCAAGGGCGACTGGCGGCTGGTCTGGTATCCCAAATCGCAGTTCGCCGACGAGTATCCGGACGGGTTCGGGCAGCTCTACAACCTGCGCGAGGACCCGTGGGAAACCAGGAATCGGTATTTCGATCCCGAATGCCGAGCCAAGGTGGAGGAGTTGCACGCCGATCTGACGGGCTGGCTGGTGTCCACCACTCGACCGGTCACCACCCTTGGCCCGGAAATGGCGAAGTCACCCCAAACGGTGAGCCGCTACTCCCACACGGTCAATGCCGACCGCAAGGTGCCGCATCAGGCGGTCAAACAAACAACCAATGCGAACTACTTGTAAAGCGCTCCCAAAAGTAAAGGAGGCAGTATGCTTGATGATCTTGAAACCTATGAGAAGGAATGCAAAAAAGTCCGAAAGGAAAACACCCGGCTTCTTGACGAGTTTGGCGCCTGGCTGTCCGAAAAAGGGCTCTCCGAAAAGACAGTTCAAAATCATTGCCAGAACATGGATTTCTATTTGAATCACTACCTTCTGTATGAGGACGCCGAGGATGCCGCCAGTGGCGTGAGCCCGTTTCGGGTGTGCGACTTCCTGGGCAACTGGTTCATCAGGAAGGCAATGTGGGCGAGCAAGGCCTCCATCAAATCCAATGGCGCAAGCCTGAAGAAGTTCTACAGCTTCATGGCTGAGAAGGGGCTTGTCGACAAGGAAGATCGGGACGTTCTGAAGGAAGTGATCAAGGAGGGAATGCCCGATTGGCTGGAGACGCTCGCGAAGTACGATGATCCGGATGTCGACTTTGAAGACATCTGGGGCTTCTGAACTATTTAAACGGAGTGCCGCGCAAGACATTGGAGCGGACTTTCAGCCCGCCGTTCGTTTTGCGATTGCAAACCCAGGGTCGCGGACCCTACGCGCTTGTCAGCGCTCGCGGACCCCGCTGGCGCGCGGTCGTTCGCAGCTATGTCCACAGAATTTGGTTGGATCCGGTCAGTTGAGTTCGCAATGGCTTTAGTACCAACGGGCATCCCTGCCTGTTGTGAATTTCTCTGCACCCAGGATGGCCGCAGTACGTAAGCAATCCAACCAAATTCTGTGGACATAGGTTCGCAGGCTCACTCCGGGTACTACAATTGGGCCGGGCCGTTGGCCCGAAAACCGCAACGGAATTCGGTCGTTCAATTTGCGCGAAATTACGAGTTCTGTTGGGCCGGGGCGTTGCCCCGAAAACCTTCTTTACCCCAAAAAAATCCTGGAGTGCTCAGAAACTACTGTTTCCGGCTGTCGCGGAAAGCGTTGATGTGGGTGCGGAGAGTAGGGTAGTCGGGAGCGACGGGAAACTGGGGGAATTCGGCTTTGACGTTGTCGGAGGGGCGGAAAAGGATGCCCTGGTTGGCTTCGCCGAGCATGGTGGTGTCGTTGTAGGAGTCGCCGGTGGCGACAACGTCGAAGTTGAGGTTCCGGAATGCGCGCACGGCGTTGCGCTTGCCGTCGGACAGACGGATGCGGTAATCGGCGATCATGCCTGCGGAGTCCACCTCCAGCGAGTTGCAGAACAGGGTCGGGCGCCCCAGTTTGCGCATGAACGGATCGGCGAATTCGTAGAAGGTGTCCGAGAGGATGACCACCTCGAACTCGGCGCGCAGGTCCCAGAGAAAGTCGACGGCGTCGGCCATGGGCGCCATGCCGGCGATGACTTCCCGAATGTCGGACAGTGTGAGGTTGTGCTCGCGCAGCAGAGCGAGCCGTCCGCGCATGAGTTCGTCGTAGTCGAAAATGTCGCGCGTGGTGAGCTTGAGCTTGTCAATGCCGGTACGCTCGGCAACGGCGATCCACACCTCGGGGATGAGTACCCCTTCAAGGTCCATGGCGATAAGAATGGGTCGCTTCACGCGAGAGTCTCCCAATTCGAAGGATACCCGAGGGGCTGAGGACCGCGCGGATTTCGGGGGGGCTGCAGGGTGTGACGGTTCGGGAGCTTAAGCGCTCTCCGCAGCAACGGGTTCGACCGGCTCGGCCTGCGGCGCTGCAGCGGGCTTGGCTTCGGTCTCGGTTTCGACGGCGGATGCGCCGCCGGGCAGCCGGATGTCCTTGACCCTGACGCGGGTCAGCTCCGAACGGTGTCCCTGCTTGCGGCGGTAGCGCTTGCGGCGCTTCATCTTGAAGACGATGATCTTTTTGCCGCGGAAGTGGTTGACGATCTCGAGGTCGACGGCGGCTCCGGCCACGGTGGGCGTGCCCATGTGGGTTTCGGAGTCGGTCTTGAGCATGAGGACATCCTCGTCGAGGGTAAGGACTTCGCCGGGCTCGCCCGCCAGACGATTGAGGTCGAATTCCATACCGGGTTCGACTTTGAACTGACTGCCGCCGGTTTTGATGATTGCGTACATAACAGGCTCCAAGAGGTTGAATGCAAAAATCGCTGTGTTGCTGACACAAGCGGGTAATATATGTCCGCTAAGCACACATGCAAGATGCCTGGCGCAATGTGACATTTCGCGTGCAGAGGGTAGATTAGCTTGAAGCGTTTTTGATCGAAGCAGGAAAGACACTTAGGCACGAAAGAGGAGTCTGGCGATGAAGATTGCCGTTGTCGGGACCGGGTATGTCGGGTTGGTTTGCGGAACGTGTTTCGCCGAAATGGGCAACACCGTGACCTGTGTGGATGTGGACGAACGCAAGGTCGCGGATTTGAATGCCGGTGTCATTCCCATTTACGAACCGGGGTTGGAGGCGATGGTGCGGGCGAACACGGACAAGGGTGCGCTGCGTTTCACCACAGACTTGCACACCGTGCTCGCGGAAGTGCCGGTGGTGTTTATCGCCGTGGGAACGCCCATGGGGGAGGACGGCAGCGCGGATTTGTCCTTTGTGCTCAACGTCGCGCGCGATATTGGCGCGGGCATGGTGAATCCGCTGGTGGTTGTGGACAAATCCACTGTGCCGGTTGGCACTGCCGAGCGGGTGAGCGCCGCCATCCAGTCCGAACTGGACCGCCGCGGCGAGCACATCGAGTTCGATGTGGTCAGCAATCCGGAATTTCTCAAGGAGGGTGCCGCCGTCGGCGATTTCATGAAGCCGGAACGAGTGATCGTCGGCACCGAAAAGGCCGATTCCCTCGAGTTGCTGCGGGAACTGTATACCCCCTTCACCATGAATCATGAGCGCTTCCTCGCCATGAGCACGCGCAGCGCCGAGATGACCAAGTACGCCGCCAACGCCATGCTGGCGACGAAAATCAGCTTCATCAACGAAATCGCCAACATCTGCGAGCGTGTCGGCGCAGACGTCAATCAGGTCCGCCGGGGCATCGGCAGCGATTCGCGAATCGGATACCAGTTCATCTACCCCGGTTGCGGATACGGCGGCAGCTGTTTTCCGAAAGACGTCAAGGCACTCATGCGAACCGCTTCCGAACACGACTACAGCCCGCGTATTCTGCATTCGGTGGATGCGGTCAACGACGATCAGAAGCGGGTGCTGCTCAAGCGCATCCGCGAACGGTTCGACTACGACGCGGAGGCGGCGCTGGACGATTTGACGGTGGCAGTTTGGGGCCTGGCGTTCAAGGCGGGCACCGACGACATGCGCGAATCGCCCGCGATTACTCTGATTGAGGGGCTTACTGAAGCCGGAGCGGAGGCGCACGTCTACGATCCCAAGGCAATGCACGAGGCACGAACCGCGTGGCTGTGCGGCAATGAGAGGGTGAAGTACTTCGACAGCAAGTACGATGCGCTCAACCGCGCCGACGCCCTGGTGCTTGTCACCGAATGGCGCGAATTCCGCAGTCCGGACTTCGATGAAATTGTCAAGCGTCTGCGGAATCCGATCATTTTCGACGGACGCAATCAGTACAATCGGCACCGACTCGCGCAGATGGGGTTGGAGTGCATTCAGATCGGCGTGGCCGACGGAGCGCACGATCCCGATGCCGCGCGGGAAGGGGCCGCAGTGAGCCTCGAATCCCCCGGCGATGATTTGCGCATCACCTCAGTCTGAATGCAGAACTCTGGATATCGAGATCAAGGGGGCTGAGGTTCCAGTATGAGGCTGCCCGGCTGATAGGGGAGGGGAGGCGGGTTACCTATCCGTGTTCAGGGGCTGCCATTGGCCGCGTCGTTCGTGGAGGCTGTTGCCGGGAAGGCGGCGCATCCAGTTCTCCACTCGGCCGTCCTGCCAACGCACTTGGATGCGCACGGCCAGTGGGCGCAGCTGGTTTTGCCGTTCCCGGAGCGACCAGTCCTCGGGCACCCACTGCTCGATCCATTCCGGCGGATCATCGCGGGTCATCCCCGAGCGGATCACCGCGTACTGGAAATCGATTCGCTCCACGCCCTCGGCGAGGATGGAGAGGCGGCCGCGATCGAGCAGCCCGTCTTCGGTCAGTACGGGACGGGGATGATAGAGCGCGCGCAGCTGTCCGTCGACCAGGTCGAGGCGCACGAAACGAAGTGCTCCTTCGCCGATGTTGTTCAGCCGGTGTCGGTAGGCGAAGCGCACGCTGTCGGTTCGACCGCGAAAGAAGGGGTATGTCTCGCCGTCCGCGTTGCGCCACGAAAAGGCGATGATGTTGCTGAGCATGGTGTCCAGGGTGCGGTCCACCCGCATCAGTTCGGCAAATTGCTGCTGGCGGGATTCGAGCCGGGACCAGGAGTTGGTGATCGCTGCGGCCGCCATGATCGCCAAAGCGGCCAACAACGCCAGAAGCCCCAGCGAAATCACCATTTCGAGCAGGGTGAAGGACCGCGAACGCGAGAGGGGTGCGGCCCCAATAGCCAGATCATGTCCAGAAAGGGTTTTGTGCCCCCGCCGACCTTGCGTCGGTGGAGCAAGAGATT
>CAZSBQ010000144.1:0-9888 GCA_964604795.1 uncultured Victivallales bacterium | reverse complement strand
GACCGCCGACAGCGGAAACCGAAACTATACAAGCTCCGCGCCAACCCGCAAGCCTGCAGCGCAACTTATTTCCCAACCAAAAGCATTTCGGGGCATCGGGCTGCCAGTCCCTACGGGCGCAAACGCAGCTCCGCCTCATGGGTGAAGTAGAACCAGTAGCCGAGACCGGGTTGGACTTCCGCACCGTACTCGAGCGGCACGTAGCGCTTCGCGACAGGATCCCAGCTCCACGCGGGAAGCAACCAGGGAGCATCTGATTCGGCGGCCAACTGAAACGCTTCGCTGACGCCGAGCAGATTCCAGCCCTGCACGACTGATATGGTCTCCACCTCCAGGCGTGTACCGCGTACCGTCGCAGATGTGGCGGTGTTTCGTTCGGTGGGCGCGATATAGAGCCAGTGCCCTTTGAGGGGACGCAGAGCACTGGCCCGTTCATAACCGTTGTTCCACCGCCACGCTTCCATCAGACCGCTGTTCGGAAGCAACTCCTGTAGGACGGGGCAGAGTGGCTGAAACGGGACCGCCACCAAGTTCCATCCGGGGTGGAGTTCGAACTCGAGTTTCCCAAGAACCGTAACTTCCACGCTGCTTGCCGCACTGCCGCCGGCGTCGTCGCTTACGGTGCAGGAGAACCAGTCGGGGCCATAGTAGCCCTGGTCGGGAGCGTAGACCACCCCGCCTTCGAACAGTTCGGCCGCGCCGTGTTCCGGCGGTTCGAACAAGGAAACCGTCAACCGGGGAGAATCGATGTCATGGTCGTTGCCCAGGACATCCACGAATGCGTATTCGGTGTTCTGATCGACAGTCAGTGTATCGTTGACCGCCACCGGCGGATCATTGACGGCCAGGACACTGACGGTTACAGAGGCCCCCGCCTGATTTCGTCCGTTGTCCTGAAGGGTGTAGATAAAGGCGTCCGGTCCGCAGTAGTCCGCGTCGGGGGTGTAGTGGAGTTCGCCGTCGACCACCGCCACTTCGCCATGCGCGGCCGGACCGGCGGCTACAATCACCAACGGGTCGCCGTCGCCGTCCGCGTCGTTGGCGAGCACGTCCAGAGTCATGGTTCCGCAGTCTTCGTCCACCGCATAGGCGTCGTTGACGGCGACGGGCGGATCAGACACCGACTGCACTGTCAGCGTGACGGATC
Source organism: uncultured Victivallales bacterium (assembly GCA_964604795.1). Taxonomy (GTDB): domain Bacteria; phylum Verrucomicrobiota; class Lentisphaeria; order Oligosphaerales; family CAZSBQ01; genus CAZSBQ01. Next base: position 8,741 of record CAZSBQ010000144.1, on the reverse strand, counting down.
CTGTGACGTGGGCATCCGTGCCGTCCGCAACGATGTAGGTGAAGGAGTCGGGGCCATAGTAGTCTGCTTCGGGCGTGTACGTGAAACTGCCGTCGGGGAGCAGTTCGACGACGCCATGCTGGGCATCGGTCTCCAACGTCGCTGTCAAGTCCCGGCCGTCCGGGTCATGGTCATTGGCCAAAACCCCTGACGCGCTGTCGACCTGGAGAATCTCGTCTTCGGCGGTTTCGTAGTTGTCATTCCCGGCCACGGGCGGCGTGCCGGGCACTGCCAGCCAAACGTCATGCTGTTGCGGCGGCGTCCCGGTGTTGCCTGCGTAATCGTGACCCACGCAGTAAAAGGCGTAGGTGTGTCCAGGCTGACCGGTGTAGGGGGCCTCGGTCAACTGGGTGCCCTCAAGCCACGGATGGAAAGGACCGTTGTCGACAGACACATACACGGAGTGCGACGCCAGTGCGGTGCCGCCTTCGTCCGACCCGCTCCAGGCTGCCTGCATCTCCCCCGTCTGAGCGTCGGCCAAGGTGACGGATTCCATCTGACTGACTGGCGGAGCGCTGTCCAGCAGATTGCTGATCCGCGGCGTATCGATGGGTTCGTTGGCGTCGAAAACGATGGTTGCCTCGGCCGCGATGACACTGCCGCTTTCAACATCGGCCTTCGGGCGTACTGTGTAGGTGACGTAGCCTTCCCCGATGCCGTTTTCGTCGTTGGGGGGCAGGAAGCCGGCGAGCGCGTCCTCCGGCGTTCTGCCGGTAACCGGGTCGATCGTCTGGAACTGCCACGTGATCTCGCCCGCAATCACATCGACGTTGGCGACGACGTCAACGACCAGGCCGCCGCTGTCGGGCAAGTCCACCTGACCGATGTAGTACCCCTGATCGCCGGGCACGTCGACGTGGATGTCGCCCCAGCCGAAATCATCGACACGGAAGGTCCGCCAGTCCAGGTCGTCATCGAGCTGCTGTACGATCATGACTCCCTGCGCGGGGGCGGTGGCCTCCGGGACGTTCTCGAAGCGAATCCGGTACGGGAGGGGCTTGCTGCCCCCGACCCAGCCTTCCTCGCCGAATCCGGCGGGACCGATGATATCGTTCGGATCGAAGGATACGACCGTGTCCGGGTCGTAATCGTCCTGGTCATCCGGTGAATCGTCACTGCTCGGCCGATACCTCGGCGGATCGTCCAGTTCATCTTCATCTTCATCGTCACCATCGTCGTCGGAGTCCTGATCTCGGCAGGGCCGTTCAGCACGACAGTTTTGGTACCGCCTCAGCAGATTGTTGGCGTGACGAACACGATTCTCGTACTCACGGACCATGTCGTCTCTGTGCTCTTCCAACCTTATAAGCTCATTCACCTGTTCGGCCGTATTGATCAACATGGCCGATTCCACCGCACTGCGTATGGCTATAAAACCGCCCAGGATGCCCATTGCACCGGCGTACCCGCCAAAGGCCTTTTGATATTCAGGATGTATCAGCACGTCCTCCATGAGGCCGATCGTTGAATGCACGGTGGACTGAAGATTGCTCGCCGTATTCGCCGCCCTGTCAATGCTGTCACTGGTTTCGGTGCCGGAATCGGCGGTAATGGCAGACTGGATGCAGCCAACCAGGCCGTTGATCCCCCCAACGATGGAAACGATGTTGTTCGTAACGGTTAAAACTGCTGCAGGACCGGCTGCAGCAGAGCTGCCAATCGCTCCTCCAGCAGAGACCGTGACAACGGGAGCAGCAAGAGAACTGCTCGGCAAAGCAGCAAGCAGCGCCTCAGCGGAGATCACTATGCCAGCCAACGTCCCGGCTACAGTGGCGAGTTCACCGGCGAAAACCCCGGCCACCACGAGCCTCTGGACATCGATTTCGGACTCTGAGTCAAGGATACGCTGGTACGCCGGATTCTGCGCTGGAATGGCATCCCAGTACAACGATTCGAAGAGTTCCATGCAGGCTAAACAATCGTCGCTGGTCACCAGTGGCACGTCCCCCCGGCCAAGGTGGTCTGAGCGCCGGGGGCCATAGTGTTCCAACAGCGAATCAAGCCAACCGGATTCGGTTTCCGAACGTGTCCGTAACATCTCCGCAAGTCCGGCCGACCCGTTGTAGAGAAGGCTCCGCTTGGCCGTTGGCAGCCATCCCTGCCCGACGGCAACGAACTCCAGTTCGATTTCGCCGACGTCACGGGACTGTCCCAACGCGACTGTAACGGGCCTGATCTCGGATGTCAGGAAGCTCGGTACTCGGACCTCTATGCGAAGATCCTCACCGTGAACGCCCTCCACTCTCCAATTGCCTTCCCGGTCGGTGACCGTTTCCGCAAGCAGTTCATCGCGGGCACCGGATATTTGCACGCAAATGGAGCTAATGGGGCGCCCCGTATTGGATATCACGCGACCACTGATAGTAGATACGGCCGGAAGAACATCTACACTCAGACTGGTGTCCTCATTGACAAGCACATCGGTTTGCACCGCCAGTTCGCAACCCGGAGCCCATACCGAGAGATCGTAAACTCCGGCACCCACGGAGGAAATCTCATACCGTCCCGTCGCATTAGATGCCGTGAGCCTGCGCCTTAGCGGATTGGCTATGTTGACAAGGTTTAGAACTGCTCCCGGCACGGGCTGCCCTTCGGCATTCAGAACTGCTCCGGACAGCACGTACTGGGGGTGAACCCCGAGTTCGACATCCTGTGTGCCGCTGCTCACGCTTACCAGACAATGACCGCCGCATTGCCCGTTCCCAAGAAAGGTCAGGCTGTATTCCCCGGGTGCCAGATGGCCAAACGCAACATCCTCGATACCGTCGACATCGTAGGAACCTGCCGTGTACGACGTTCCATTCAACCAGCGACTGAGAAGAACGGTTCCCCCAGAATGGCCGGAATCCACATTCCCCGTGAAGAGCACGTTCAGAACGGCCGAACCAGCGGCAATGTCTCGCTGCACCGTCTCGCCGTTGTCTACAACCAGGCCGGCAACGGGGTCGAAGCTCGCCCCGTCGCAGAGGGCGAGCAACTCGTAAGTTCCTCCCCCGGCAAGATGGAACACATACCGTCCGTCGGAGTCGGTGCGCGTACCCACAACAAACCGGCCGTATTCCAGCAACTGAACCGTGGCCCCTTGGACCGGCGTACCATCGGCAAGGGTTACGGTGCCGCTCACTTGACCATCGAATACCGTATCAAGATCTTGCTCGACCTGTTCTTCGTCGTCGCCAATCTCGAGAGACACTGCGTCACTCGTATGCACGGTACCGATCCCGATGCGCCATTCGCCAGGCTGCAATCCTTCCAGTTCATAGTGTCCGTCACTGTCCGTGACCGCACCGATGATACGGCCGGCACCGTTTTGCGCCACGACCAGCAAGCCATTCAAAGGTGCCTGAGCGGCTCGAACTGTACCAACGACGCGCCCGCCGGCCATTAGTGTCAGGCTGACGGAACTCAACTGCTCGCCTTCTGCCAGCCCGACCGTCATTTCGGCGATGCCTGCGGTGGCTATGCCCCCCGCACGAAGAGTGTATTGCCCCGAGGTCAGCCGGTCAAAAGCGAATTCGCCGTTGCTGCCGCTGAGCGCAGCCGCGACAGGGCGTTCACTCGCGAACAGCCGCACGAAGCCGCCGGGAACCGCGGCTCCAGTCGTTCCATCGACCAATTGTCCCCCGATCGTCGCCGCGCGGGTAAGAGTTACAGGATCAAGGGAATAGACTTCGGCCTCTCCCAGGGTGACAGCAACGGTGCGTTCAAGATATCCATGAGACAGGAAGGTCACGCGATAGTCTCCTGCGGGCATCCCGGGGATTTGAAAGGCGTAGCTGCCAGGCGGCAGACCGCCGTCATTCAACTCATCGGGAGTCAATTCCCGAAGCTGACCATGGTAGATGTATTGACGCCCCACCGAGCCCTCAAGCCGCGCAGCGACCCACAGCCGCAGCCCCTCCTGGTCGAGCTGTGGCGCAATGACCGTGCCATGGATGCGCGACTCAGGCTGCAACACCAGGACCGGTGGGCGAAGACCCGTTATCGCCGGGGTTATCTCGACAACCTTTCGCGCGTGCCCTGTAGCCTCGGCACGCACAGATTCTGCACCCGACCACGGTGAGGTGAATCGGTACGCCCCGCGAGAGTCAGTTACAGCCTGGGCCAGTATCCGACCATCGAATCCGAGTGCGGTTACGGAAGCTTCCACCAGCTCGGCACCTTCCGGGTGAGCCAGAACATAGGCCACGGGTGATGGCACCACGTCGTACGCCGCTTGACTGAATAAGGCATACAGCAATTCGCGCACCGATGCTGTTCGTTGTCCGTAGCGGCTGAGGGTGCTGGCGGTGCCTGCCAAAGCCTGGACGTAGGTTCCCCAGGTAGGGCCGACGCGTGCCGCCAGACGCGGGCGCAGTTGCTGCCACTCTTCGTCGGACATGGTCACGGGCCTGACCAGGCGTTCAATCTCTGCAATATCCAGAGGCCGATCATTGTCGGCGCGGATGGTGTGGACGCGGAAATTCCCATTGCCGGGAGCGGTGCGGAAGAAAACGGGGATGCTGTTGACGTAACCGGGGCGGAGGACGCCGGCCGGGCCGTTGTGGCTGATGCCCATGACCTGAAGCGTTCGGCCCGGTTGGGGCGGAGCGTCGCGCAAGTCCTTGCGGCTGAGAGCGAACGGATTGTCATCAAGGTTCTCGATCATGAGCAGGGGTGCGACGGTGTCGGCGTCGCCGCGGTTGCCGTAGTTGACGTAGAACAGGTAGGTGCGGCCTTCGCGAACCAGGGCCGGCCCGTCCACGGAGGCATCGGGGCCGGGTCCGACGCCGCTGACCACTTCGAGGGGAAAGCTGTCGCTTTCTTCCTCGATACTGGTCATGCCCAGCTCGTATCTGCCGGGGGAAAGGCCCGTCAGGTCGAACGTGACGAAGGCACAACTCGGATCGTCCGGCTGCAGGGCCACATCCACCGCGCGGCGGACGACCTGGTCTTCCTGAACCAACTCGACGGGATGAGGTGTCTTGAAGGTCGTGGCGGTCACTTTCAAGGTCGCAAGCCCCGCATTTCCCGCCCGAGACGGGCTGACGTCGGCGACCACAAACGGGATGTCGACCACGCTCAAACTGAACCGCTCAACGCCGTCGTAGTGTGTCTCGTATACCCCGTGCTCAGTGACGACCCACTCCCGGTTCACCCGGGGGAAGCATTGCAGGTCGACCCGTACGTAGTAGGTTCCGGCCTGCGTGCTGGGGATCGTGAGAGGCCCGGACCTGGAACCAGTGAAATAGCAGCTAGACAGATCGCCGCCGAAGTCGTGATCGACGGGGGTCGGCATCCGTTCGTGGGCAACGTAGACGGATGTAGAAATGCTGCGGTCTTTGCGAAAAATCGCCGTGTCATTCCAGTATCCCTCATCGAAGTCGGCCATCCGGAGCCCGAGGCGCTGAGCTGACAGGCAGACAGCCTGCCCCTGTTCAGCCTCGAAACCGTAGTACAGGCTCTCCCTCTTGTATCGCCCACACCACCTCCGCCACCACGGCGGCATCGTCACCACCGACTGCACGGTGTGCGTTAGCGTTTCCGACCACTCTCTCCGCACGACTTTAAACACTTCAACCCCCGTCTGCCACAGATCGATGTCGGTCGGGGTGATTGTCAGGCGGAAGACCTCGCGTGAGGGGTAGTATTGGTATTCCTCCGGAGGTTGCAGATGCGGTCGGACATCCAGGTGCAGGTAATGCAAGCCGGACGTTTCGACGACGAAGGTCAGGGGTGCCGCCCGGCTTTGCTCGGCGGTCAGTTTCGACGAAAGCAGACAGCCGTCTTCGTCGAAGTACTCGACCCCGCCGAAGTCGCAGTCCACCGGGGTGGGAATTCGTCCGCGGGCGACGTACGCCTGCGTGATATTCCAGCGTCTGTCGACCTCCGTGTGCTGCCATTCCGCCGTCAGTGTGATTTTCTGACCTTCTTCCGCGTGGAATCGGTAGTTGTACGAACGGCCATAGGCATGGTCCATTCTCGCATCGATCATGACGCTCCCTGTTCCGGCGACTGACAGCAGAGAGGGCACTTCGATGGTGACAGTCTCCTCGGACACACCGATGTTGTTGGTTTCGTCCAGTTCAGGATACTGGTTGTAGGCGTCGGCATGCACGATCACATAGTACTCCCCGCCTGCGGCGGGAACAGGGAACCACCCACTACTATCACGGCTGCCGCCCGCTTCGACAGGGCCGCTGCCGGATGCTTCCCCCAGGCGTTGGTCCGCGGCGTCCAGTTGTCTGTCCGTTGAGAGGTAGAAGTGGTTTCGCCAATGCCCCTCCGCCACTGCGTCACTGGGGTTGAGCAGGTCGTAGCCGACCCACATACTCTGTCCTGTCCACGCACGGGACCAGGCACGGATGCTGCCCACGGTCAGATCGGCCGGTGTCGGTAGCACGATATCCAATGGGATGGCGTGTGTTGCCGTATTGTTCCTTTCGGCCCCGCGTTCATGCACGGTGTCGTAGCGGTCTGTCGCAACGATCAGGTAATACGATCCGCTCACCCCGTCGGGCAGATTCAGGGTGTGCTCGCATGAACGATACTGGTACTGGGGTTGTCCCTCCTCGGCACTGGTCAGCAGTTCGGCCGTGGCCGTCCGCTGCATGCCGAGGAAGGTGTCGTGCTCCATGTCCAGCACCATGTCGCGGGACAGGAACAGGGCGTCCTCCCATTGCCCGTCCGGACACTCCGGCGGAAACGGTTCTTCGGCGGACAGCGGGTCGCCGGTGTTGCGGACGGTCCATGAAACCGGAATCTCGCTGCCGCTGACGGCCTCCTCCGGGACGACGACATCGCTGACGACCAGATCGACCGAGAGACGGAGGTCCGTCAAAGCAATATCCCCCGGCTCCAGATCGGGGTGGGCGGTCACTGTGGCCGCTATCAGCACATTGTTGTCTTCGACGCCATGTTCCAGGACTTGATCCGCGGCATCCGCCTTGATCAACACATACCGCATGTCGACGGTGTCGTCCGGTATTTCGAGCAGCACAGATGCATGATACACTTCGCCGGGATTGAGCAGGCCACCAGTGCGGTACGCCCCGCCGAGCGAGCGGTCGTCCGCGTCGCCCCACGTCTGGTTCGCCGACAGACGGCATTCGTCGAACCAGCGGCGGGCATTGGTGTATACGTCCCCCTGGTTCTCCACTGTCCACTGAACACGAAGCCGCCGGTTCTCAACGGTAACCGAACCGCCGATGACGGCCAGGTCGGCAAAATGCCGATCAACATGGGTCTGGTCCGGATCGGCACGGTTGTTGACCTCCCCCTCCGGTCCCTCGAACACCTCGTTTTCGCTGTCGGCAACGACGTAGACAAGACAGTCTCCCGTGAACCCCGAAAACGGCAGTTCGACCAGCCGGGAGACGGTGTAGTCCTGTTCCGGGGCCAGGCGCCCCTGGTGACGGACACTGGCGAGCAGCCCGTCGTCGCCGTTGCCGAGCACCTCGTCCTGAGAGATCATTATCTTGTCGGTCCACGACCCCGCCATCGTCGCGCCAACCCCCTGATTCCGAATCCGCCACGTCACAAGCATAGGCCCGCCGGCCGAGGTTGAGGGGGAGGCTCTCAGCTCCGTCACCACCAGGTCGGCCCACCGGGACTCGACTGCGACCGGCACACCCTGGACGTTGTTCCGGGTGTCGACTTCGTACACATCTCCGTTCACATCACAGGCCGCCAGCAGGAAGAAATCCCCTTCCGACATCATGGGGAGGGTCACTGTCAGGTGACGGGTGTACTCAGCCTCCGGAGCAAAGGAGGCTGCCTCGTCGTCGCAGGAATCACATGGCGAGGCGATGCGCAGGCTTGTCAGCCGAATATCCTGGGCAGTATCCAGGACGGAGTCTGTGGACAGGTAGACCGCATCGTGCCAACGGTCTGCGGAAGGGCTGGATGCCCCCGCATTGCGCACCTTGTATGAGACTGTGAACGGGCGCCCCGCGATATTGTTCTCCGGCGCCTCGAGTATCTCCATCTCAAGATCGGGCGGCGGCGTCAGATGCACCGTCGTAGCGACATCGCATGCGCGGAGGTTGTTTTCCTCGAAAGCGTACTCCTCCACCTCGTTGTCTATATCCACGGCCACAAGGAGTTGGAAAGTGCCCGACTGCTGCCATGGCACCTGGAAACTCAGGCTTTCGGTATAGTCCACTCTGTATGGTGGGTCAGGATCCCTCGACACCCAGTCTCCTTATCCTGAGGACGGAGACCCACCCGTATGTCGCCTCCATCTAGCTGGTCGTCCGCGGACAGATAGATGCCGTCGTGCCAGTTGTCTCGGACCCTTCCCTGCCCGACGTTCCGCACTCGGTACGTAATCACCATCCTGCTGCCCGAGAAGGCCTGGCCGGGAGCACTGACGGATTCGACGACCAGGTCCGGAGGCGGCGGCAGATTGACATGGATGACCGGTCCGACACCCAGATTGTCTCCTTCACCGCCGAATTCGCCGACGTATTGGCGCCTTCCCGTATCGGTGCTGACCAAAATGTAGTAGTCGCCGGCGTTCAGTCCTTCCAGGCGGACGGTGGCGCTGCCGCCGTAGCTGTCGCCGACGGCCAGGCCGCGCCGGTTGCGCTGTTCACCGACACAGGTGTCCGTGCTGTCCAGCACGGTGTCAGCCGAGAGGTAGATGCTGTCGGTCCAGTAGGGAGGCTGTTTCCGGGTCAGAGCATCTTCTTGTTGTCAAGTCCTTGCGCTGATTTTTTTTG
>CAZSBQ010000143.1:0-10193 GCA_964604795.1 uncultured Victivallales bacterium | reverse complement strand
ACAGGCCTTCCAGGCCTTCGGAATCGGGAAAAATGACTTTTTAGAGTGGACTCATGCCTGGTTTAACTTTGCTCTGCCGAAGCGTCTCGCCAGAGACTGTCGTCAATAAAACTGCTTTCATTTCTTCGGCGCGCGAATTCGGCTTCCGTGCCTGGCGAGGATGAGTCTCTGCACGGAGGAGAACGGGATGTCGCCGGCGGCGGCCCGCCGCAGCGCGTTCCGGGTCAGTGAATCGACGGCTTCATTTTCGAAGCACTCTTCCAGGCCGGCGCGGATGGAATCGGTGGCGAGAATTCGTCCCGCCTCGAGGCCCACCGGCAGCACCTCGGTCACGGCGGTGCGTCCGGCATAGCCCAGCCCGTGACAGGCGGGGCATCCGACGGCATCCCGCAGAGTTTCGGGCACGACCACGGCATGGTGCTCGAAGAGCTCGCGTTCCTCTTCCTGTAGCGGCCTGGCACGAGCGCATTGCGGGCACAGTGTGGGCAGCAGCTCCTGGGTGATGATCATGCGCAGTGCACCACCGATGACATAGCGCGGAACCTCCAGGTTTCGGAGGACGGCCAGCGCGCCCCACGGTCCCGGGGCATGGACCGTGGCGCCAACCAAGGTTCCGGTCAGGGCCGCGCGCCCGGCGATGCCGGCCGAGGCGGAATCCCGAATCTCACCGACCAGGATCATGTCCGGGTCCATGCGCAAAAGGGTGCGCAAGCCCGTGGCCATGGTCAACCCCTGGGCCTGGTCCACCTGAACTTGGCGCACGCCGGGAATCTCGTACTCGACCGGGTCTTCCATCGAGGCGATCACGTTTGCCTCGGCACGCACGAGGGTGGTCAACGCATAGAGGGTGGTCGTCTTGCCGCCCCCGGTGGCGCCGGCAATCAAAATCAAGCCGGAGCGGCTCTTCAGTGTTTCGGATATCGTCTCCACCTCGTTTTGGGTAAAGCCGAGTTGTCCGAGGTTCTCCCATTCCCAGTGGGCTGACAGCATGCGGAGATGGACGGCTTCGCCTTCGACCACGGGGGCCACGCTGACGCGCACGTCGTAGAGCCGTTCGCCTTTTCGCACTCGGACTCGTCCCTCGTCCGGGACAAGAAGTCGGTCGTTTCTCAGTCCGGCCACCACCTTGGCCTGGTTGAGCAGGCGTTTTCCCTCGGCCGGTTCCGGTGCTTGTTCCGTCACGAGTTCTCCGTGGACTCTGCGGCGCATCACCCATCCATCCTCGCCGGGATCGAGATGAATGTCAGTCACCTCCTGGTCCAGCGCCTGTTCCAACAGACCGCCAAGCGGCTGGGGCAGGTGCTGCAGCACCAACTCCTTCAACTCGTTCTCGGGCTGAAAATCGACGGCGCCATCCTGGCCATCACCGGCTTGGTTTTGCGGTTCCTCGTTCATCATCAACCTCTCATGGTTTTGCTTCGCTATGCCCGGGAAATGTAGTTGAAATCTCCTTGTTTCGCACTCGGCCGTCAGGCCTTCTCGCGGGGGGGGGAGACTTATCTTTGCTGAGACTTCTCACAATCGGACTGACTGGTTAGCCCAGCCCTAGGATGTCTTCAACAGGTTCCATGTGTACCACGGGAACGGCCCCGAGGGCAGTGCCGAGCTTGCGGAGGAACGAGAGGCTTACATTCCGGTAGTTGCCGGATTCCAGACGCGCGATTGCCGGCTGTGACGTGTGCGCACGTTCGGCGAGTTCGCGTTGGGTCCAGCCCTTCGCTATGCGGAGTCGAATGATCTCCTTGGCAACGGCGAATTCCTCTTCCGATTCCTCGTAAGCCCGACGGAATTCGTGGTCCTTCAGCTCCTCCTCCAGAACCTCCTTGTAGTTGTATGTCTTCATGGTGCATGCTCCTTGAGCCTGCGCATCAGGCGGATGGCCCTCTGCAGTTCGCGTGGATCAGTCTTGTCGCTCTTCTTCACGAAGCCTGACGTAACGATGTAGACCTTTTCTTCATGATGGAAATAGAACAGCCGGACAATGTCGGAAGCGAATTTGACTCGCAGTTCACGCAGATCACCTGCGTTCCTGAGAGTTCTCGCGTGCGGCATCGAGAGTTCGGGTCCGAACGTCGCGAGAAGCTCGATGCCGCGGTATGCCTTTGTCCGGAGTTTTGGCGATAGCCCTCTCAGGAACTCTATGGCAGGCTCGAGCAATCTGACTTCGTATTCATTCATGCCGGCACCATATCAGAATTGGTATTGATTGTCAAGCAGGCTACCGCCCGGTCTTGAGGGACAGGCGAACGGTGGGTTGTTGAATTCAGACCAGGTCCAGGCGGCGGCGCCACCACCATTCCAGGCTGAACAGAGCGATCAGCAGAACCAGCCACCAGGGCGATGTCCACAGCGGGGTTTGACGCACGGTTTCCACGGTGCGCCCCTCGGCACCAAGGGAGTCCAGGGCGGAGCGCCACTGATCGCGCGGGACAAACGCTCCGTTGCTTGTTTCGGCGAGCCGGCTCAGGAATTCGCGGTTGATTGGGGCACCGGTGCGTTCGCGGGTGGGACGGGTGGCAAGCAGACGCAGTGTGCTTCTGCTGGTCCCGTCCTCGGAGTCGGCTTGGATGGTGTATTCGCCCTCTGTGTGCGGTGTGAAGTGGCCGAGGTATCCGTTTACGGAATCGGCGAGTCCGACGTCGGCGCCGAGCTGGGCTGGGGAAAGGGGTACTTGCAGGGTGCGGTCATCCGGCGTGCGCACGTGACAGGTGAATTCCGGGGTGCCTTTTCGGTCCGCCGCTTGTCCGGTCGCCAAGCCGACGGGGACGGATGCGCCGACGTCCACCTCGCTGTCGCGGGTCAGCAACTGCAGGGTGTCGGGCGCGTCAGTCTCTTCTGGCGAAGGGAGCAGCCACCTCGTGATGCGCGCCATGAAGGCGTCGTACACGTGCCGGTCGCCGACAGTGACCGCCGTCCCCAGCCGCCAGCGCCACAAGGTGTTGCTGAGCAGCATGGCAACCCGTCCCTGGCCGTAGCGGCGAACCGCGAGCACGGGGCTCTCGTCGCCGGTTTCCACCAGCACCGAGGCGAATTCGGAGGGGGCAGACGGACGCCACACGCTCAGAATCGGCGGCAGAGACACGGCGTCGGCCAGGTCTTTGGTGGCCGAATGGGAGCGGCCTTCCTCGGAGAACATCACGGGGAATCGTCCCTCGCGCATTCGTCCGGAGGAGGACGGCTGGATGGGCAGCAGCTTGCGCATGGCGGGCACCTGCTGAAATCCGCGGTCGCCGTAGTTGCGCCGACCGCCGACAACCAGCAGGCCGCCGCCCCGGTCGACAAAGTCCTCCACCGCCGCCCAGGCGTCCTCGTCCAGAGAGTCCGCCGTCAGGTCGCCGAGAATCAGCGCCTTGTATTTAGCCAGCGTTTCGGCGGTGAGGGTGGGGATTTCACTGCCTGTGCCGCGTCCGTCCTGGGAGAAACTGATGAAGGTGCCGCCGGTCCGCACATAGGCGGAAAGGCGGATGGTGCGGTCCTCGAGCAGCGCTCGCTTGAGGAATTTGAACTCCCACTGCGGGGTACCCTCGAGATACAGCACGCGGGTTTCGGGATCGGTCACCTCGATGACGAATTCCTCGGCGGCGGACTCAGAAGTACGCCCGTTCGGCAGCTCGCCCAGCTCCAGCTTGTACATGATGCGTCCGACCTCGGGGGGTTGGATGTTGAAGGTGACGGTCTGGTACTGTTGGGAGGCGGCGAACCGGACGGGCATGGTTTGCAGCAGGTGTCCTTCCCGGTGAAGCTTGACCGGGACTGACAACTCGCCGGCGCCGCGGCGGCGAAGGACGGCGCGCACCTGAATGCGCCAGTCGACCACTGTACGCTTGGGGTAGGCCAGATCGGTGATCCGCAGTTCCTGCTCTTCGGCTTCGGCGGCGGGCACGGGCGGTTCCAGCTCCACGGCGATGACCGGCACGTCGCGGGCGCCGGCGGCCAGGGATTCGACGGACTGGTCGAGTCCGTCGCTGAGCACGACAAGACCCTTCGCGCCCCGCCCCGCCAACTCGGGCAGGATAGCGTTGAGCGAGCGGGTAAGATGGCTGCGCGGCTGATCGAAAGCGATGTCCGCATTCACCAAGTCGTCGGCGGGGGACGCTTCCGCGCCCATGGTGTAGGTGTGCGTGCGGTAGCGTTTTTCCAGGGATTTGCGGACGGGACCGAGAGACAGGAAGGCGCGGGCGTGCTCGGCGCGGGTCGCTTCTTCCGCCAACGATTCGGGCTGGTCGGTCATGCTGGCGGACGTGTCCAGCACCACACCCAGCACCGGTTTTTCGCGATGCTTCTTTTCCACCCGCCTTTCCGGTTGCAGAAGCAGCAGGGCGACCAGCAGGACGGCCCCCGCACGCAGCAACCAGATGCCCAGACAATGCCGACGCTCCAGGCCGCTGCCCAGTATGCTCAGCCAGGCGAATCCCAGGGCAACAACCACTGCGGCGAGCAGAAGCCACACGGGCAGGACCGGGTCCACCATAATGGTCGCGGGGGACAAACTCATGCCTCTGCCCTCCCGCGATGCGCGAGCGCGCCGATCCCCGCCGCCAAGCTGCGCGTGGAGCTGCGCAGATTGGCGATGACCTCTTCGAGAATCGTCAGTGCGAACGCCGCAATCAGCAGCGCGGGCCACACCGGACGGCCCCGATGGAGCATATCGAGGCGGGTCCGAAGCTCTTCGGGGGTTTCCGCGGAGTTCGCTTCCACCTTCGAAAACGCCTGCAGCAACGGTTTCGCCCCGACAAATTCAAGCGAACGCTCCGAGGGGGGGATATTGACCGCCGCGCGCCATTCTCGCTCGCCGGCAGTCACCGTCCACAATCCCGGAACGGTCAGTCCGGAGACCGAAAACGGCGCGCCGGCACCGTTGCGCTCGGCGGAAATCAGCCGTGTTTCGCCGTTCGGCCCCGCAAGTTGAAAGTCCACCACCGTGCTCCGTCCGAAGGCGGGAACCGTCAGAGACTCTCCCGCAGCAATCGTGAAGCCAGCCTCGACATCTCCGAACCCGAAGCGCAGCAGTTCGTGCAGGAAAATTACGAAATGCGGCGACAGCGGCCAATCCGACCAGTCCCGGCCGGCGGACATCGACACCGCGCAGAGGGTTCCGCTGCCCTGGGACGCCTGCAGAGCGAACGGCGGCCCGTCCTCGTAGCGGAAGACCTCCTGCACAGATGGCGGAACGTCCCCGAACGTCAGGCGGTTGCGCAGCGGGATGTCGGGCATTTCGGGCAGCAGCACTTCAGTTCGGCGTTCCACGGCACCGGGGGCGTCGGTGCCGATCAACCGAACCGCGGTCCGCTCGGAGCGAACATCCCGCATTGCCCGCAGCGCCTTGAACGGGGTGAATCGCGAAAGATTTTCAGCCACGCTTTCCTGGTCGCCGGGAAAAATCGCCACCATCCCTCCACCCTCGGCAAACTGCTCGAGGCGCAGCACCTCGGCATCGCCCAGCTCCGCGGGATTGCACACCAGCACCGCCTGATATTGGTCGAGAGAGCGGTTGTCGAACTCCCGGCGGCCGATCACCTCAGGCTCGAAAAGCGTGGTCGAGGCCGCCCCCGGCCGAAGCGCCCGCTGCAGGAAAAAGGAATCCATCCCGCCGCCGGTCGCGGCACCGCCGTCGACAATCAGCACCGGCACCGCATCCCGGCGCGGCAGCGCGACGTACTGCAGGTTGTCCGCAGTGTAAGTGTCCCGACTCAAACGGATGATGGCGGTGAAGAAATCGCCCTCACCCTCCACGCGGGTGCGCAAAACCGTCTCCTTCTCCGCGCCCGCGCTCAGGGTTGCCCCCTGCCGGTCCAACTCCTCCCCGTTCTGCTCCAGCACAACGGTGTTGCCACCGCTGAACCCGGCATCGGCGCCGACCGTGACCAGTGCGCGGACCGCTCCGGCACCCAGAATGGCGCTCGGCTGCATGCGGACTTCGCGAATGCCGGCATTGACCGGCTGGGAGGGAGTGACGCGGTTGAGAAACAGCGCAGCCCCCAGTTCCTCCAGCCCCGCCGCCAACGTGCCCAGAGAGGACTCGGACCAGTCCTCGGCCTGAAAGTCGCTGAAGACGTGGATTTCCGGTTCTTGGCCGCGCGCATCCTCGGGCAGCCGATTGATCAGCTCGATCAGGCGCTTGGCGCCGTCCGCCTGCTGCCAGCCGCATTCGGTCCGCCGCAGCACACCCTCCACCCGTTCCAGATCGGAGGACGGCGGAAACAGGGCAAACGGATCCTCGTGCCCCGGAAACATCAGCGCAACCCGGTCACCGGATCCCAGGGACTGGACCAGCTCCGCCGCCCAGTCGACCGCGCGCTCGAACGATGGTTCCCCTCCCGAGTGCCGGCAGCGCATGCTGGCGCTGGCGTCCACCACAACGATGACATGGCGGCGCCCCTCCGGCAACCAGGAGGAAACCCGCACCTTGGGACGCGCGAAGGCGGCCGCCAGAAGAAGAATGATCAGCATGCGCAGCAGCAGCACGCCGACATGCGTCAGGTGGCGGGAACGACGCGTCTCGGTCAGCGCCTCCTGCAAAAAACGCACCGTGCTGAACAGCATGGGGGCCGGTTTGCGGCGATGCAGCAAGTGAATCGCCACAGGTATGGCTGCGGCCAAACCGGCCACCAGAAACCAAGGTGCGAGAAAAACAGGCATTTCCTGAACTCAAAAGGGTGTGGGCATAACTTTTAGTTCAAACGCCCCCGCCGACGTTCCCTTCGGGCGATGCCTGCAAACTCAGGTCGCGCGGGCGTGGCGCATCCAGCTTACTCGAGACCAGCCCGAGGGCCGGTCGGAGTCCGCGTTCCCCCTGGCCGCCAGCTCAACACCGCATTTGCGGGCGAAATGGCGATGAAACGCCAGGGTCGGGGACAATTCCGGATGAAAAGCGGTGACAAGCACCTGCTCGGACTCGGCTGCGGCGATGTAGTCATCCTGACGCAGAAGAATCTCCACGTCGGGGCCGGCGCGGACGATTTTCGGGGCGCGGATAAACGTCAGCTCAAGAGAGCCCTCGGCAATCCTGGGCACTGTGGCCGAGCAGCGAAAGCTCGCCAGCTGGGAGCCGAAGGCGTTGCGCTGCACGCTTATGTCGATCATGTTCAGGTACGGCGCCTCGCCGACGATCTCGGCGGCCAGCAGGATCGCGCCGGCGCAGGTGCCCCAGAACTTCATGCCCTCGGCCTGCGCCTGGCGGAGCGCATCCTCGAACCCGAACAGGGTGAGCAGCCGCCTCAGGCAGGTGCTTTCGCCGCCCGGAATCACCAGCCCGCCGAGACCTGATATCTGCTCCGGATGCTTGACGCGCCGCGTCGCCACCTCGAGGCGGGCGAAATGGTCGAAATGCTCAGCCACTCCGCCCTGCAGGTCCAAAACTCCGATTGTCGGTGATGCGGGCATGGACTACCACCCTCGCGAGGCGGTGCGCTCCTCCTCGGGCATGGTGGACACGCCGATGCCGACCATGGCTTCGCCCAATCCGCGGGCGGCCTCGAGAATCTTTGCGGGATCGTTCCAGTAGGCGGTGGCCTTGACGATGGCTCGGGCGCGCTTGGCGGGATCGCCCGACTTGAAGATGCCGGAGCCGACGAACACGCCGTCGCAGCCCAGCTGCATCATCATGGCCGCGTCGGCGGGCGTCGCAATGCCGCCCGCGGCAAAATTGACGACGGGCAGGCGTTCCTGCTTGCGCACTTCCGCGGCGATGTGCGCCGGGATGCCGTGCTCCTTGCAGTAGGGGGTCACCTCGCCCGGCTCGAGGCCGACCAACTCGCGGATTTCGCGATTCATGGTGCGCATGTGGCGAACCGCCTCTACCACGTCGCCGGTGCCGGCCTCCCCCTTGGTGCGAATCATGGCCGCGCCCTCGGAAATCCGCCGGCAGGCTTCGCCCAGGTCGCGCGCGCCGCACACGAAGGGAATGGAAAACCCGCTCTTGTCGATGTGGCACTGCTCGTCCGCCGGAGTCAGCACCTCGCTTTCGTCGATATAGTCGATCTCGAGCGCCTCCAGGACTTGCGCCTCGACAAAATGGCCGATCCGGGCTTTCGCCATGACGGGGATGGAGACCGCCGCCTTGATTCGTTCGATCATTTCCGGGTCCGACATGCGGGCCACGCCGCCTGCGGCGCGAATATCCGCAGGCACTCGCTCGAGAGCCATCACCGCCACCGCTCCGGCCTCCTCGGCGATGCTCGCCTGCTCGTCGTTGGTCACATCCATGATTACGCCGCCCTTAAGCATCTGGGCAAGCTGGGCATTCAGTGTGAATCGTTCATTTTCCATAGCGTTCCAGTCTCCTTTGGAATTTTGGGGGCTTATTCTCCCTACCAATATAGCCGCTATTCCGACGCGTCAAAAGCGCACAAGGTTGCAGCCGAAGCAATTCCTTTCCGAAGGGAGGGGGCGCTGTGATTCCTCCCGCCCCTCTGCAGAGTAGAGGGCGCGGCCTCCGCGCCCGGTCGACGCGCCCCCCCGGTCGTCGGGGCGCCGACCTCTACCCAGTATCGGGCGCGGCCTCCGCGCCCGACCCGCCCGCAGGCCGTCGGGGCGCCGGCCTATACAAAGTACCGGGCGCGGCCTCCCCGCCCGGTCGACCCGCCCCTCTCGAGAGTTTTACATTCCCACACAATCTATTGCAGAAAACATTTTGCACGTCAGAAAAGAAGTGCCCTGCATCTCCATGGCATTGGGACTGTCAGGCGCTATGGTACCGAAATGTTAGAATCGTGTTAGCTTGGCGGCATTCATTTGTGCGCCTGCAGGAATCCAGGAGTTCAGGGCGCTCTTCCTCAGCCAAAGGAGTTCCGAGCATTGAACAACGTTTTTGGGATCATCAACATCATCGGCGGCCTGGGCGTGTTTCTTCTGGGTATGCGCATCATGAGCGACGGCCTGCACAAGCGGGCCGGAGACCGGATGCGTCACCTGCTCGGAGTGATCACCGGCAACCCCCTGCGCGGCATTCTCACCGGCATCGGCGTCACAACGGTCATCCAATCCTCGTCGGCGACCACGGTTCTGCTGGTCAGTTTGGTGAATGCTGGTTTGGTGACGCTGGAGCAATCCATCGGCGTGGTGATGGGTGCCAACATCGGCACGACGTTCACGGCCTGGATCGTTTCGCTGGTCGGCTTCAAGATGAAAATCACGGCGTTCGCTCTTCCGGCCATTGCCCTGGCCCTGCCGTTTTATTTCAGCAAGATCGAAAAGCGCCGGGAGCTGGCGGAGGTACTGATCGGTTTTGGGATTCTGTTTTTGGGACTGCACCTGATGAAGGAAAACGTCCCGGACATCAGCGGCAATCCTGAGGCGCTGGCGTTTTTGAGCCAAGTGTCCGACTACGGGTACGGCTCGGTCCTGCTGTTCATCGGGGTGGGGACGGTGCTCACGGTGCTGGTTCAGTCGTCCTCGGCGGCGATGGCGATCACGCTGACCATGGCCTACAGCGGCTGGATCGGTCTGCCGGTGGCGGCGGCCCTGGTGATGGGCGAGAACATCGGCACCACGATCACGGCCTATCTGGCGTCATTGCAGATGAACGCCAACGCCAAGCGCACCGCTCGCGCCCACATGGTCTTCAATCTGCTCGGCATCGGCTGGATGCTGCTGGCGTTCTATCCGTTTCTCGGCTTGGTGGACTGGATTGCGCCGGGCGCGCCGGGGTCGGCGCACCACATGCCGGTTCATCTGGCGGTTTTTCATTCGCTCTTCAACGTCACCAACACCCTGGTGCTGGTTTGGTTCGTGCCGCAAATCGCCAAATTGGTCCGTAGAATGGTCCCCGAGGGCATCACCGAGCCCGGCGCTGCGCCGGTCGAAATCACGCTGCTGCGCGGTGCCACTCCCGAGGCGGTGGAATCCAACCTGATCAGCATCCGCCACGAACTGGGAAAAATGGCCGCCGTCGTCTGCGGGACGGTAAGCGACACCAAGAGCGCGCTGGCGGGCGACGGTGAAAAACTGGCCAAACTCAACGTCGAACTCCAAGCCAACACCGAGGTGGTCGACATGCAGCGCGAGCAGCTCAGCCGACTGCTCACCGATTGCATGAGCGTATCGGTCAGCGAAAGCCAGGCCCAGCGCATTCAGGCCCAGCAAAGCGTCATCAACGAACTCAAGTGCATTGCCGAAAGCACCCACCGAATAGGCACACTGCTCGATCACTGCCACAGGAAAAACCTCCAATTCCACAAAAGCGGCAAGGACCA
>CAZSBQ010000142.1:0-10336 GCA_964604795.1 uncultured Victivallales bacterium | reverse complement strand
GCTGCTCGCCCAGATGGCCTCGCAGCGTGGCTGCGGTGCGTCCGGCGAACTGGGTTTGCCCATCCTGGACCGCTTCGATCTCGGCATCGAAGGTTCCCTCGAAGTCGTCCCCGTTTTTCAGCAAGGGCAGCGTGAAGGAGGCATTGCGGACATTCACCTGGCGAGTGACACCGTTTTGTTTGGAAATCAGCCGCAGTGACAGGTTGTTGACGTCGATGTTTTCGATGAACACGTTTTTAAGCCTTTTCCTCTCTCCGCCAGGCTTAGTTTGTTTTGTCGGCTTTTCCGGCGCATCCTCCACCGATTCGACGTCCTCGGCCCGCAGAGTGAATTGGGCGTCATTCAGTGTGGCCCCCTTGATCCGGAGAGTGTTTTTCATCGCCATGTCCATCAGGCTGTACCGGACCCGAAGCAGAGGGATGTGCACCATGGGCGCGTCTTTCTCGCCGATCCGCAACTCCTTGAGTTCAATTTTGCTGAACAGCGACAGGTCGATGCTTGCGACGACAACGGGTTTGCCAAGGTCTTCGCTCACTTTGGTCAACACATGTTTGCGGATGAACCCCTCCGAGGTCATCCACATCAGCAGACCGCTCGCCGTGACAAGCAGCACAAGCAGAACGACTCCCAATCCAATCAGCAGCTTCTTCATTGTATTGTTCCTTCTTTAAGCAGTTTTCCGTTTTCATATCAGACCGATCAGTCTGATCGGCCTGATCGGCCTGATCGGTCTGATCGGTTGACGGGGTGCCGCCGCTTCCAACAATCACACCGTTTTCGCTCGCGTCAAGTCGGATGTGCGTCCGCATGGGGATATTGCTGAGCCAGTGCCTCCAGGGCTCGCTTCGAGTAGGCCGCCTGACGGTCCCGTTTGCCGCGCACGGGCGGGACCAGCGGGGGCATCAAACCGAAATTGGCCTTCATGGGCTGAAACGTCTCCGGGGCCGCTGTGGTCAGATAGCGGATAAGCGAACCGAGCATGGTTTCGGCAGGAAGGGCCAGCGCGGGTTGAGCGCGCAGACGCCGCACCGCGTTGAGCCCGGCCAGCAGTCCCGTGCCGACGCTGCCTGCGTATCCCTCCGCGCCGACCAGCTGCCCCGCCATCAGGATGCGGGGATCTGTTTTGAGGTGCAGACCGGCATCCAACAGACGGGGGGCGTTCAGGAACGTGTTGCGATGCATCTGGCCGTAGCGAATGAAGCAGGCCGCTTCCAGGCCGGGGATCAGCCGGAACACCCGGTCCTGCTCGGCATAGGTCAAACTGGTTTGAAAGCCCACCAGGTTGTACAGGCTGCCCGCAGCATTGTCCTGGCGCAACTGCACGACCGCATAGGGGCGGTCGCCTGTGCGCGGATCGGTCAGCCCCTTCGGACGGAGGGGACCAAACGCCAGGGTGCGCTCGCCGCGACATGCCAGTTCCTCGACAGGCAAACACGCCTCGAAGAATTTTTTGTCCCGCTGCTCGAAGTCGCGCCGCTTCACCTGACCGGCCGATTTCAGCTCCAGGACAAACCGCTCGTACTCGTCGCGGTTCATCGGGCAATTGATGTAGTCTCCCTGCTCCTGCTCTCCCCGTCCGTAGCGGGAGGCCCGAAAGCAAATGGACATGTCCAGCGTCTCGGTGTCAATGATCGGCGCCATGGCATCGTAAAAATGCAGCGAGCAATCGCCCAGCCGCTGCTGCAAGGCCTCGCTCAAGCATTCCGCCGTCAACGGTCCCGTGGCAACCACGCAAACGCCCTCGGCCGGCAGATCATCCACGCACTCTCGACGAACTTCGATGAGCGGATGCTCGCTCAGCCGCCGCGTGACCGCTTCGGCGAATTGCTCTCGGTCCACCGCCAGCGCCCCGCCTGCGGGCACCGATGCGGAACGCGCAACCTCGATCAGCAGCGTTCCCATAAGGCGCAGCTCCTCCTGCAGGAGCCCTGTGGGGCGATCCAACAGACTCGATCCCAGCGAATTGCTGCACACAAGCTCGGCAAACTCGCCCGTCGCATGGGCCGGAGTCAGCTGGTCCGGACGCATCTCGAACAACTCCACACCGATCCCCTGCCGAGCTATTTGCCATGCGGCTTCACTGCCCGCCAATCCTGCTCCGACAACCACGATTCGTTCCTGCACTGACTTTGTTCCTCGCTTGAAGGGGTCGCAATCACTCTTGTCATCAGCCGTCAACCTAATACCCGAAACCCGATCACGCCGTGGAGACTCGACACAAAAACGCCCTCAATCCCAAAAAAAATCATTGTGTCCGCTTGACGCTGGAACAAAATGGGTGTATATGGTATGTTACAGAACAAGATGGAACAAACCGGAGTGCCTCGATGGCGTTTTGCGGACAAGATTATTGCACAGTTGACGCCAACGGTCGCGTCAAGCTCAGCCCTCGTCTGCTGATGGATTTTGGTCAGCGCGGCGAGAGCGTGGTCGTGCATTGCCTCCCGGAGGGGGCGCTGGGTGTGTATCCGGAGTCGGTTTGGCGTCAGATGCGCGAGCGCGAAACCGCCAGCGAACCGGCGGCCGCGCGCAGCATCGTGGCGCGTCGGCAACTGCGGCGCTTCGGCGCGCTCTCCCAGGTCGACGCCATCAGCCGCCAGGGGCGGATCACCATTCCCGTTCCCTTTCGCGAGATTACCGGTCTGGCTCCCGGCACCGAGGCGGTTTTGGTGGGTGTCGAGATCGGCGTGGAGGTATGGAGCGCGGTGCGCTGGAACGCGGAGTTCCAGACGCTGCTGCAGCATGAGCAGGAAAAGGCGGAACGCGAGATGCAGGCGGATTTGAACCGAATTGACGCGCCTCGTCCCGATGCGGCGGCATCGGAGGAACAGGAACAGAAATGAGAAGGAGCAGAAAACATGAGTGCTGAAACTGTACGGCAGATGCAGCGACGGGCGGTGCTGGGCTTGGCTGCGGTTATCGGGGGGTTGTTCATTACCGGATTCGGCGACTTGTACAGCGAGGTTTCGCGGGCACGCCGAAGCGGACACCTCCAACGGACATGCCGGACCGACTGGAATGACAGCCTGCTGAACGGCGTGCGTGTCGGAACCGACGATCAGTGGCGGGATGTTCTTCGGGACCATCCGGAACTCTTGCTCAGGGCCTGCTCAACCAATGCTGGAACCGAAGAATGAAGAAGGGATGACCGGGGACTCCGAAGCGGCGGCCGCAGACTCGGCTTTCGCCCCCGTACGCAGCGCCTGGATTCTGGCCGTGATCGTGGTCTGGAGCGGGGTAGTCTGCGCCCGACTCGCGCAGTACATGGTCTTGCAACGCGACCACTTTGTCGCTCTGATGGAGGATGAGGCGTGGCGCGTCGCCGACGTGCCCGCCCTGCGCGGGCGCATCCTCGACCGCGAGGGCACCCCGCTGGCCTGGTCCACGCGCCACTTCCAGGTTGTCTTCGACGTCCCTCGAGACGCCACCGCCGCCGCTCAGCGTCTGACGCGCATCCGGTCCGCAGTGCCCCAGGCAGAGAAAGTGGACCGGGGCTCTCTAGTTCCCGGCCAAGCAAGGGTCTTGGCGGACGATCCCCCGCCAAGCCAACTGGCCGCATGGACGGAACTGGCCACCGGCGCCGAAGACCTGCGCGTGGAATCCTATACCCAAAGGCACTACATCCCAAACGCCTCGCCAAGCCTCAGACGACGGCTCGGCGCCGTGCGCACCGTCGACGGTCAGACCTACGGTATCGCGGGGGAGGAGGAGCGGCACGAGCACCTCCTGCGCGGAACCGCCGGCAAGTACCGGGTCATGGTCGGGCGAGACGGAAGCTGGTTGCCTGGCACCTGGGAAACCCTCCGCGAACTGCGCCCCGGCTACGACGTCTACCTGAACGTGCGCGCACCAAACCACGAATAATCGGCCGCACCAATATGCTTGCAGCCGAAAGCCAATGGGGCACTTGTCAGTGAACATTGCCCTCGCAAGTCGCCTCGGTCTTTTTCGCGTGCGTTCCCTGTCCGACCGCTCCGATGCAGGACGAGACAGACATGCCGGCGGGCCGTCGTATGCGCAGGTCGGAGAGGCAGGTATATTGACGGCATGAATCCACCAATCGGAGAAAACGCCATGGCCCACAATGGAAACCTCATGAATTTCCTGGTTGTTGTCACGGACCAACAAAATCGCTATGCGCTCAGCTGCATGGGGAACCCGAATATCGAAACACCAAACCTGGACCGACTGGCAGCGCGCGGCGTGCTGTTCCGGCGGGCCTACTCGAACGATCCGATCTGCGGTCCATTTCGTGGCTCGCTGCTGACCGGACAGTACACCAGCCACTGCGGAGTCGTCAACAATGGCGATCCGCTGCCGCAGGGAGGCACAACGTTTGCCGATGCTCTCAATGCCGGCGGATATGCGACATCATGGGTCGGCAAGTGGCATTTGGGAGATACGGGCAATCAACCGATTCCGAAGGAACTGCGAGGCGGCTTTCGGAATTTCTTCGGATATCAGTGCTACAACGGGTTCCATGACGATGTCTGCTTTTACGACGAGGAAAACCGCGAACATTGCTTCACTGGCCATCGGACGGACGTGACCACCGACTTGGCGCTTGAGCGCCTGGATTCATTGGCCGCAGCCGACCAGCCGTTCATGTTGATGATGTCCTACCAGGCACCGCATTACCCCGAGCAACCCGCCCCGGAATACGCGGAGATGTACCGGAACCGCCCCATCGTGCGCCGGCCCAACTGCCGGGAGGACATCGATCCGTTCACCCCCACATTTTCGCCGTACAGCCCGCGCCCGGTCGAGAACGATCCGGACTTCCAGCGCTACGGCAACAACTTGGACGAATACATTCGTCTATACAACGCCATGTGCACCCAGATCGACGCCAATATCGGGAGTCTTCTGGACCGCATCGAGCACCTCGGGCTGGCGGAGGACACCATGATTGTATTCACCTCGGATCATGGCGACATGCAGGGCAGCCACGGACTCAAGAACAAATGTTTGCCGCATGAGGAATCGGCAGGGATTCCGTTGATTTGCTTCGTGCCGGGGACACCGGGCGGACGGGTGAGCGAGGCGCTGGTTTCGGGGATTGACCTGATGCCGACCTGTCTGGAGATGGCCGGCCTGCCGCCGGTCGACGGCGTGGACGGTCGGAGTTTTGCCCCGCTGCTGCGCGGTCAGACCGACACTGCGAACGAGGCCATCTTTTCCGAGCGCGCCGGCTGGTGCATGATCGTCGAGAACGGGTGGAAACTGGCGGCCGAACGACAGAGCGCCGGCCTCGCGCCAATGTTCATGATCAACCTGGCCGAAGACCCGTACGAGATGAACAACCTGGCGGAGAATCCGCAATCGGCGGAGCGGCGCAACGCGTTGCTGACGAAGCTGACGTCCTGGAACGCCCAAGTGCGCCCCCCCCTGCCGGAGCGCGAACAATAACCCTGTCGAACTCGAAACGAATGAAACCTACTTGCGGAGCGGGTTTCAACCGTTGATGATATCGCTGAGGATGATTTGTTGCCAGTCTGTACTGTTTGTTGTCCCGCCAGGCGTTCTCCGTCCGCGTTTTTGTCGGGAGTCTGTTCTACTTCGCCCCCGGCGCATACACCACCATCGCGTCGGAGTTGACGGATACGGGTTCGCCGAAAAGATCCACCTCCACAGGCGCCCCTTTGACAACTCGCAGGTTCACTGTGTCTTTGTCCGCCTTCACTTCCAAAACCGAACCTTCATATAACACCCGGAAGCTGAAGGCATCCCATGCCGCCGGGATTGCCGGCGCAAGCGATAGACGTTCACCATCTGAGCGCATCCCGCCAAATCCATACGTCACAAGCATCCATGCGGCGGCCATACTGGTGGTGTGGAGACCTTCATGCGAATTTCGGTTGTAATCATCCAAGTCGAGCCGGCTTGCGTGTTGGGCATACTGGTATGCCGTTTCATGGCGGCCCAGTTCAGCGGCGAGGATGGCGTGCACGCCGGGGGACAGTGACGACTCGTGGATGCAGCGTGGCTCATAGTAGTCGAAGTTGACGCGTTTCTCCGCCAGTGAATAATCAGTGCTGAAGAAAAACGGCAGCAGCAGGACGTCAGGTTGTTTGATCATGTCATACCGGAAGATTCGGTAATACGCCCAGTGTTTGTACAGCGGGAATTCGGTTGGGGGGATGCTGCCGCAGTCGATGTGCGGCAGGTCGAAATAGCCGTCGTGCTGTTCGATCAGGCCGGTTTCCGGATCACGCTGCGTCCGCATCCTGCTCGCCTTCCGCCCCCAGTCTTCGCGCTCGGACGGGTTCAGCCCCACCCGTTCTTTGAGTTCAGCAATTGCGGCGGGTTTTTCCCGTTTCATTCTGTCGAGTGTGGCGCATGTCCATTCAAAGCACTTTTTCGCCATGACATTGGTGTAGGCATTGTTGTGCACCATCATATGGAACTCGTCGGCGCCCATGACACCCCAGAAACCGAACTCGCCTGTCGTGGGGCTCCATTGGCCGCGGCTTGCATAATAGCGGCTGAGTTCGACGAGCATTTCGATCCCTTCTTTGAACAGGAATTCCGTGTCGCCGGTGACGTTGGCGTAATGCCAGACCCCGTATGCGACTGCGGCCGGAACATGGATTTCCAGATCCCCGTGTTGCCAGACACCGCAGGCCTCTGTGCCATCGATGGTGCACATTGGGAACCGGGCGCCTTCGCAGTCAAGCTCACGTGCCCGCTCTTTTGCCTGCGGCAACGTGTTGTATCGATAGAGCAGCAGGTTTTTGGCGGCCGCCGGGTTGCTGAACAGATAAAACGGGAGGCAGTAGGTTTCCGTGTCCCAGAAAGTATGACCGCAGTATGCCTCCCCTGTCAGTCCCTTGGCGCCGACGTTCAGGGTCGGGTCGACCCCGTGGTAGGTCTGATGCATCTGGAAGATGCAGAAACGAACGCCTTGTTGATTGGCAGGATCCCCTTCGATTGTGACATCGAGTGTGTTCCAGACATTGTCCCAATACGCAGTGTGGTCGGCCAGGGCAGTCTCGAATGTCAGATCTCGGTCGCGTCGCATCTCGTGAACGCCGCGCTCCCAGAGGTCCTCGACAGTGGTATCGGCAGTCTTGTCAGCAACGTTCCAGACTCGCTTGTCAACGGTTGCCGGCACTCCCTCTGCCAGAGGAATCGATAAATCCTGTGCCATCAATCCGGCTGCTTCTGCGAGCTTGAATTCTGCTGAACAATCGGTTTTGATACCGAATCCACTGAAAATCCTCTGCTGACTGGTTCTTGTTTCGCCGAGGATTGCCGCCCCGAGCTCGGTCTCGCCCTTTGTTCGTTCTTCCCAGAAACATTCGGGAGGCACATCACTTTGTGTGCCGAATGCCACGCCGGTGTGAAGCGCGCCGAAATCAACGCCCATGCGCACATTGACAGAACCACTGAAGTTCAGTGGACGGAAGACCACGCGTTGCACCCCCAGATGCGGTTGCGCCATGCTGGTGAAACGCTGAAACGTCAGCTGAAGTTGCCAGCCGCTTTTGCGCGTTGTCCAGATGAACCGGCGTGTGAGAACGCCGACGCGCAGGTCAAGGACGCGTTCGAAGTCGCTGAAACTGCTGCTGTTCAGGTCGAGGGTTTCGCCGTCGAGGCAGATGCGGGTATGGAGCCAGTTGCACGCATTCACCATGAAATGCAGTCGGTTGCTCATGCCTTTGAAGCGATTGGCATGATGAATTGGGCGGTCTTCGAACACGCCGTTGAAGTAACTGCCCTGCAATGTCTCGCCGCTGTAGCCTTCCTCGAAATAGCCGCGCACGCCCATGCATTCATTGCCGAGCGAGAAGACGGATTCCGAAACGCGGCTGCGGTCGGGATGGAACCCCTTCTCGATGATGTGCCAGGGGTCGACATCAAGGTATCGTGTTGCTTCTTTTGCCATATATCATTCTCCTGAGGAACCAAGGAAAAGGTATTCGCCGCCGCCAAAGGACAGCACGTCCGGGTGTCTCGTCCGGAGCAGCGGCGGATGGACAAGCGAGGCGCCCGCGGGCACTGGTGCCGCTGCGGCTGCGAGCTTACTCCGCATTTCTGGTTCTTCCGCGTGTTTTCCGCACCCCCGCTTCCGAAACATCAAACGGGATGAAGCCGATTTCGACAAGCGCGGAGTTGTCTCTGAATCGGAAATCGCGGGCCTTGACATCCGCGAATCCCGGATCGCGGTTGACACTGTGCCGGTCCTGTCCAGACTCGCGCCAGGCGGCCCAGGAAAGGCCGTTGAAATCGAGACGCTTCCCGTTGATGTCGAAATATAGGTTGTGGTCGAACACGCAGGGCATCGGATGCCCTTCATGGTTGTACGGAGGACGCGTGATGCGCAGGCCGTCTGTCACAACAACGTTTCGCTCAAATGTATAGCCGCAGTGTGGTTCGAACTTGCTCAGTCCAACCATGCCTTCCTTCCGGCCTAAGGCAAAGATATTGTTTCGCACGATGTTGTCGCGGCCGTAGTGCTGGCTGAAGGGATCGCACTTCGTATCGTGCACCAGGTTGAACTCAATCAGAATATCCGACGAGCCTTCGTCCGGATAGATGCCCCAGCCGCCGTAGCCGCGCGAGTCGACATCATGGATGTGATTGTATCGCAGGCGGGTGCCGGGCTGCTGGCCGAGCGTGTAGATGCCGCCCATGTCGGATAACGCGCCGCGCCCGATGTCGTGGATGTGGTTCCATTCAATAATGTTGCCGTAGGAATGCGCCTCCATATAGCCCCATGTCCAGCCGATGCTGATCCCGGTATAATCAAAGTCGTGAATGTGATTGTGAACGACCTGAATCCCGGAGCAATTGCCCACGAGAACGCCGACTCCCTGGCGCCACCTTTTTCCGCCGTCGCAGATGTGGCAGTCGGTCATGGATATCCGGCGCGGGTGATACCACGGTCCCTGTCTGAAGCGTTGCCAGGCTTCGGGTGATGGATCCTGCATCAAGTGGAAAATCCTGACTCCGCCGGCGGATGTGTCGCGGACTGTGCACCGGTCGATGGTGCAGTCGGTGCTGTCGCCGCAGACGTCGATACCGTAACTGCCCACGTGTTCCACCGTGCAGGTCTGAATGGTGCAGTATCGGGCGTGCTTCATCTGGACGGCGCCCGGCACGTGGCAGGCCGCCTGGGGGATGCTTTGGCGTGTGGCTTTCGCAGGCACATGCTCACTGTGGGCGAAAGTCAGGTTTCGCAAGACGATATGTTCGGCGTACCGTGTTTTTTCGGCGTCGCCCTCAATGCAGACCAGCTGGTCCAGTTTGGGTGCGATGATCTCGGCTGTCCCCGGCGTTTCGTCCTCGAACGGCAGATACGTCAGAACGCCTGTGGGACGATCAAGATACCAGTCGCCCGGTTCGCCCAGTGCTTCTGCAACATTATCGAGATAATATGGGGCAGGCGGGCCGCCGTGGTTGTCTGTCAGTTGCATTCGCGTCGGGAATTCCAGTGTGGCAATCCGTTTGTCCTCGTCAACAGATGCCAGCGGAATCCTGCTTTCGACCCAGAAATGCAACGCCACGAAGTCCACGTCGCTCAGATTGCGAAAGGCGTACATATCCCCGGGGGCGTAAACAAAGCGGTCTTCCGGCCGGAAGATGCTGCTTTGTTCCTCCAATCCCTTGGTGGTGCCGCCGGAGAGTCGACTCTCGATCCGGTGCGTTCCTTCGCGCGGCAGACGCGGCCGCCGTGCGCGACGGCCGTTGACCCAGAGTTGCGTGAAATACCAAGTTCCGCGCTTTACCGCGTGAAGTTTAACCGTCCAGGCACGGTTCCCATTGTGCTCGGTTTCCTGCCAGCCGGTGATGCGGCGCCCACCCGAAACCACGGCATGTTCGCCCGGGGCGCCGCGGATTTCGAGAGGGACGACCATGCTTCCCGGTCTCTCAACTGCGGGCGCAGGCCCGGCTGTACCGTCGAGCGGACCGAGTTTCAGTGTGCGTTTCAGCGTGTGCGTACCGCCGCGAAGGATAATTCGCGCCCCCTTGTCTTTGCCAGTTTCACGGCGTCTCTGAAGCACAAGCTTCACAGCTTGATGCAGGGATTGAACAGGTGCTGACTGATTGCCCTCAGCAGCATCCTTTCCGTCAGGGGAAACCCAGATCTCAAGTTTTGGTTGCATTTGTCGTTCTTTCTGATTGTAACTGACAGGCCATAAAACAGCCCCTCCAAGCCCGTATCATAAACGTCAATCGAAAAAAGTCAATTCGCGGGGTGACCCGGACAGGGCACTTCTTTTCTAACGTGTAAAATATTTCTCTGCAATAGATTGCGTGGGAATGTGAAACTCGCGCGGGGCGCGTTGGAGAGACTCTGTCGAGCCCCGCCGTTGGCGAATGGCGGCGCGGG
>CAZSBQ010000141.1:4275-10462 GCA_964604795.1 uncultured Victivallales bacterium | reverse complement strand
ACTCAGCTCATCAATTATCGCCCATAGACCGAAAAGAACCCCGTGAACGGTTACTTGACGCGCGTGAACGGCAAACACCAGGGCAACGAAGCCCGCCTGTGGTGCTGTGCCGTCCTCGACGCGCGGCGCTGACTCGGCTTGCTCGTCAGGGTCCCACAAGAGCGTGCTGGCAGCGTTCCGCAGGCGAAAACCGGCGGCCTCAACCAGATCGACCGTCTGTTGGACGGTTTGGGAGGTGGACGAGGTGTAGATGCGATGGCCCTCGGCCTTCTTCCGTGCGTAGAGCCGCCCCCACGGGCTGTCGGCGGGGACGATGCCGACGAGGAGTACGCCCTTTCCTGTCAGCACCCGGCGGCATTCCTTAAGCGCCGCCGCAGGATCGTCAACAAAGCACAGAGTCAAGGCCAGCAGAACACCGTCAAAGCTGCCATCCGGGAACGGCAGATTGTCCGCCGTTCCGATATAGGTGCGCACCCCACGGCGAGCGGCGATCTGGAGCATGTTTCGGGCCGGATCGATGCCTTCGCCGATCCCGAGACCGGCGGCGAAGCGACCGGTTCCCACGCCGACTTCGAGCCACCGGCCCCGGCAGCAGCCGACCAGCCGCCGCAGACAGTCCAGTTCAGCCGCCAGGATGGCCCGGCCCACAGGCTGGTCGTACCAGGCGTCGTAGTCGCTGGCGATAGTATCGAACAGAGCGTTCATGGGGAGTCCGGGTTCAGGTGATCCACTTCCGCCGGACGTTCCGAAGACTGACGGCGAAGAGTCCGGCGCAAAAGACGGCAAGGAGGAGGAAGTCGAGCCAGATCGGCAGCTTGCCGGTTCGGCTGACGGCCGCATGCAGGAGGTCGGCTCCGTAGGTCAACGGCAGGACGTAGGAGACGGGGCGCAGCCAGAACGGCAGCGAGGCCACCGGGAAGAAGAGACCGCAGAGAAAGAGCATGGGGAACCGGAAGAAGTTCGAGAAGGTCTGCGCCTCGAAGACCTCGCTGACCGAGACCGCGATGAACAGCCCGAGGAAGGTGGACGAGATCGCGATCAGGACGATGGCTGGTAGAAGGACGCCCCACCGTACGCCCGACAGGTCGCTCAGCACCGCCGCCATGATCACGGGCACAAAGGCGTTGGCTGTGCCGAACAGGATGGCCCCGGCCGTCTTGGCGAACATGAGCAGTTCCAGCGGAATCGGGGCGAGCAGCAGCCGTTCGAAGGAGCGGCCTTTCTTCTCGAAGGTCACCGTGACCGCCAGCATGGAGGTCGTGCCGAAGAGCACCGACACGGCCATGACCCCCGGCAGCAGGGCGGGAATGCTGTCGAGACCCGACCCGGAGCGGATGAAGAACATCGCCGTCCACGCAAGCGGAAAGACGATGCCCCAGCTGATGTTCGGCGGCTTGAGATAGTAGGCGCGCATGTCCTTGGCCAGGATATTCCAGAATGCAATCCAGTGCTTCATGACGCGCCTCCTTTCCCGGCCTTTTCCTTCTCGCGCTTCATCGCGTCAACCTCGATGCCGGTCACCTCGACGAAGACCTCCTCGAGCGAAGGGCGGATAAGGCGGGCTTCGGTCACCTCCGCACCTTCTTCCTCGAACAGGCGCACCAGCGGCCCGATACGCAGCGGCTCGGCACTGGTCACACGAAGGGCATTGTCGGTCAGGGCTCGGCATTCCAGCGACGGGAACGCGTCCCCCGCGACATCGCAGAGCCGTTCGGCATCCTGACCGACCGCAAACTGAACGACATGGCGACCGGCCACCTGGCGCAACAGGTCCTCAACGCGGTCGGTTCGCACGATTTGACCCTCGACGATGAACGCGATGCGCTGGCAGAGCCGCTCGGCTTCTTCGATGTAGTGGGTGGTCAGGAAGATCGTCGTGCCGCCGGTGTTGAGGTCGGCGATGAGCTGGCGGATCTGCCGGGCGCTGGCGACATCGATACCGGTCGTGGGCTCATCGAGAAAGAGAATGGACGGCGAATGGATGATTCCAGCGGCAATGGTGAGTTTGCGCTTCATGCCTTTGGAATACCCGCCGAACTTCCGTCCCGCCGCCTCTGTCAGCCCGAACCGTTCCAGCAGTTCCCGGGCCCGGTTCTCGCGGTCGTTCTTCGTCATGCCGTACAGCGACCCGCAGAAGCACAGGTTCTCGAAGCCGGTCAGTTCCGGGTAGAGGTTGCTCTCGTCGGGCACGATGCCCATGAGGTGCTGGGCGGCTTTGGGATTGCGCGAGCAGTCGATATCCGCGATGCGGATCGTGCCTGCATCCGGTCGGGCCAGACCAGTGAGCATGTTGATGGTCGTAGTCTTGCCCGCGCCATTGGGACCGAGGAAGCCAAACAGCTCGCCGTCGCCCACGTCGAAGTCGACCCCGGCAACCGCCTGCACGTCGCCGAATGCCTTCGTCAGTTGATGTACGTGTATCATTGAGTTCTTCTCCGTTTACGCCCAGCGTAGGAATCCCGCCGCCAGGGCAGCGGCAACAATCAGCGGCGCGGGTACCTTGCGTGTGGCAAGCAAGACCACTGTCGCCACGGTCACCAGCAGGTTGTCGAGGTTCAGGCCACTGGCCTGCATGAGAATGACGGCGGCAATGGCGATAAGCCCTCCGGCCACCGCGTTGATACCCCGCAGTGACACACGCACGGCGCGGATCTGCTTCAGGTCCTCCCACACCGGATACACGAAGTAGATCAGGAGAAGTCCCGGCAGGAAAATGCCGATCCCGCCGAGAGCCGCCCCAAGTACCTGGAACGCCGCTGAACCGTCGCGCGCCGCGAGACCGCCCGCATAGGCGGCAAAACTGAACATCGGTCCCGGCAGGCCCTGCACGAGCCCGTAACCGGTGAGAAACTCCTGGTTGGTCATATACTCGCGGACCTGCACCAGCTCGCTGTGCATGACAGGCACCACGACTTGGCCGCCGCCGAACACCAGGTATCCATAGCGGTAGAAGTTCTCGAAGACGTGAACCAGCCGGTGATGGGTGACACCCTCAAGCGCCAGGCTTCCCAGAGCCAGCAGGGCGAAGGCGATCAGGTACCGCCAAGGCGGTTTGATCCGCACGCGGTTCCAGAGATCCGCTTCCCGCTCCATGAGGATCGCGACGACGCCCCCGATGATGAGGACCAGCGGGAATATCCACGGCGCGCGGATGAAGTAGGTCGTTGCCGCACCGAACACCATCAGCAACGCCGTTGGCGTGTCTTTGACCACTTTGCGCCCGATCCGGAACGC
Organism: uncultured Victivallales bacterium; assembly: GCA_964604795.1. Taxonomy (GTDB): domain Bacteria; phylum Verrucomicrobiota; class Lentisphaeria; order Oligosphaerales; family CAZSBQ01; genus CAZSBQ01. Next base: position 7,228 of record CAZSBQ010000141.1, on the reverse strand, counting down.
GGCCAGGATGATGAACCCAACCGCCATCGGGCCGACATAGCGCAGAACGTCGGCGGAGATCCCCCGTCCCGCCAGGAACTGGTACAGGAACGAGAGGATGGTCATGACCGTCAACACCGGCAGGGCCCATACCAGCATGGTCAGCAGCGCCAGGACAGGCCCGCCCATCCGGTAGCCGATGGACACGATGGTCTGGGTGCTGGTCGGCCCCGGCAACATACTGCACAGGGCGACCAGCTCGATCAGGTCTGTCTCGTCGAGATACTTGCGCCGGACCACCATCTGTTCGGTGAACACGCCCAGATGGGCTTCGGGCCCGCCGTATGCGCCCAGGGAACAGATGAACACGTCGCCGAGGAACCGGCCCCACGCGACGCGATGCGCTTCGCATCCGGGGTTGTCAAGAGAGGTCTCTTCATCGGTTTCGTTCATGTCTGGGCCAGTCGGTTCCATCGGGAGTCATTCCGACTGACACGGATGCCCGGCACTATTTCCGTGGCACTCACGAATCTGCTCGGGCGAGCACTCGCCGGGTTTCCCTTTCAGGCGCTCGGGATGCTCGCAACCTTCCGTCTCGACACAGGGATGTCCCGCTGCGTCGCCATGGCATTCACGGATCTGCTCAGGCGTGCATTCGCCAGGTGAGCCCTCCAGCTTCTCCGGCTTCAGGCATCCTTGTTTCTTCTCATTGCCGCACATGGTCGTTCTCCTTGTTCTTCGGGTGTGTTGTCGGCCGATCCCTGTTGCAGCGGGGCCAGCAAAGCGTCAATATCCGTCCGCCACTGCTCGAGGGTTTCCTCATTCAGGCGATAATGGACCCGGTAGCCGCGACGCTCGTCGATGACCAGATCAGCATCCCGCATCACCCGCAGGTGTTGAGAAACAGCTCCCTGGGTGACATCAAGCCGCGCGGCCAGTGCGTTCACGCAGAGCGTCCGCTCCCGCAGGAGCTGCACAATGCGCACCCGCGTGCCTACACCGAGGACCTTCAGAACTCTTGCCAACTTGTCTGGTTCGTTTTTCATATTAGTTCCTGCTAATACTCTAATTTGTGAAGATGGTATGTCAAGGGTAGCTTGTTACCTGGGGACCATGAAGGCCAGACTCCGCCGGACAGGCGTCGACCTCGGTGTCAACCCCGACCATGTGATAGACCCAGATGGTCTTGGCGCCCGTGTTGGTCCCGACGGGTACCAGGGCGCATCCCAGGCAGGACCACGAGATCCGCCCACCGCCGCCATCCGCGAGTGGCGCAAGTAGCGGAGATTGTGTACTCCTCGTGATCCGCCAGTGGCCCCTGATGACTTACTCCCCGACCGCCCGAAATATTTTCGAAGCAGCACTTGCACACCACGCTACATGCAGTATTGTTCCGAAATCGTAATGATTCTGATTGAGGTTTCTCGCGTGATGCCAAGAGAACAGATAGAGAAACGAGTTGCGGAGTTCCTGGACCTGTGTCGTCGGCAGGGCGTCAAGGCAACTCATCAAAGAACCGAGATTCTTCGGGAGTTGGCGGGTAGCGAGGAACACCCCGACGCCGAGACAATCCTCAACCGTGTGCGGCAACGGGTTCCGGCCATATCAGTTGATACCGTCTATCGGACCCTGAAGCTGCTGGAGGACAAAGGCGTCATCGCTCGCGTTGGTTCCATGCGAGACAGAGCCCGGTTTGATGCCAACACGGATCGGCACCACCACTTCGTCTGCACGGAGTGTGGGATGATTGGTGATTTCTACAGCGACGCAATGGATCGGTTGCGTGTGCCTCGGGAGGTCTCCGAGATGGGCAGCGTCGAGGGAGTTTATGTCGAGTTGCGAGGAATCTGTCGCAAGTGTAAGCAGAAAGCCATGAAGACCGAGGTGCGAATAGGAGAGGAGCCATGAGCGGCGAAATCACCTGTCCGGTAACCGGTAAGTCTCAACGCGCATCCGGTCGCCAAAGGCCGCAATGCGAAAGGAGGTTTGCATGATGTGAAGCGTGCGCCTGAGCGGTAGCCTGGGTTTCCCAAGTTGAACCAGGACATCAGTCAGTTAACCGAAACCAAGCAAAGGAGATTGTCATGTCGAACGAGAAGTATAGATCAATCGTAAAACTGGACTTCCAGTACGCGCACAGGTTCATGAATTGGCCGTGCGAAGCAAAGATGCTTCATGGGCATTCGGGGCTTTTGGAGTTTGAACTCGAAGACACCGTAGACCCAGTGACGGGATATGCCCACGCCTGCAAAGAAGGATTCAAGAAGGCCTGGGAGGTGTGTGACCACTTCCATCACGCGACCCTGTTCCAGGAAGGCGACCCGCTTCTGGACGCGGTTCTTGCTGTGTACAAGAAGCATGGCATCCATAACGACCCGGAACATTGCGTTCCCCTGAAGAAGATCGACCACCCGCTGGCCTGGTCCTACCCGGAATACAGGATCGTTGTGACCAAGAAGGTTTCCACGTGCGAGAATCTCTGCGAACTCTTCTACGAGCTTCTCAAGGACAAGATGCCGATCAAGAAGATCACGTTCCGCTCTTCTTCCATGAACGCGGCAACGAAAACGTTCGAATGAAAGCGGAACTAGTGTGCTAGCGCGATGGTTCAGGCACGGGCTGGCAGCCCGTGCCTGAACTTTGTCCGTTCCCCTTACTCCATTCGCCGCTACGGCGAACGAGTAGCTGGCTGGCATGTTGTCGGCGGTCGTCCGACCGTCCTCGATCCGTTCGCTGTCCTTGCACGACGCAGGGAGTTGCCTGCGCCAACCTGATCACGCCTCCCACCACACCCCGCCACGGAGGCGTTGCCCCTGGCGGACCTGCGCCATGTGGTAGACCCAGGCGGGCTCGACGCCCGTGTTGGCCCTGACGGCCACCAGGGCGCGACGGTAGAGACCGTGGCCATCCGCGCGGAACCCTTCGAGGCGGTCGAGGGGCGGCAGGTCGCGGGCCGGGTCCGCGAAGGTGATCA
>CAZSBQ010000141.1:0-4175 GCA_964604795.1 uncultured Victivallales bacterium | reverse complement strand
CCGCGCTTGAGGGTGCCATAGACGAGTAATGAGATGGTCATGGGGTGATTCCTTTCGTTACGATAGTGCGCTGGCGTGACTGCGCGACAAAGGCGAGCCGGTGGGCCTCCGGGGCGAAAACGTCCTCGTGGCGGAAGACCAGCATGGTCATGGGGTCAACGACCATCGGCCGCCAGTCGTGCGGCTCGCGGTAGCTGGCGTCGATGGCATCGTCGAGGGCCGCCGCGTCGGTGGCATAGGCCACGGCGCGATGTCGGCGGCTGTAGCGGAACTCGAGCGGCTTGTTGCCCTTGAGTACCACCACCCGGCCCGGCGCGCCCACGGCGGCCAACACGGCCCCGATCTGGCCCCGGCACGGCGCGACCAACCGCAGGAACGTTTCCGCATCGAGCATCCCGTCGCGAACGGCGGCATCGGCCAGTCGGAAGAGAAGCTCGCTGTCCACCTCCGCCCCGCGCATCAGGCGCAGCCGCCGGAACAGGTCGTCGGCATTGTAGATGGTCCCGTTGTGAGTGCCGATGACCTGCCCGGCCCGGATGGGATGATTGTTCCGGTTGTTCTTCTCGGAGCCCCGCGTCCGCCAGCGGTTGTGCCCGATGATTGCCGTGGCCTTGTTGTCGAACCTGGCCAGCGCCTCGAAGAAGACCTCGTGGTCGATGAACCGCCGGGCGGGCAGCGGGCGCTTGGCAATCACGTGGGCCCCGTCCTCGCGCAGGACGGCGACGCCGGTGGCGTGGGGCCCGCCGCGTTCCGAGCGCCAGAGCATCTCGGTGAAGATGTCCAGCAGAATGTCGTGCTCGGGAAAGCGGCGGCGCTTCCGGCCGAGGATGATTCCTACTTGCCTGCACATACGCTGGCCTCCTCTGTTTCGGCCGGTTCCGGCAGCATTTCATCGGGCAGGAATTCGATGCGCCCGTGCTGGGCCAGCCGGGTCAGGAACTCGATGTCGGCGGCTTCCGCGTCCTCGGGGAGCGGCCTGCGCTCCGGGCCTTCGGCACGTAGGAGCACCTCGTCGCGGTATTCGGCGACGGGCAGCTCCCCGCTGAACGGGGTCTGCAGGCGCATCAGTTCGACGATGGCGGACGGGGTCTCGGCGGCGATGATCGTCCCGCTGCCGGGGATCGGTTTGCCGTCGGTCGTCTCGGGGTGGATCTGGATTCTCATGGCGTTGTCCTCTCGTTCGGGGCGAAGCGGGCGCTTTGGCCCGCCCCGCCCGGTTGTTGGTTCAGGCGTTGGCGGTGGCGGCCTCGGGGCGTCCGTTCTTCCAGGCGGCGCTTCCTGGCATGTTGGCCATCAGGTGGAGGCGCGCGGTCTTGAACTCGTCGCCGATCAAGCCGAGGCGGAGGAGCCAGCAGCGGAAGTCGTACTTGGCGCTGGTGGCGCTGAATTCGCGCTTCTTGCTGGAGGCGGCGCGGGCGGTCAGGGCCTTGGCGGCGATGGCCAGGCAGAATTGGATGTAGGCCTTGACCTTCCCGGCGTGGAGCGTGGATTCGAAGTAGCGGAACTCGACCGTGCCCCGGTACCAGACGTTGTGCAGGTTGACCCCGTGGTACCTCGAGCTGTCGTAGTGGTGCGGGTTGCTGTTGTGGTACCCGTACCAGAGGCGGTTGAGTTCGTCGGTCGTGGTCGGGCGGCTGGCCTCGATCTGGCGGATGAGGTGGTCTTCAACCGGGCGGGTGTAGCGGCGCTGGCGCGCGTCGCTGACCCCGAGGGCGTGGAGGATCAGGGGTTCCTGCTTGTAGACCATCTTGGCGAGGTTGCCCAGGCGTCGCCCGTCGAAGGGGGCGGCGTCGATGTGGATGTGAATCCCGCAGGTGGAATCCACCCGCGCCCCGGCGCGGCGGATGGCGCGGACGACCTCCTGGAGCTGCTCGATGTCGTCGTATCCGAGAACCGGGCTTACGACCTCGGCCTGCAGGTTGCGCGGTACGTTGGTCAGGGAGGCGTCCGCCATCACCTTCCAGGTTCGCCCGCGCAGGTCGGTGATGTGCCAGGGATCGTAGCAGGCGGGCGTTCCGGCGTGGGTTACGGTTCCGCCTACCACCGAGTGGATCGCGTAGGCGACCTCGCGGCGGGTCTTCTTTACGGTCTCTACTTCAAGTCCGAATCTGATCTCGCGCAGGTCCATTTTCTTGCTCCTTGGTGTGTTGTAAGTTGTTGGTCGGCAGTCGGTTGTATGTGTTTCTGTTCACGTTGACACCTTCGCTCCACACGGGCACACAGCAAGGCGTTCAGGCACACTTTTTTCGAGATTTCGAGAGATTTATCCTGTTTATGGAGAACAGGTTGCGAATCATGGCCGCCGGTCCCGCCAGGACGCGGAGACACCCCTCGCGCGGGCCGGGAAGGCAGAGCTGCCGAACCGGGGATCAGCGGGCGAGCTGGTTGACGGGGCTGGCGGGCGGCGCGGCGGCCCAGTCGAGGAGTATCTCGACTTCCGGCCCCATGCCTTCGGCATCGAACGCGGCGACGGCCAGGTGGAGCGGCTCGCTCTGCGTGAAGGCGTGGAGGTAGCTGCCGCGTCCGGCCGAGAACGGCACGGTGGCCAGCGGCTGGCCCGTGGTGTCGACCGGCGATGTGGCCCCGGTCCAGATGCCGAACTGGAAGGCCTGCGGCAGCAGTTCGGCGGCGATCTCCCAGCGCACCACCCGGCGCTGGTTGAGGATCTCCCCGCGAAGATTGAGGATGGCGGGCAGCCCGGCGTGGAGGATGCGGCCATCCCGGATGCTGACGCTGGAAGCGGCCCGTCCCCGGCAGTCGGTCCAGAACCATTCGGCGGGTCGAGGCTCGATCTGCCAGTCGCCGTCCGGCAGCGCCACGTCCACGAGCGTGCCGTCCGCTGTATCATTACCGGCGGGCACGAAACCCAGGTCCAGTTCCTCTCCGGTCAAGGCATTGCGGGCGACCAGTCGCCAGCCCGCCTGGACGAAGGCGTCATGTCGGGACTGAACGGCGGCGGTCTGCGGGGCGCGAAGCGTGAGGCGCACACGGTGCAGCGCGTTCTGCCGGGCACGGGCCAGGTAGAGAATCGGGGTGCGGCTGCCGGTCGTGTCTCTGGCACTGGTAAGGTGCGGGATAGTCCAGACGAGCAGCTTCCGCGCACCGGGATGCTCCCCGGTGGTTACCCGGTTCACGGCGCGGATATCGAAGAGGTCGCCGGAGGCGGTGAAGGTGGCCTTCGTTCCCGCCCCGAGACGCACGCCGTGGTCGGCATGCAGACGCTCGACCAGCGCTTTCAGAAAGGCGGCACCGGCAGTTGTCGTGGTCGAACGGGCATCAAGGCCGAGGACCGTGCGGGCGCAGTTGACTGCGTCCATGTCCCGCCGGACTCCGGCGCGAGCGGCACTCTGGACACGGGTCAGCGCGACGATATACTCGGCGTCCGCCCGGACCACGCGCAGGAGGCGATGCTGTGCCCGGGCATCGGCCCATGCCGCCGTGTTTGTCTCGGTGGTGTACCGGGTCGCCAGAGCGCGGGCCGGGGTGGCGGATCGCGCCAGTTCCTGGTCCGCCGTCATCCTGGCACCGGCGGCCACGCGCGTATCGGCTCGCAGGTCGCCTCGTGCCGCAATGATCGCGCGTTGCCGGGGATCGATGTGCAGGAAGGTCCCCTGTCCGGCATTCCAGAGCGCGGCGGCGAACACGTCCGGGTTCTCCGGGACGGCATTCCAGACACAGGTTTCGTCGATCAGCCCGTCCCAGGAGTTCCCGTAGCCGTAGGTGTCGTGCTCGTAGTCATAGGCATGGCCGCAGCCGAGCGTGAATGGTGAGTATGGCTGTGCCAGGCCGCCGTTGCCGCTGTAGGTGCTGCCGGTGGCCGCGAGAACGCCATTCAGATACAGGCGGACGTTTCCGCTGGCATCATAGGTGAAGAAGACGTGATACCACTGCCCCGTCGCCAGGCTGCCGCTCTGCACGTAGGCGTTGTCCCAGTCGGGCGTCGCGATGTTCACGTAGAGCCGGTTCTGGTAGCCGACGGTCATCGACCACGGGCCCATGTAGCCCATCTCGTCGATGAAGCCCGCGACGCTGCGATAGCCGAGGGAATCGGCGTAGAGCCAGGTCGAGACACTGAGTTCGACGTCCGGGCCGTGGCTTCCCAAAGGTCCCAGGTCTTCCATTTCCCGGAAGAGCCCGTTGGCCTGCGCGTTGGAGAAGCGGTTGGCCTGGCCATC
>CAZSBQ010000140.1:0-10554 GCA_964604795.1 uncultured Victivallales bacterium | reverse complement strand
ACGGGGCGCGGAGGCCGCGCCCTCTACTTGGTAGGGGCCGGCGCCTCGACGGCCCTCCCTCAGAAAGGAATTGCCCTGGCCAGGCGGAGGTAGGCGCTTTCCAGTTGCTTGACCATCATTTGGCCGTCGAATTGTTGTTGGACGCGTCGCTGCCCCTCTTCTCCCATTTGCCGGCGCATTTGCGGATTCCGCAGAAGCTTCAGCAGAGCGTCCGTCGCGGCGTCGGCGTCGCCGGGCGGACAGAGTACACCGGTGCGGCCGGTTTCGACGACTTCCGGCGTGCCGTCCAGATCGAACGCCACGGCGGGAACGCCCCCGGCAAGAGCCTCAACGACGGTCCGGGGCAACCCTTCCCGCAGCGAGAAGTGCGCCAGGATGTCCATGAGCGAGACGTAGGCAGGGATGGCTGAGGGCGGCACGAGCCCGGCGAAAACCACGTTGGCGCGGATGCCGAGGTCGACCGCCATCTCCTCCAGTTCCGCCCCGCGCAGTCCGTCGCCGACCAGCAGAAACCGCGCTTCGGGAAATTCGGGGACGATGCGCGCCGCGGCCTTGAGCAGCACGTCGTGCCCCTTCAGATCGAAAAGTCGGGCAATTTTGCCGATCACCGGCGCGTCCGGGGGGATGCCCAGGGTTGCGCGCAGAGCGGGATCCGGTGTCGCCGTCAGGTACGGTTGCAGCTCCATGCCGCTGTACACAACCGAGTATTTTTCGCGTTCGGCCACGCGTGCGTCCACGCACTGATCGACCATGGCCTGCGCCACCGCGAAGATATGATGGCAGCGTCGCGCGGCCAGTCGTTCCAGACGGATGTACAACCGGTTGCGCCATTGCGCCTGGTAGGGGTGAAACGCCTGGCCGTGGACGGTGTGAACCACGACGGGCACGCGGGCGCGCCAGGCCGCCAGGCGCCCCAGAATCCCGGCTTTCGAGGAATGGGTGTGGACCACGTCGAAGGAACACTCCCGAAAGAGCCGCAGCAGTTCCCGGTAGCCGATCCAGTCCGCGAGCGGGTTCAGCGGGCGAACCAGCCCCCCCACTTCGACCACGCGCATGCCGCGGGTTTCCGCGGAGTCCAGCAGCCGTCCCTCCGGTCCGCTGCTGGGGCCGGTGATCAGCGTGACGTCGTGGCCCCGCTCGGCCAGACCGCGACACGTCAGCAGGGTGTTTTCCTGCGCCCCGCCGACGATCATCCGTGTGATGACATGACAGACAGTCAAAATATCTTTCTTCAGTTTTGTCGCAGTGCCTCTTGACACAACGCGCTTGGGGCATGATGGTTTGGGCGAACCTGGACGGCAGGCTTAACCATACCGCCGAAACCGCAACAACAAAATCACGCGCAGGCCCAATGACAGATTCAGCAACCGAAATCATCAGGCAGATCAGCCAGTCCCGGGACCGCATGCTGACCGAAATTCACCGTGTGATCTACGGCCAGGACGAGGCTATCGAGCAGATCATGATCTGCCTGCTGGCGGGCGGACACAGCCTGCTGGTCGGCGTTCCCGGACTCGGCAAAACCCTGCTGGTCAAAACCATCGCACAGCTGTTCGACTTGGATTTTCGGCGCATCCAGTTCACCCCCGACCTCATGCCTGCCGACATCTTCGGCACGCAGCTGGTCGAGGAGGACCCGGCCACCGGCAAGCGCTTCTTTCGCTTCGCCAAAGGCCCCATCTTCGGCAATATTGTCCTGGCCGACGAAATCAACCGCACGCCGCCGAAAACGCAGGCGGCGCTGTTGGAAGCCATGCAGGAGGGCCATGTGACCGCCGCCGGCGAAACCCATCCCCTGGACACGCCGTTTTTCGTGCTGGCCACGCAGAACCCCATCGAACTGGAGGGAACCTACCCGCTGCCCGAAGCCCAGCTCGACCGCTTCCTGCTCAACATTGTCCTGGACTACCTCCCCATCGAGGCGGAAGAGAGCATGGTCAGCGCCACCACCGCCCCCGCCGAACCGGACTTGGCGCCGATCCTCGACGGCGAAAAGATTCTCGAGCTGCAACGCCTGGTTCGCGAGGTGCCCGCCGACCGCAGTGTGGTTTCGTTTGCCGTTCGTTTGGTGAACGCCACCCGGCCCGACTCCGAACTGGCCCCGGCCACGGTTCGCGACAAGGTTAAATGGGGTGCCGGATCGCGCGCCTCCCAGGCGCTGATCCTGTGCGGCAAGGCGCGCGCGCTGCTGCAGGGACGCTGCAATGTGGCCGAAGAGGATGTGCGCGCCCTCGCCGAACCGGTCCTGCGCCACCGCATCATCACCAACTTTCACGCCGAGGCCGAAGGCCTGACGCCCACGGACATCATCAACGAGGTCGCGGCCACCGTGAAGGCCTGACCGTCTGAACAGGCGGGACGCCTATTTTCAGAATTGCTGATCTCTTGCCGCAGACAAAAACAAGCGAACAAGCGGCTGGCACGGACGCGCTACAGGGCACAGCTGATGCCGGGCGCTGTCAATCATTCTCCTTCTGTTCCTGTGCTCGAATGATTTAGTCTCAAAATGATTTGGTCGCTGCTCCCCAGCAACGCCACACCTCACGCCCAATCATTCCGCGCCGTGAACACGTGCGTCTGCCGCACCGCCGCGCCTCTGGACCAGCTCGACGTGCCCGGCAGCGCCATGCTCGTACATCTCGGCGAGGACGAATTCCTGTGCCTCGGCCGCAGCCTGATCTTCACGTTCACCGGTCCGAGTGGATACCCGGCCGAACTGATCAGTGTCGATCTCGGCGAATGCCGCGACTGCGAATGGCATCACGGACGCCGAGTCAACGGCGACGAGACCGCGCATGGCACCGGCATCCTGCTCAGCAATCTCGACTTCATCCAAACCCCGAATGCCGCCTTGAGCGAAACAGTGGCGGAGGAGCGCCCACGTCCCGCCCTGGACCTCTGTCGCTTCCGAATCTTCAACCCAAAGGAATGAACCATGGCGAACCTGACAATTACCTCTCAAAGCTTCAGCTTCGCGGACAAAAGCTGCGGCGGATGGCGTAATATCGCCTTCTCGCTCAATGGCGAGATCTGCAAGAATGGCACGGTTTCCGGTGACACGCTGAAATTTCAGCGGGACGGCATCCAACAGAAGGTCTCGTTCGACCAGCATGAAAACACGCTGGTCGTCACCCGCACACTGATCAATACGACGAAAGCACCGCTTAGAATCACCGAAGTATCCGACGGCATCATGACCGCTGATGCTTCGGTGGGGGTGGTTGGACAGCACGAGTACAACCTGGCGTTTCTGCACACCGACAACGCCCGCACCGAGCGTTTCCCGGACAGCCGCCCGGAGTATCCCTACCTGCGCCAGATCCCGTATCAACCGGTCGAGTTGGGACGCGGCGAGGCCAACGCCTTCCCGGCCGTCGTCATCTGTGATCTGCACGGCGACAATCTCCTGGTGGAGGGCGACCTGGACCAGAGCGAAAACCTGCGCTATTGGTCGCTCGGCGTCCACGGGATCGGTGATCATACCTGGAAAGATCCGTTGCGCACATACCGCGGGCATCAGATTCGACCGTTGGCAAATGAGTGGACAGTCGCGCCCGGCGAAACCGTCACTCTCAGTACGGTCTTCTACCAGCTCCTTGCTGGAGTCGAGCCGTGGGAAGCCTGGAACGCGCCGGGGGGCTACGTCGCCGAACTCGAACGCCGTCATGAGTTCGCGGTGCGCACCTCGCCCATGCTGCACGGCGCAGTCTATTGCACCTGGAACTACGGAACCCTCACAAACATCGATGAAAACCTGCTCGCCAAGCGTGCCCGAGTCCTGGCCGACAACGTGCCGGGATGCACGCATTTTCTCATCGACGACGGGTATCAGCGCGGTTCGGCCCGGTATCTCGACACCTTCTATCCCGATCCGGCGGGCGGCTTCAATCCTGAACGCTTCCCCGCAGGCATGAAGGCGATGGCCGACACTTTTCGCGCGGCGGGCCTGGTCCCATGTATCTGGTTCGCACCCTCGATACGCTTGGATTCCCGACTGGCCCACGACAATCCGGAATGGTTGCTGCGCGACTCCGAGGGCAATGCCGGACTGCTTGGCGACACCACTTTTCTGGATGTCTCACATCCCGAGGCCATGGCCTTTCTGCTGGCCATCTTCGACGTGCTCTTCGTCGAAATGAGTCTATCCTTTGATTCTTCCCAAAATTGTTTTTCCATCACCGTGGAGCAGTCGCGCATCGGCTGGGCAGGCCTGAAGCCCGGCATCGAACTGCGCGACGAGGGTCGGCAATCAGCGCGGTTTAAAGATGTGCGTGAAACCCTCGATGGCGGCCAGATTGCCGAGGCGGAATACGAGTGCGGACTCCGCGAAACGCTGACCTTCGAACCGTATGGCGACAACGCGTTCATTCTCCGCCGCTCGCTCGCCAACTCGACACAGAAATCAGTGTCGCTGCGGTACGCTTCGATCAGCAAGTCCGACGGCGCCAAAGAGTCCGGGCCGCTGTTCGATGCGCCTGTGCTGCACCACGCCCGGTTCGCGCATCCGGACAACCTCCGAACCGAGGAAATCCCCAAATGCCGGGCGGAATACCCGTTTCTCCGCCCGCTGCCGTGGCAGACTGCCGAGTTCGGCAATCAGAAGAGCCAGCCGGCACCGTATATGATTTTACCACGGACATACAACAAAACCTGCTGCTTGAAGGACAGCTTGACCAGTCCCGCACCCGCTGCACCTGGAATCTGGGCGCGAACGAAAACGGCACGGCCATCGGTGAGTACAGTCTGAACTGGCGCTTCCCCGGCGCGGGCGGAGTCACGCTGCATCATGGCGATGCGCTCGATCTCGAACCAATACTCTACAAATACTGACTGAGTCGTCCATCGAGAACACCATCCGCCAATACGGCCAAGCCGTGTTCGAGCATCAAGGCTGGGGCGACCGCGAGAACCCGCTGAACCATGCCGCGTTCTACTGTTCCTGGAACTACGGTAACATGCGCAATATCTCGCACGAATCGCTGATGAAAACCGCACGTTTCACCGCCGACAACCTACCGGGCGTCACCCATTTCCTGATCGACGGCGGCTGGGTGCAGTGGGAAGCGGGACGCGGCCCGCACCTGGGCAATTTCAATCTGACCGACGACGAAGTCTACGACCACGAGAAGTTCCCCCACGGCATGAAGGGCATTGCCGACGCCATTCGCGACACCGGACTGAAACCGGCTCTTCACTGGACCCCGTTCGTGCGCCTCAACACCAAGCTTGCACAAATACGTACGTGTGTTATGGTTTATTGGTTCGTACGTATTATTAAAGGAGAATTGCGATGGCTTTAACGGCATCAAGTTTGCGACAGAACGTTTATCGCTTGCTGGATCAAGTTCTTGAAACAGGTGAGCCGCTGGAAATCAGGCGCAAGGGACAAGTGCTGAAAGTAGTCAAGGAGCATGATGCTGGAAGTAAGCTTGCCAATCTCACCCCGCATCATTGCATAAACGGTGATCCGGAAGAGATCGTACACTGCGACTGGAGTGATCAGTGGAATCCCGACGCGACCGAGTGTGTGTTATGATCTATCTCGATACACATGTCGCGGTGTGGCTGTATGATGCCGGGCTGGACCGCTTTCCCGGCTATGCCAAACAGTTGCTGGAGGAAAATGACTTACGGCTGTCGCCAATGGCGGTCCTGGAGCTGCAATACCTGCATGAGATCAAACGCATCACGATCGAGGCGCCATCAATTGTCGAGTATCTGGAGGCGGCCATTAACTTGCAAATATGCCCTTTGCCTTTTCATCGAGTGGTCATCGAGGCGCTGGACATCAACTGGACAAGAGATCCGTTTGATCGGCTCATCGTTGCCCAAACCCGGGCTGGGCAAGGTAGACTTCTCACCAAGGACCAGACCATACACAACCACACAGACCTCGCTGTCTGGACCTGAGCAGGAGCCTTGCGGTCCGCTATCTGAAATTTCGGTTCAATACCTATTGGAAACTTGCCGTTCCCTTTGCAGCGCCGCCGGAGTTCACCCGGTGCGCCCCGCGAGCCGGTGACGAACTTCGATTCATGCTGGCACGACTCGACCGCCATGGCGAGGGAATGACACCCTATGCCTTCCGTCCACTGCTGGCACGGGGGAATAATATCTGGAACCACGCAACCATGCGACTCCTTAACGCCGTGGACGAAGCCGACCTGGCATTGCCGGGGTTCGGGCGTGAAACGTGAAAAACAAAGACAGAATCATTATTCGACAAAATCATTTTCTAAAACAAAACAAAAGCAGAATGATTGAGAGCAGAAGAATTGAACAGACATATTTGCATTGTTATACATCGTTGTATATTAGCCGATATGCAATTCAAGGAGCTTTTACAACTTATCGGGCGGCGCGCGTGGTTCGATCTGGCAACGCTCGTGCAGCTCGTCGACGAACCGCGACAGCACGTGCAGACGCAATTGCACCGCTGGTGCAAGACCGGCAAGCTGCTGCCGTTGCGACGAGGCATGTACGCTTTTGCCGAAGAATACCGGCGGGCAGAATTGCAACCCGCTGAACTGGCGAATCAAATGTATTCACCGTCGTATATCAGCCTCCAATGGGCGCTGTCCTATTACGGCTTGATCCCGGAAAAAACCGTGGCTTTCACATCGGTTACAACCAAACAGACGAAACGTTTCACCAACGATTTCGGAACGTTTGTTTATCGCCATCTCAAGCCAGAGGCTTTTTTCGGGTATCATCGACTGCAAATGGGAGAACGACCGATCATGGCCCACTTCGAAAATCGCGCCGAAGCCGAAAAAATAGTTCAAAAAATCAGGGGCTGAAAAAATGCAAGCAAAAACCCCAAATGACATGATGGTCTGGACCTGGTGCGGCTGGGAGCCCCTGCAATACTACCGCCGCCTCGGCGGATTTCACGAACAGCAGGAGGGTAACGCGCATTGGGCCGAGGACTGGCGGGCGTTGCTTGACTCCGAGGAATGCGCGGCGAAACTGGCGGAGGCCGGCATCAACTGGGTCACAACCCGATTCTACAAGGGCATGGGACTCGCGTCGGAAACAGAAGCCATCGCAGCCGTCGAGAAAATGATCGCCAACTACCATAAACACGGGGTCAACGTTTTCACCTACATCCAATACGGTACGATTATGCCGGAAAGTATCGCCGAAGAAGGCGACGAACCGGCGAGCTGGGGGCGGCTCGACTGGAATGGAAAACATGACGGCCATCCCTACGAGTACGGCGACCAGTACTGGCGTGCCAAACCCTGCGCCAACCAGCCGGCATTCATTGATTATCTTGCAGAATGCGTGGACCGCGCCATCGACATCGGCGCCGACGGCATCTGGATCGACAATCTCAACGCCGACGGTTGCCATTGCGAGTATTGCCAACAGGCGTTCCAAGACCATCTCCACCGGGAAATCGACGATCCCTGGCGCGAACTGGGGCTGAAAACGCTCGACCGCGTGCGCATCCCGCGGGCCGAACGTCCGAAGGACCCGGTATTCCAGGCCTGGGTCCGCTTCCGTGTCGAGGAAACCCGCCACGCACTGAATCGTCTGGCCGCGCGGGCCCGTGAGTGCAAGCCGGACGTGGTCTTCGCGGTGAACGTCGGCATCGGCAATCATCAGCGCGCCCTGATCGAGAACGGCAACTGGTTCGGCAACCTCGATCGCGTGGACGTGACCTATGCCGAAAACCCGCTCTTCCCCGGCTGGCGGAACGGCGAAATCGTTTCGCAGCACTGGCCGATGGGCATCTGCGAAAGCATCGGGATCGGCACCGTACCGGGCGCCGGAGTGCCGCAGGAACCCGCCCTTTACCCGCGTCCGACCGTACCCGGCCAAGTTCAACTCCGGCGCAGCTTTGCAGAGTCCGCAATTTTCGGCGGCAAAGTCTTCGGCGGCCCCTTCGGCCTGCGCGGCGAGGACGGCGGCGCAGAACCAATCCTGCTGCGCGACGCCGCCTATCGCAGCCGCCACCGCGAGCTGGTCGACTGGTACGCCGAACGCTGGCCCATACTCGCGGACAGTGTCAACACCGCACCGGTCGCCGTGTGCTACAGCCGGGAGGCCATGACCGGCGATGAAACCGCCGCCCGCCAGGCGTTCGACGCGGCCGTGCAATTCCTTCAACGCCGCCAAATCCCGTTCCGCTATATCCTGAGCGACCAGCTCGAAAAGCAACTCGCCGACGGTGTGAAGCTGCTGGTGTTGCCGCACATCCTGCCGATGACCGACGCGCAGGCCGAAACAATTCGGGCATTCGTCAACAACGGCGGTCGCGTGCTCGCCACCGGCCGCACCTCGCTCTACGACGAGACGATGCGGCAGCGCCGCGACTACGCTCTGGCAGACGTGTTCGGCACATCGTTCTCGCGCGATGTGGAAGATGTGCAAGGCGCTGCCATTCATCACCACCTGGACAACGGTTGCGCCCTGATCCCTGGCGCCTGGGGCGTAACGCTCCCGGACGGCCGCCCGGGATGCCGCCTTGAAAACGAACGCCTGGCAGGCCTGCTCCGTGACCTAACCGCCGAGAACGGAACCCCGAAGGTCGTCTCCCCGGCGCCAACCGTCGGCGTGGCTCTGCGAAAGCTGAGCAATGGACGCCTGATGCTGGGACTGCTCAACTACGCCGACACCCCGGTCGCCGGCATCGAGCTGCACAATCTGAAACCCGGCAGTGAAATGGCAATCCAGACGCTCCACAAAACCATGCGCCGCCAGCCCGACGCCGACGGACGCCTGCGCCTGCCGAACCTGGAAATCGAAATGCTGATTCTGATGCGTGAGGCGTGAGACGTGGCCTGCCGCCGGCAGGACCGCCGAAGGCAGACGCGAAGCGACCATCGCAGACAGCCCCAACACGATTCTCCGGCAGTGCCGTTTGCCTGAATGTACAGACGGTCGTTCCAGGCCGTCCTTTGATGGTCCCCCGGAACTCACCAGGTAGCGCACATTGAACGACCAGATCCAGTTGTGGTTTTCGGGCCAACGGCCCGGCCTATTTGCAGTACCCCATAACTCGTGTTAGGTTGAGTTCAACATAATACGAGTTCTGGAAATCCAATCAAACGAGTCGCGCATGCTGTGCTCCATCTCGAGCCAGTTGATTTTGGCGGTCACAAGGGAGTCCGTAAGCAAGACGGTGTCGGGTGAAGTTCGGCTTCGCTCCTTGCGGTAGTGGACGAAGCGTGGGCGATACATGGGGCAGGGACTGTGCAGAAACGGGACAGAGTAATGATGTCCCCCCTTCAAAGCATTTGGGACGGCAGCAGCCTCCGGCTTAAGAGTGAAGCTGACTCTTCTGTAATTTTGGTGCCGGCGAATGATTCCCCACACTGCACCCTCATGATCAGCAAGCGGGAATGCATCACTGGTCAACGACTCGGACGGGGTGACGTGCTCGGGCATGACTGGGTGCCAGAACTTAATCTCATGGTGATTGGCAGTACCGTCAAACACGTCGGGCTCTGCCTGCGGTATGAGTTTTTTGGCTTCGAGCGCTTTCGCCAAATCATTGATTTTTAACGCGGATATTCCTAGGAGAGCACCAAAAACCGTCAGCAGCGTGCTCCCCGCAGTAGCAGCCCGGCACAGTTTCCCACCCTTAAGGCAGCAGAGCCCGCAATGAAGCTCGTCAGACAACTTGTAGACGATGTATTGGGGTGGATTCTCGGATGACGCAAGACGCTCATGTACTGCTAGCTGCAGCTTGGCGTAGGGAAGCTTCACGGGTTTTCACGTTGAGTAAATCGCGGAGTCTCTGATGGTCGACTTCGGCCCTAACTTCAAAAGCGGACATGGTCGATGACCTCCTGACTGCTGAAGATCTACGAATGCTGCCAGTGGGAAGTCGGATCTCTGTCGGCGTGGAATCGAACTTCCTTTTTTGAACTGTTGACAATTCAAGTGCTATGTAGAGCCACACCTCCACCCACGCCGACTGTAGAATCTCCCGCTCCGTTCTGCGGTCGTGTTTCGCCAGTTGATGACTGTCTTCAACGTTTTGTCTGATTTTTCAGCTAGGGACCTGCGCCTCAACCAAGTTTCTGCGGTTCTGAAAGCGGGGTAAAACGCTACGACTAAGCGCCTGCTGAACGGGGCAAAATGCACTTCTGTCAATGGCGTTTTTAACGGGTGGTAGCGTGCGATGGATGCAGGAAATCTCTCTGAATTTCCGGCATGTTCGCGGTGCCGGTGGCGGTCAGCGTTTCCGAAGGAGTTTTATGCCATATCCACAATGACGGCAGTGTGGGTGTCACTGGATTGGTGGCCGCTTTGTCGACGTGCCGGTGTTGTCTTTGTCTCACTCGGCCCAATGTTTGCTGGAGTGTTTCTGCCGAGCGTTGGACGTGACAATCGGCATCCTGTCATTTGCCGCTTCTTTGCCGGAGCGAAGGCTATACCGGAGCATCGTATGGCAGGGATGGCCTATGTCCACAGAATTTGGTTGGATCCGGTCAGTTGAGTTCGCAATGGCTTTAGTATCAACGGGCATCCCTGCCTGTTGTGAGGTTCTCCGCACCCAGGATGGCCGCAGTACGTAAGCAATCCAACCAAATTCTGTGG
>CAZSBQ010000139.1:2865-10582 GCA_964604795.1 uncultured Victivallales bacterium | reverse complement strand
CAAACCGTGATGATCCCGCCGATGGACTCCGACATCGAGCTGCCCGCCGGACCGATGGAAAAGCTGGTGAATTCGTCGGTGAGCATGGATTTGGAGGATGCGGATGTTGCCGAGATCATCGATGATCTCAGCCGCATCGAGAACATGAACATCATCGCCGACCAGGCGCTGGGCGGCGCCGAGGCAGAGGAGGGAGGCTTTCCGGCCGAGGGTGGCGGCGGCGGTCCCACGCTGACGATCAAGGTGCGGGACGTGCCGCTGCGCGAGGTGCTCAGCTACATTTCCCGCAATATGGGGATCGCGTTCCACGTCGGGCGCAATGTCATCTGGGTCACCCAGGCCGACGGCAGCACCGACAACGCCCCCAAACTGCATACGCGCATCTACAAGCTGCGTCGGGGGCTCATCCCGGGGCCGACGGCGTCGGGCGGAGACACCGGCAGCGGGCTGGGCGCCAGCTCGGGCGGCGGAGAAGAATACATGGACTTTAACCTGGAGGACGCGCTCTCCTACGTGCTGTCGGACGCCGAGGATCCGTTCCGGCTGTTTCCCAAGCGGAATCTGCTGCTGGCCCGCGGCACCCTCGAGCAGCTGCGCCGGGTCGAGGAGATTCTGCGCGAGTTCGACATTCGCCCCCAGCAGGTGCTCATCGAGGCGCGCTTCGTCACCATCAGTCACGCTGACCTGAGACGACTGAGCTTCGAATGGCCAAACGCCATTTCCGTGGACGACAACGGCAACAGCGCCTCGCTGCAGCCGCGCGTGTCCATCGGGCAGCAAGCAAGTCAAAGCACCGAATTCAGCAATGAAGGCTCGGAGCTGAGCCTCTCCGGCGTGCTGGGCGAGGTGGACTTCAACGTGATCATCGAAGCCATGCGCCAGACCAGCAGCTTCCGGACACTGAGCGCGCCGCGCATCACCGTGATCAACAATCACGAGGCGGAGATCAAGAAGGGCTACACCCTGCGCTACTGGGAGGAATGGGAGGTGCGCGACTCCGGAATCGACGTCGGCGACGACAGCGACGTGAACGCGGAAGACTTGTTTGCGATCGAGCCGGTCGGCTCGCCCCAGTCCGAGAATATCGGCCTGTCGTTGACGGTCAAGGTCAACATCGGACATGACAGCGAGACGGTGTTCCTTTCCCTCAATCCCGCCAGCACGCAGCTCGACGGATTCTTCAACTACGGCACCGGCGGCGATCCGGAAGGATTGCTGGACGGAAACAACAACGATGACGACGATGAGATCCGACGCAGCTACCAGCTGCCGAAGGTCACCGAAAACAGTCTGGCGACTACGGTGGTGGCCAAAAGCGGCCAGACGGTGGTGCTGGGCGGAATGATCGAAACGCGCGAGGTCACCCAGGAGAGAAAGGTCCCGTTTGTGGGTGACATTCCTTTGCTGGGACGCTTCTTCCGCTCCGACGAGGACGTCAGCGAGCCGGAGCACCTGCTGGTGTTCGTGACCCCCCGGATCATCAACGAGAACGGCGAATTCGTCCGTGTCGAGGACTTTGCGCCCGCCCCCGGCCGCAATCCATAGAAAGGCTGAACGGTATGTCACTTGGACTTTCCAAACCGATTGTCGGCCTGGACATGGGCCGCTCGAGCGTCAAGGCGGTTGCCGTGCGCGGTGGCCGGCTTGTGCGGCGGGGCATTCTGGACTGTCGCGCCGAGGGGATAATGGACGATCCCGAGGCGGTGCTCGAGGCGCTGCCGGAGTGGCTGAGCGGACTGGGCCTGAAGGAATCGGAAATGACCGTCTGCATCCCTCAGTATCTGGGCACGGTGCAGGTCAGCGACTTTCCGGCGGGGGTCAAGTCCGCCAAGCTCGACCAGATGGTCGCCTACGAGACCGAACAGGCGGCGGGGCTTTCCGAGGATGGATTCCTGCACGATCACGCCGCGCAGCCGCCGGGCCTGGGCAAGCAAAACCCGGTGCTCATCGGCATCGCCAAAAGCACGGTGATCGAGGAGCGCGCGCAGGAGCTGGAACCTGCGGGGCTGAAGCTGTACGACTTCACGCTCTCGGGCATTGCACTGGCCAACGCCTACTTCGCGCTGCACCCAAAGAAAAGCGGATCGCCGGCGCCGCAGATGCTGCTGGACATCGGCTTGGAGAGTTCCACGCTGGTGATCGTGGCGGGCGGTCAGATTTTGTCGGTGTCCTCGCTGCTGTTCGGGGGGCAGCGCTACACCTTGGATTTGGCGAAGCATCTGGGAGTTTCCGAGGAGGAGGCCGAGGGGGCCAAGGCCGAGGCCGATTTGGATGCAGGCGGCGAGGACGGTCCGCTGCGGCGCGCAACACGGCAGTTGAACTCGGAGATTCGCGAAGCCGTGGACCATTGGCGCAGCCAGGAGACCGGCGAGGCGGGCACGCGCATGTTCGAGTTCATCGGCGTGTGCGGCGGCGGCGCCAAACTGGGCGGTCTCGTTCAGCATCTGGGGCGCGAGTACGGATGCGAAGCCCGCCTCATCGGGCCGTCGGACAAAACCGGCGCTCCGGATACGCAGGCGACCGTCGCCTACGGCGCGGCTCTGCAGGCGGCCGGGTGCGCCGCTTTGCCCGTTTCGCTGCGCACCCCTGCAATCGCCAACCACGCCGCCCGGCGGGCCAATGCCGGGACATTCACGTTGGCGGTGCTGCTGCTGGCTTCGGCGGTTGCACTGGGAGGAGTATGGCACTACCGCAACCTGCGCGTCGAGGAATTGGCGGCGACCGAGCGCATCGACGAACTCAAGCGCTGCGAGCGCGTCATTCCGGAACTCAACGAGCTGATTCGCGTGCGGGAGCACCGTGAGCGAAAGGTCCTGCCCATTGTCGCCAAAGCCAACCGCGCGCACCGATTTTTGAGAGCCGTCGATGCGCTGGCCGACGTCCGCGGCGAGGAAGACTGGTTCATCTACCTGGGCGACCAGCAAAGCTATCACCGCGTTCCGGATGAAGAGCAGCAGGACCGCGATGATCCGACCGCGCGCGATCCCCTGGGAAACAAGCGAAACCCCGTGCGCGACGACCGGCGGCTGATGGGATTCCTCCCCGGCGGGGGCGGCGGCGCGACACCTGCGGCCAACCGGGAGTTTCCCCGCATCGATCCGGTAACCGATGTCCAGCCCATGCGCGCGTTGGTGGCCGCCGGATTCTCGGAATACCGGGTCACCGAACCCTACAAATACGTGCGCAAAATGGTCGAGCGGCTCAACGGCACCTCCGACGACGGGCAAAACACCGAGCACGCCGATTTGTTCGAGGGAGTAGACCTGCTGCCGAACCAGGAGATCGAACCGGAAAAGCAACTCTTCGGTCCCTGGCTGGAGCATATCGACCGAAACGAAGCCGCCCGCGACAAATACAGACCGTTCCTGCTCAAGCTGCCGTTCGCCGCACAACCGGTGATCGCCCCCGCAAGCGAGAGTACGGAGAAAACCCCGAATTCTTAAAAACCGAGCACAACCGGGTGGTGCGTATCGAGCCGCCTGCAAGCCGACAACCCAATGATTCCTCAACACAAAAAACTGGCCATTGTCGCCGCCGTCCTGATTGTGGCGCTCGGCGTGCTCTACGGGGTACTGGTCTACCCGCGTCAAAGCCGGGTGACGGAACTGCGCAAGCGCCAGGAGGCTTTGACCGAAAAGCTGCAGGAAACCAACTGGCCGCTTGACCCCGACCGGCTCGAACGCCGGCGCGACATGATGACCAAGGAGGAACGTCGCTTCGGGCGCCGGTGCGATCAGGTGATGAAGCAGGCGGCTGCCACATTCGAGGATAATATCGGACGCTACACCGAAGGCGGACCCGATGATTTCCGCAACGTGGTCTCCCGCCTGGACTACCGCGAGGAATACAGCGCCATCCAACAGGAGCTGAAGGACGCGAACGTTCATTTCGACGAGGCGGTGCTCGGTCTCGGCGAAACCAGCGATTCGGTCTTCGTGTACCAGCAGCTGCTGCATCTCTGGACAGTGAAGAAATTGGCGGACCTGGCCCTGCGCTGCAACCTTGAGCCCGCCCCCCATCCGGAGGCAAAGCGGTACGACGAGAACGGGCGAGCCAAGCCCGTGGCTCAAGTCAGCGTCCTGCCGAGAACCGCCTATTCGCTGCGCGAGGGCAACGACAAACCCTATCTGCTCGAGTTGCCGGTCCGCATGACTCTCCGGGGAACCGTGCCCGGCATGAGCGCGTTCCTCCGTCAACTGCAGGACGGCAACCGACTTTTGACGCTCGCGCGCATCGAGGTGCGCAAAATCGTGCCGCCGAAAAAATCCCCGCGCACAGACCGCATCGAAATGACCGTGGAATGCTCGGCCTTCTTTCGGCTCGACGGCGCCAAATCCCTGGACGTTCCAGAGGAACGCGAACGCAGAATTCTACCGGCGGGGGCCTGAGCATGAACGATTGGAAACAATTTGTTCTGATGAAATGGGAGAAGTTGCTGCTGCTCGCGGCGGCCGTGCTGTTGACCCTTGCCGGGGCCGCCTGGATTCTTCAGTGGGGCGGAGAACCCGACCGGTATGTCTCAGGGGCGTCAACCCCCGAGCCCAAGTCGTATCTCGATCCCGAGCGAGCCTTTGAATTTCGCGAGGACAGCGCCGCCCAGAAACTCCAAGACCCCCATCCGTTCTTCGTGGTCCTGCCCGAAAAACCAAAGAAAGATCCCCCTTGGAAAGAATTCCGTCCCGACAAACCCGACAAGCCCGACAAGCCGGACAAACCCGACAAGCCGGACAAACCCGACAAACCCGACAAACCCGACAAGCCCGACAAGCCCGACAAGCCCGACAAGCCCGAGCAGCCAGAGCAGCCCGAGCATCCGCAGCCGAAACCGGTGCCCCACGTCCGCATCACGTATCTGGGTTGGATGGAGGTCTCAGGGGTGACGCGGGCGTTGATTCGCTTCGGCGACACAGGCGAGGAAGTGTTCATCGGCCCCGACGAGGAAATCCGCGACACGCTGTCCATCGTCACCCTGTCTTCCGACGAATTCACCGTGGAGCTGCCGGATGGCTCGTCTGAGACCTTCAAGCAAAAGCAAACCAAGAAACTGCCGCTCGAATAACCTCAGAACTCTTGTTCTCGCGGAAGAGTAGGTGGTACCGAATTGCCTTCGGGCTGAAACTGGACCGGACCGTTGGCCCGAAAAGCACATCACATAGTACCACCGGCCTTCAGGCCGCGTGAACCCGAGACGCGGGCTTGAAGCCCGAAGCCCGCGGATACCGGCCGGAACCGCCGGGCAACCTCTGGTACCACCGGCCTTCAGGCCGCGTGAACCCGAGACGCGGGCTTGAAGCCCGCGGATACCGGCCGGAACCGCCGGGCACCCTCTGGTACCACCGGCCTTCAGGCCGGGTGAACCCGAGACGCGGGCTGAAGCCCGCGGATACCGGCCGGAACCGCCGGGCAACCTCTGGTACCACCGGCCTTCAGGCCGCGTGAACCCGAGACGCGGGCTGAAGCCCGCGGATACCGGCCGGAACCGCCGGGCACCTTCTGGTACCACCGGCCTTCAGGCCGCGTGAACCGGAATTTTGAATGTTGAATCATGAATTCTGAATATTGAAAGAAAACCCAGTTTCTCCGTGCGGAGATGCATTCAATTCAATATTCAATATTCATCATTCAATATTCAATATTAAACACTAACGGGCTGAGGCCCCCCCAATTTCACAATCATGACCGACACGCCTGCACAATCCCAAGAATCCGCCGCGGCTACCGCCCGTCTGCTGGACACTCTGGTGGATCGAGGAATCATCACCGAGGACAGCGCCGGTCAAGTGCGCAGGCGCGCCAAGCGCACCGGCGCGGGCATCATCGACGCCATCTTCAACCTGGGGCTGGCATCCGAGGAGGATGTTTATCGGACGTTGGCCGACGAGGCGGGGCTGGAATTCGTCGATCTGCAAACCGCCGAAATCCAGGACAATGCCGTCGAAACGACGCCGGCCAAGGTGGCTTTCCACTACAAGATGATCCCCCTGGTCCGCTCGCGGTCCTCGCTGCGCGCCGCCTTCGCCAGTCCGCCGGGCGTGCGCGAACGGGAGAATCTGCGCCTGCTGCTGGGCGTTAGAATCGAACCTGCGGTGGCCACTCCCTCCGCCGTGCGCCAGGCGCTGAAGCGGGTGTACGGACTGGGCGCGGAAACCGTCCTGCAAATTCGTCAGGACCGCACCCTGCAGCAACGCGCCAGCCAGGGCGTGAGCTACGACGGCGTGCTCGGACAGGACTTGGCCGACGACGAGGAAACGGCATCGATCATCCGGCTGGTCAACCAGATTCTGCTCGAGGCGCTCGAAGTCAACGCCACCGACATCCACGTCGAACCCATGCCGCAGGACGTCAAGCTGCGCTACCGCATCGACGGCATGCTTCGCGACGTTCCCACCCCGCCGGGCATCCGGGAGCTGCACGAGTCGCTAGTCACCCGGCTGAAGATCATGGCCGACCTGAACATCGCCGAAAAGCGTCTGCCCCACGACGGACGCATCCGCGTGCGCATCGGCGAGGAACAGTTCGACCTGCGCGTGTCCATACTGCCCACCCGCTTCGGCGAAACCCTCTGCCTGCGCATCCTCAACCGCTCGGCGATCTTTCTGGAAATGGACCAGCTCGGACTCAACCCCAGGCAGATGGCTCTGCTCAACCAACTGGTCAACCTGCCCCACGGCATCGTCCTGGTCACCGGCCCGACCGGCAGCGGCAAGACCACCACGCTCTACGCCGCCCTGGCCAAAACGCGCTCGGACAACCCGGAACGCAAAATCATCACCGTGGAGGATCCCGTCGAGTACGAACTCGAGGGCACCACCCAGATTCAGATTCGTTCCATGATCGGTCTCACGTTTGCCGCCGGGTTGCGCTCGATTCTGCGCCACGATCCCGACATCATCCTGGTCGGCGAGATTCGCGATGGAGAAACCGCGGACATCGCCATCCGCTCCTCGCTGACCGGCCACCTGGTGCTCAGCACCCTGCACACCAACGACTCCGTGGGCGCGGTCAACCGCCTGGTCGACATGGGCATCGAGCCCTACCTGGTGTCCGCCTCGGTCAGCGCCTCCATCGCCCAGCGCCTCCTGCGCCGCATCTGCCCGCACTGCAAAACCGAGGATACAGACCTCTCCGAGGGTGTGCGGGCCGATATGGCACAGGCGCTGAACATCGACAAATCGGAGGTCCGAGCGTTCAAAGGCGCGGGCTGCAACGAATGCAACCAGAGCGGCTTCCGCGGACGAGTCGCCATCCTCGAGATATTTCTGCTCGACGAGGAAATCCAGGACATGGTCAGCGCCCATGCACCCACAGCCGACCTGCGCCGCAAGGCGCGCGCCAAAGGCATGCGCACGCTGCGCGATGCGGGCTGGGAAAAAGTCGCCGCCGGCGCCACCAGCATCGACGAGGTCACCCGCATCACCGGCAACCTCCAACTGTCCTATGACACTGATGAGGACGATAAAGGATGAGGCAGGGGGGCAGGGGAGCAGGTGTCGGGGTGTCTGGCGAGTGGCGGGTGTCAGGCAGGTGTCAGGTGGCTGTCAGGTGGCAGTCGGTGGCTGTCGGTACCCGCGGGCTTCAGCCCGCGTCTCGGGTGCACGCGGCCTGAAGGCCGGTGGTACCATAGGGTGTCCGGCGGTTCCGGCCGGTACCCGCGGGCTTCAGCCCGCGACTCGGATTCACGCGGCCTGAAGGCCGGTGGTACCAGCGGTGGCTGTCG
>CAZSBQ010000139.1:0-2765 GCA_964604795.1 uncultured Victivallales bacterium | reverse complement strand
GTAATGGCCGTACGAAAAGACACGGACATACACGGACAGGCACGGACAAGCAACCCACACACGCACGAACACCAAAATACCCAAATACCCAAGTACCCAAAGCCCCAAGTACCCAAATACCCAAAGCCCCACACCCTATACCCCTCCCCCACACACGCCCCCACACCCCCACAAACCCACAAACCCACAAACCCCCACACCCCATTACGTTTCACACATCCAATGACGATTGACGTTCGCATTTTGATTGCCGGTGTTTTCTGCTTGGTCGCTTGTTCGCTGCCGTTGAACGCGGGTGCGGACTCGCCGGCTTTGTCCGCTCGCATCACGGCCGACCTGGCGATCCGATCTCCCTCCGCGATCATTCCGATTCCCGCGGATTGGCAGGATGTTTTTCGGGATGCGCGCTTGACGGCGGAACCGTTGTCCGCCGACGCCGAGACCTCCGGAGAATCAGCGGATGTCTCCGTGATTCGAGACGGGGATACCCCCATTGCGCTCTTGTGCCGATTCCGGGACTCGACGGCGGATGCGGACGGCGACTCCGCGGACTCCGCAAACGAGGAAGGTGACGACAAGAATGACAAGGACGAGGCGGACGACGAGGACGAGGACTCGGTCCGCATGGCGCGGGACAAACAGCAGTGGCGCATCATGGCCACGCCGGGAGCAGAAGAATCGGCGCCTTCGGACAGCCCGAACTCCGCAACGCTTTTGCCCATCCAAGTGCGTTGGAGCAAGTACCCTTTTCCCACCCGCCCCTACACGCTGCGGGACTTCCGACTCCTGCAGGCGCGTTGGCACCCCCAGGGAAACTGGCGAGCGCAAAAACGCTTCGATGTCGAACCCAAGATTCGTCGCCGGCGCGAACGCAAGAAAATCCCGCGCCTGACGGCTCATGCGCGCACGCTCTGGAATCTCGACAGCGCCGGCGCGTTCCGCTTGGGAGCGGAGGCCAAGCAAAGCTGTTGGTTTTTGTTTGTGGACGGCGCGCTCGTTGCGGATTGGCGGACGGCCGTACCGGACGAGAACGACTCAGGGACGCGACTCGCCCCGGACTCCATTCGCTTTGATGCCGGGCTGCATGCCGTCGATCTGTTCACTGTGGTCAAACGCGATGAGCCGCTGCCCAATCCGATTTTCGCGGCCTCCGACACCTCCCAGCCCGCAGCGCTCGCCGAGGCCGATCTCCTGCCGCCCGTGTTGTTTGACTCCCTTCGCTTCGAGCAGCTCGAGGACGGCGAAGACGTTGTCCGCACACTCAGCCTCGAGCGCCGTCCGCACCTGCTGTTTGAAGAAGCGCCGGGCGCTGAATCCCTCGTGGTCCCCGCGCCGTGGGCGGACGATGCGCAACGTCGTACGGTTCGGGACTTCGCGCCGCGCCACATCGGTGTGCCGAGCCTGGCTGCGGTGTCCGCAAATCTCGAGATTGAACGCATCCCCTTTCTACAGCCATTGGCGGCCCCCTTCCTGTTTCAGCCCCGTCTGAGCGTGACGTCGCGGAGAGGGCAAGTGCCTGCGGAACGGATCAATCTCGAGGTGGCCGTTCGCTCGCGCTCCGGCGAGGAGGAAACGCACGCCACACTCACGCCGGAAAGCCTGCCCTTCGCCCCCCGCGTATCCCTGTCCCTGACTGTGGAGGACGAATCCGTCATCGTGCGCGCATTGTTCGGCGAGCACCAAATCGTGGCCCCGCGGGAGGTCCGGCTGATTTCCGCCGCCGACTTCGCCCCTTCGCTGTCCTTCATGGGCGCTCGCGCGATGCTGAATGACGAGCCCGCATGCCTGGTTTGGCAGCCGAGGGGCCCCTCAGCGACACCGCTTGAGCCACGACCCCTCCGCCGCCTGTTCATTCTGGATGACTTCTGGGACATCGCACCCGTGCCGGGTCAGGAACGGTCCGGCGCCGAGCGCCTTTCCGCATCCCTGGGAGTTCCCGTCGAGCACATCAGCGTTGTCGCAATGCGCCGGATGGGTGTCCCCGACCGCGTTGCGAAGTTCGCAATGCTGGCGCGGGCGATGGAAACGGCAACAGCGGGCGACCACATACTGTTTGCCGTCGGGAAGACCGACCTGGCCGAGGAAAGACAGGCGCTGGACCTGGTAGCCGAGCTGGACTTTCTGGCCGAGGTCTGCCGAGCCCGTCGTCTTTATCCGATCTTCGTCACCGTGCCGCACGCCATTGCCCCGAACAAAGCGCGCGCACGCCGCACCGCTCTCTACACCAAGGAACTAGCCGTCCGCCGAGCAATCCCCGTTGCCGACCTCTATTCCGCGGCAAAGCTCGACAGCGATGCGCCCTTTTTCCGCTCGCCGCCCAACGATGCGCCCCGCTCTCCCCTGAAAAAACGGCGGTGGATACACGAGCAAATGTTGTCTTTTTTAATGTCGATTAACCATTGATTCCCCAGCGCGGTCCGTCCGCCTGGAGAGGGCTAGACTCCGTCGAGCCGGCGATAAACTCAAGTAGCGGGCGTGGCCTGCACCCAGTACCGGGCGCGGCCTCCGCGCCCGCTTGACGGCGCAGCGGTCGGTCGACGCGCCCCCGGTCGTCGGGGCGCCGACCTCTACTTTCCCAGGTGCATGAGGCCTGCCCTTCCGTTTGTCGGCCGGCGTGGCTCGCGGGGACGCTCGCGCTCCAGGGGGCTCGCGGGGACGCTCGCGCTCTCCACCGCGCTTTGGCGCGGGTCTTTTCCCCCCCACAAACGCACACACACCAACACCAAAATACCCAAATACCCAAATACCCAAAGCCCCACACCCCC
>CAZSBQ010000138.1:0-10651 GCA_964604795.1 uncultured Victivallales bacterium | reverse complement strand
AATTGGCACACTCAATCCCGCCCACTATGGTGCATTATTAAATCGGCGGTGACAATTTGTACAGCAGTGCTACCCGAAGTAGAAACTTGAACTGGTTCGCCAGTTGGATAACAAGACGTTTCCCTCTCGATTCTCCCGCCTAAGGGTCAAACTGAGTACAGCCGACCTGTCCATGAATGAGATTCCCGCGAAAGCAGAGGAAGTGCAAGGATGTCCGAGATGAACAGCATCAACTACGACAAGATCCGTAAGTTCAACAGCGTCAACTTGTTTTTCGGATACCGCCAAATTGACATACGAAGCCCGCTCGAGGTGATCCATGCCCCCGACTACGAAGACATTTGACTGCGTCGAAATGAAGCGGCAGAGCCAGCGCAGGCTGCTGCAGGAGTTTGAGGGTCGCCGAGGCGAGTTCGACAACTACCTGGATTTCATCCGCGCCAAAGCGGGCGAATCCGAGTGGATTCGGACGCAGCGAAACCGTCTCCGCGAGCGCTGACAAGCGCGTAGGGCTCGCAGCCCTGGGTTTATGGCACACCGAAAATAGCGGGCTGAAGGTCCGCCCCAATGGAAATACATACGGGGCAGAATATTGGAGCGTACCTTCAGCCCGCCGTCGGTTTTGCGATTGTAACTCCAGGGTCGCGGATCCTGGGCTACGTTTGGACCGGGCCTTCGGCCCGAGGGCAGCCAGCGCATGTTGCGCGTTCGAACGTCCAGGGAGGCCCTTGCGCTCAACGAACCGCCAGAACGCCGGCCTCGTTATCGAGTTCCATGTCGGTGATCAGATCGGCGTGATCGCGCAACAAAGCCTCGATGTGCCGTGCGGTGGGGTTGCCGCAGCGCAGCCAGACGATTTTAGGAGGGAAACCGTGGAGAAGAGCCCGGTCCGTGAAATCGGCGTCCTGGGTCACGATAGTGTAGCCGTTGTCGCGTGCGAACTCCCACAGCAGATGGTCCGGGGCTCGGTCCATGTGGATATCCCGGACATGGACCGAACCGGGAAACTGCTCCCGCAATCGCTTCGGTAGCGACGGCGATAGATTCTGGTCAAAGAGGAGCTTCACCCTACGCCACTCGCTGCAGGTGTTCCCGGTCGGCGGCATAGGCGAGGCAGGCTTGTATATCTTCGCGCGTAAAGTAAGGAAAATCCTCCAGGATTTCCTCCTGCGTCATACCGGCAGCCAAATATCCCAACACATCGTGCACGCTGATCCGCATGCCCCGAATACAGGGCCGACCGCCGCGTTTGCCCGCTTCCACAGTGATGATCTTGCGATAATCGGTCATCGTTGAAAACTCCGTGGCTTTTTCGCGAATCTCTGAACCAAAGAACCAACGTATACGACTATCGCAGTTTTGCAACGGATCCCTCACGCCGCCCAGGGCACTTCTTTTCTAACGTGTAAAATATTTCTCTGCAATAGATTGTGTGGGAATGTAAAACTCGCGCGGGGCGCGTTGGAGAGGGCGAGATTCTGTCGAGCCCAGCCGTTGGCGAATGGCGGCGCTGGTCGGATGCACAGGAAACCCCCTCGACTTCGGAGGAAACCCGGGGGCCGGTACCAACCACCCCGGCTCGACGGAGTCTCGCCCTCTCATCGGGGGGGGCGGGATCACGCCGCCCCCTTCAGAAAGGAATTGCCCTGCACGCCGCCTTGTATTCGAGCTGCTCCAGCAGGCACTCGCTTTCCGGGATGTCCTGGCGCACGCCCAGGTACACGGGTTGGAAGAGGGCGTTTCCAGCTTCGGGCGGCAGTCCGCATCCGGGAAGATCAGCCGCGACGCCAGGGCCAGCGCCGCCCGCACCGTGCAGGCCGACGCGGGACCGAGACCGTCGATTTCGACCAGCTCCGCGTAACTCATGCGCGCCAGTCGTTTGATGCCGCCTGCCTTCGTCAGCAGACTCCGTGCGGTTTCCAGACTGCGCGGCACGGACAGATTCCGTGCCAGCACCAGCGAGAGAAGCTCCGTATCGCTCAGATACGTCGCCGACTGCTCCGCCAGCCGCGCGGCGGGCATCTCCCTGGGAGGGATGGACGGGGGAAAAGAGGCGGACATGGGCATACTCCTTCAGAGCGTTGAAAACGGATTTTTCGAGTTCAAACCCGAGCGAATTCAAAGCCATGATGCATACCTGAAAATCCGCGAAACACAGTACCCGTTCGCCGACGGGATCGACGGGCTCAAATGGAAAAAAAGAGGTGCTACAGGATTTTTAGTGGGTGCTGATTGCCGGGCTGAAGGCCCGGCCCTGAGTACGGCGCAAAGCATTTGGTGCGAGCCTTCAGCCCGCCATTCGTTTTCTGCACCAAATCCCAGGGTGGCGGACCCTGGGATGCTCATGATATGTCCACAGAATTTGGTTGGATTGCTTGCCTACTGCGGCCACCTGCCTGTCGCGATGCGACGCAGACAGATCCTGGGTGCGGAGAACTTCACAACAGGCAGGGATGCCCGTTGATACTAAAGCCATTGCCAACTCGACTGATCGGAACCAACCAAATTCTGTGGACATAGTCATGACGCCTGTCATCGCTCCGCCAATGACGAAAGATGGATAACACTATGATTCTGGCGATTGCCCCCACCTCTCCCCCAGAGCAATGATTCTGTGCTCCCGTCCGGAAATGATTCTGACTGAAATGATTCTGTCGCCCCTGCCGGCCGGTCGGCTTGATATTTAACCACGCCCGGCGGCGGAGGGGGGGAAGCCAAATCGGTGGCGGAAGACGCGACTGAAATAGAGCTGGTCATTGAAGCCGACGGCTGCCGCCACCGCTTTGACACTCAGGCCGCTCTGCCGCAAATAGAGCAGCGCCAAATCGAGTCGGCGACGGGTCAGGTATTGAACGGGTGTTTCCCCGGTGGCCTGACGGAATTGGCGGTGGAAATGGCCCACACTCAACCCGGCAATGGCGGCCATGTCCTCAACATATACGCCGCGGTCGAGATGACGGTCAAGGTGGTCGAGAACGGCCTGCAACCAGTGCTTACGCTCATGCTGATTGTCGGCGCCGGTCAGGCGGACCAGGGCCCGAACGAAGAATTCACAGGCGGCATCGAGTTCGGGGCCGATGGCACCAGGCTGGCGCTGCGCCCACAACCAGAGGTTTTCCGCCCAGGGCGCCAAGGCGTGGGCGTCACGCAGGAGAAGTGGCGCAACCAGCCCGCATTCTGCCGGGAGTGTACCGGTGAAGGCCAACCATAGAACATCCCACTTCGGATGCTTTGTCCGCTCGCGATGACGTGTTCCCGGTGGTAGCAGCACTGCACTATCAGTTTCCAATGCAAGGCTCTCCGTCTCCAGGTCCAGGAACCCGCTGCCCTTGTTGACATAGCTGATTTCCCAGAAGGCATGCTCGCCGAGGGGCACCTCTTTTCGCGGCCCGGCATAGCGCGCTATATAAACCGGGCTGATCCGGCGGTTGCGTTCTGCGCCAGCAAGCCGCCAAAGCGTGTCCGGCAACTGCCATGGCGGCTGGAACATTTCCCTCAAGCCATCAGAATTATCCATAATGTTATCACTTCTCTACATATTGAATCGATATCCCGACCGCATTATAATACAAGATAGATCATCGATCTACAAGTTCCCCAATAGCAAGGAGTCAGTAGATGCAGAATTCACCCCGTGTTGTTGTCGTCACCGGTGCCGCCCGCGGCATTGGCTACGGCATTGCCGAGTGTTTAGCGGCGAAACATGAGAAACTGGTCATTGCCGACTTGGATTTGGCGCAGGCGTCGGCGGCAGCCTCGGCCCTGAAGAAATCGGGCGGTGCGGCGGACGCGGTGGGGCTGGCCTGCGATGTCGCCGACCGCGGCTCGGTGAAGCAGATGTTCGAAGCGGTTGTCGAGCGGTTCGGACGTATTGACGTATTGGTCAACAACGCCGGGATTTGCCCCTTTGTCGACGTCATGCAGATGTCACCGGAGATGTGGCAGAAAACGATTGACATCAACTTGAATGGTGCTTTTCACTGTACACAGTTGGCGGCGGAGAAAATGATTGCGCAAGGCGACGGCGGGCGTGTCGTGTTCATCACGTCCCTGGCCGAGAATGTGACCGGCCCGGCCCAGGTCGACTACGGCGCGTCAAAAGGTGGCATGCGCATGTGCATGGTCGGCTTTGCCACGGCCTTGGGGAAACATGGTATCACCTGCAATGCCGTGGCGCCGGGAATGATTCTGACCGACATGACCAGGTTCCATTGGGACAAGCCCGAAAACCGGGAATTCATCAAGACGCGCGTTCCGGTGGGGCGCATTGGCAATCCTGTCGACATCGGCAACGCCGTGGTTTTTCTGGCCTCTCCGGAAGCCGCGTATGTTTCGGGCATTACATTGCGGGTGGACGGCGGCCACCAGGCCTGTTGCGTCTGAGGAAAACAAGTTGAAACGGCTCAGGCCGATCAAAAGGAGAACCGAACATGCTGAACATTGATCTATCAGGCCGGGTGGCGTTCGTCACGGGCGCGACTGGCGAACTTGGGCGGGTGATGGTTCGCACCCTGGCAGCGGCCGGGGCGGACGTCGCCATCCATTATCACGGCAACCGCACCAAGGCCGAAGAGCTGGCCGTCGAGTGCGAGCGAAAAGGCGTCCGGACGTGTGTGGTCCAGGCGGATGTCACCTGCAAGGACGACATCGGGGCGGCGCGGGCCACCGTCACGACCGCTCTCGGTGCGCCGGGCATCATTGTCAATAACGCGGTGATTCAATACGGCTGGACCTCGGTCCTCGAACAGGCCGAGGCCGACTATGAGAGTCAGTTCCGCTCGTGTGTGATGCAGAATGTGCTTATGGCGAAAGCGTTTGTGCCGGGCATGAAGCAGCAGGGTTGGGGCCGGGTGATCGGCATCAATACCGAATGCACGATGCAATGCTGGCCGAGCCAATCGGCGTATGTTTCCGGCAAAGCCGGCATGGACCGGGTGCTGCGGGTACTGGCCAAGGAGATCGGTGAATTCGGGATCACGGTCAACCAGGTGGCGCCGGGTTGGACGCTGAGCGAGAATCGCACGGACGAGGAAACGCCGGAATGGTATCTTGACAAGGTGCCCCTGAAACGCCGCGGCACCGATCAGGAGATCGCCAATGCCGTCGCCTTCCTCGCTTCCGACCTGGCCAGCTTCATCACCGGTGTCTACCTCCCGGTATCCGGCGGCACGGTCATGCCCGGAATTTGAGCGGAGCGGGGGATGACGATTCGCCGGGGGCCTCGGCGGGAAAAGCCAGGGTCGCCCCCCCCTCAATGAGCGGGCTCTGGGGGGCTGACACGGGCGGGGCACCGTGCATTCGAAAAGTCCCGAAGCAGTCGACAAATTGTAAGGCCATAAAGACTTGTTACTGCTCAGTACGGACTGATCAAGGGAGGGCCAGGAATGACCGTCCGTACTTCCCCAATGCGGCGCCCGCACCAACGCGATTCATTCAGCCCATCGACCTTTTCATGCGCACTCAGGGTGCCGGGGGCGGAATGCTGTGTGCATGGTCGTTTGACGCCGCGACTCCGGTCGGGAATGTTGCCGCAATCTATGAAACCGTCGCCGAATGCAATTCAACCAAGAAAAACCTGTCAGGCAATCATGAATGGACGCGAACGAATGTTGAAAACACTGCGGTTTGAACAGCCCGACCGGCCGCCGCATTTCGAAACGATGTTCGAGCTGGAACAGGAGGCCTTCGGGCTGCGTTTCCCCGACCGCAACGAATGGGGCAACTGCACGACGCCACGCAAACGCGAGATGATCGCCCAGTGCATGGACATCTACCAACGTATCGTCGAGACCTATCACTGGGACGCACTCCCAGTGTACTGGCCCTGGAGCGATCCGGATGGCGTGCGGGCGGCGCGCAATACCTTCGGCGACAGTATCCTGATCGGCA
Source organism: uncultured Victivallales bacterium (assembly GCA_964604795.1). Taxonomy (GTDB): domain Bacteria; phylum Verrucomicrobiota; class Lentisphaeria; order Oligosphaerales; family CAZSBQ01; genus CAZSBQ01. The sequence continues at coordinate 4,762 of CAZSBQ010000138.1, read as the reverse complement.
GTATTGTCGGGGCCACGACCTGGGCCATCGAAGGTATTGACGACTGGATGCAGTTCGCCGTCGACCTCGCCGCAAAGCCGGCGGTGATCCACAAAGCCGCCCGACAGAAGCGCGATGCTGCCTTCGAAGCCATTGACCGCCTAGCCGATGCCGGGGCCGAATTCATCCTGCTGGTCAATGACATTGCCGGCAACGGCGGCACTTTCATCTCACCGGCTCACATTCGCGAATTCGTCCTGCCGTACCTGGCCGAAGAGGTCGCGCACATCCGCCGCAAGGGTATCCTTCCCTTCATCCACACCGATGGCAATATCATGAGCATCCTCGACGACTGGATCGCCGTGGACGCCGCCTGCTATCAATCCGTCGACCCGATGGCGGGGATGGACATCGCCGAAGTCAAGCGCCGCTGTCATGACAGGCTCGCGCTGATGGGCAATGTCCAGTGCAGCCTGCTTCAGGACGGGCCGAAAGAGGCCATTGAAAAGTCGGCGATCTACTGCCTCGAACACGCCGCTCCCGGCGGCGGCTATATCTTCAGCACCTCCAATACGATCTTCCCCGGCATGCCCCTGGAGAATTATGAATATATGCTGAAGGTGTACAACGAGTGGAACCGTAACAGCCCACAAGAATGAGTCAGTTTGTGAAAGAATCGTTTCCGTGGGGGGGGGGCGAGATCGAGGCGGATGACCATCACTGCATGGCGCTTTGTCAGCATTCACCGCGATTGTTGCCGCTCACCCCATAGTACTGGTAATCTCCTCTGAGCTTGGCGCACTCATATAGTTTTTTGACGGATTCACTATTGACTCGGTGCGCGGGGGAAGCCGAGACCGTTTTCCAAAGGGATGTAGAATTTCGCTTTCACGATGGCCTTGTCGATGATTTCTTCGGTGAGAATATAGGGGGCGCCGTGGCCCGGGAAGGCGAGCTTGCCGGTGTGGTGTTGCCGCAGACGTTTCAGGGTTTCAACGTAGTCCGCCGGGTTTGATCCCCAGTGGGCGTCCATCCAGCCGATGCCGCCGGACTCGACCACGGTGTCGCCGACGAAGACGAAATCACCGCACAAGATGTTGATGCTGCTCACGGTGTGCCCTGGCGCTTTTTCGACGACGAAGACGCGGTCGCCGATGTCGAACCGTTCGCCGCCGCGCACGGGATGATCGACGGTACAGGGGATGAAGGGTTCGTCGAAGCCGGTGTACGGGATGTATGAGCCGGTGATGGTCAGGTCGGGCTTGCCCATGGGGTCGACAGCTTGCTCATGAGCGATGATCTCGACTCCGTGTTCGCGTCGCCACCAGCCAAGGTCGCCGACATGATCGCAGTGGAAATGGGATACGAAAGCGTGGCTCACCGCGTCCGGCTCCATGCCGAGATTCCGCATGGCCGCCAGCAGCGCGTCGCGATGCTTGCCGAGTCCAGAGTCGATCAGGACGAGCTTTTCGGAAGCGGTGCACAATACGTACACCTCCCCGCCATCCGACGGGTGGAACCAAAACGCACCGGGCGCAACTTCTTTCACGGGCTTTAGGGCAGTGCTCATTGAATCAATTTACCTCTTTTTTCGTAGCTTCCATTCAAAGGCGGAGCTGGTGGACTTTGACGGCAAAGGTTATCGCGAGGCTCCAGCCTTACGGTCACCCTTGCCCCATCGCGTCCCCGCGCCGCCTTGGAAGACAGCGCTGCATTCTGCCCCGGACATCTCCGGGGTGGTGCGTTGTGGTGCGCACCGGCAAGCCCCGCCTTGACGGGGTACCGTTCGCGCCGCCGCCGACCCCGCTTGGCCGTGTCTGCATCCGCGAGGACGCGACGGTCATGATCAGTGGCGCGATGTATGATGAGTTCTGCAAGCCCCGTGCCCAGCGACTGCTAGCCGCGTTCGCTGGCTGCATCCACTGGTGCGGCGACGCCAAGGCCTGGTGGCGCTCGTTGATCACCCTGCGCGACCTCACCGCCGTTCAGCATAGCGAAGTCTGTAGCTGCCGTTTCCACTAGCACGGGTTTCTTTGGCACCTCAAGGCTGACAACCCAAAGCGGACTCGGTTCTTCAGCGGTACTACCTTCAAGATGCAGACGGAAGCCGACGTAGTCGTCTTCTGTGTCCGACTCGGCGAGGTAGTATGTTCTTTTCAGCTTCAAATCGAAAGGCAGAGCCTGCCCTTTGAACTATCCGGAATTTCCGGATAGTTGTTTCTGGCTCCAATTCCCCTTCGTCGTACACGTTTTGAATGTGTTCGTTGATCGTGCGGACATCTTTCTGAAAGAGATCTGCCATGAGGCGCTGACTGAGCCAGACAGTCTCGTCTTCGAGCCGCACATCGCTCTTGAGCGTGCCGTCGCCCGCTTCATAAACAAGAAAGTGGCTTTTCTGCGGCAGGTTCTCGCTCATACCCCCAACTCCTCGAAATTCTTCTGGATGGTGGCGGCGAGGGTTGCGGACTCCGCATTGAGGTCGGCGATTTCGGAGTGGATGGCGCGGAGGGCCTCCTCGAAGTCGAAGCCCTCGTCCTCATCCTCGGGGGCCACGCCCACATACCGGCCGGGGGTGAGAGACCAGTCGTTGGCCTCGATTTTCGATCTGTCGACCAACTTGACAAGTCCCTCGACATCCCGCAGCTTCGCCTCCGGGAAGCGTTCGGTGAGCCAGTGCGCCTGCTTCCAGAGGTAGCGCACCTGTCGGAGTCGTTCGACGGCCAGTTGCCGGGCCTCGTCAGCCGCTTTCATCCGCCTTCGAGCCTGCGCGGTCCCATCGCCGCTCCCTCGCCCTTTGGGAGAGGGCTGGGGTGAGGGTGTTGTTTGAGCCGTTTCCACCACGGTGGAAGCGAGCTTGAACAACATGTCCGCCTGCTTCACGAGGTCCCGGCTGGCGTCCGCCAGCGGCTTCAAGCGGTCGACCGTTTCCTTCAACCCGCCGTTGCTCGTGTCCTGCGCCTTCCACAACGTCTGTTGCTCCGCGAGCGTGTCGCGAAAGGCCGCGACTTCCTGATCGAGCGCAGCCTGCTCGCGTTCGAACTCGGCCAGCGGTTCCGCCTGTGGACCACCTTCCGGAAGCGTGTCCAGACTGTCCCGCAGCTCGGAGACCGCGCCGACGAAATCCGGCAGCGGCTCTATTTCCTCGCCATCCTCGAGCGTGAGATCAAAGCACGCCTCCCCTTCGTCCAGCGTGCGTTGGCAATAGTCGGACACAAGTCCAAGGTACCGCTCGGCCTGTCCGCGATAAAGCCAGACGACGGCGAGCAGATTCTTCTCCTGCTCGGGACTGAAGTCGTAGATTTTTCGCGTCACCTGCCGATAGATGTTGCGCGCATCCAGCATCAGCACCTTGTCGCGGTGCTCCTCCGGCTTGTCCCGGTTGAGAAACCACAACTCGCAGGGAACGGTTCGGGTGTAGAAGAAATTCGACCGGATCGCGACCATGATGTCCACCGCGTCCGCCTCGACCAACGCCTGCCGAACCTGCGCCTCCCCCCGGCCCGCGCTGGACGCCTGCGAGGACATCACGAACCCGGCGCGTCCCCGCTCGTTCAGGTAGCTGTAGAAGTAACTGATCCAGATGTAGTTGCCGTTGCTGACCTTGTTGTTCTTGTTGACCCCTGGCAGGCCGAACGGCAGACGCGGATCGCTCTTGACCTTGTCCGCGTCGATCTCGTCCACGTTGAACGGCGGATTCGCCATCACGTAGCCCCCCTTGCCCAGAAGCTGGGCCAGCACATCGTTGTCCAGCTCCTGGTATTCGTTCTTTGGAAGCACTCCCTTCAGACTGTCGTAGTCTTCCTCGATCGACTCCATCGCCTCCCGAATGGCCTTGACCCGATCCGCGTTGTCCGGCAGCGAGACCAACTGGTCGAACTGCGCCTCCGGGCGCAGATAGATCGCGCTTTTCTGCGAGAAATCCTCCTTGCGCAGCGCCCGTTTCTTCCCGCCGCGCGCTGGCAAATTCGCCTCGATCTCGTCCTTCAGTTCCAGAAACCGGCTGTACGCGTGCCGGAGGAAGATCAACCCCATCACCGGCAGAAAATACTCGTTGCTCGCGTAGCTGGAATTCGCCCGCAGCGTATCCGCCGCCGACCACAGCCGCCTCTCAATCGCCTCAATATGCTCCAACTGCGCCATCACAACTCCATGATTCAGCCCCGCACCAACACGCTTGCCACTCAATCGCCACAGCAAACTCATTCCTCCGTAAAATACAGCCGCGAGGGACAACCGAGGTGCCGGGATCAACGATCCCGGCTCGACGGAGTCTCGCCCTCCAGGCGGGTACGGTCCGCGCGTGGCGCGCTGGAGGGTGAGAGTCCCCTCGAACCCCGCCGGTTGCCGAACGGCGGGGCCAGTTGCCTGCACCGGAAAACCCCCTCGCCTTGAGAGGACAACCGAGGTGCCGGGATCAACGACCCCGGCTCGACGGAGTCTCGCCCTCCAGGCGGGTACGGTCCGCGCGTGGCGCGCTGGAGGGTGAGAGTCCCCTCGAACCCCGCCGGTTGCCGAACGGCGGGGCCAGTTGCCTGCACCGGAAAACCCCCTCGCCTTGAGAGGACAACCGAGGTGCCGGGATCAACGACCCCGGCTCGACGGAGTCTCGCCCTCCAGGCGGGTACGGTCCGCGCGTGGCGCGCTGGAGGGTGAGAGTCCCCTCGAACCCCGCCGGTTGCCGAACGGCGGGGCCAGTTGCCTGCACCGGAAAACCCCCTCGCCTTGAGAGGACAACCGAGGTGCCGGGATCAACGATCCCGGCTCGACGGAGTCTCGCCCTCCA
>CAZSBQ010000137.1:0-10741 GCA_964604795.1 uncultured Victivallales bacterium | reverse complement strand
CGACATCGGAGTCGGCGCATTCAAAGGCGAAGTACAGGTTTTGCTCGTCCCACATCACCCGCCAAGTGGTGTCCGGTCCTTTCCGTTGCGTCGTGTTGAACGGGAAAATGTCACGGTGCGTGAACGCGTTGGCCCACTCTCCCTCGTCAAGTTTGCCGTCGATGACCGGCGCCTTGTCGGCGCGGGGAATTCGGAAGGTGCCGGGATCGGGCCAGGTCTCGGCGGCTTCGATCATCTCGGTCCATTCCTTGATGTCGGCGACGGCCTTGTCTTCAGGGGGCCAATTGGGTTTCTTGCCTTCGTCTTTGAGGTATTTGAGCCACTGCTGCCAATGCTTGCCGCGCAGGACGTTGGCATATTCGCGCCCGACCGAGAATCCGACGTTCTCGACGGCGGCTTCGGCCCGCTCGGCGATGGCTTTTCGCTCCTTCAGCCGTTCCTGTTGCTCCTGCACGCTGGGTTGCGCCGTCTTTTCCTCGGTCAGTGTCCGGCAACCCGCAGTCAGCATAACTGCCGCGCCCATGGCGAGGAATGGCAGCCCGTCCCGCAGGCGATATACGAACAACGGTTTGTGGCGAAGCAATCCGGACGTGTGGTTCTGCATGAGGTGCGACCTTTTTTGTGATTTGAATCCGTACAAAATCCGACGACGACCGGCGAAGTCAGATGCGCCGGGTCATCAATCAATCTATCACAGATTCAGACTTGTGTTAAGTGTCTGCCGCCGTTTTCCTCCGCTAACGGCTAACTGATCACCGCTTACTGCGCATCCCCGCCGGGGTGATGTCCGCGCTTTGGAGTCGAAGGGAGTTGGTCACCACGGTGATGGAGCTGAGCGCCATGGCGATGGGGGCGATCACGGGGTGCAGAAATCCGAGCATGGCCAGCGGAACGGCAATGACGTTGTAGAAAAACGCCCAGAAGAGATTCTGCTTGATGGTTCGGAACGTCGCCTGACTCAGTTTCACCGCGCTCACCACGGCACCGAGTTCGCCGCGTACCAGGGTGATGTCGCCGCTTTCGATGGCCACGTCGGTGCCTGTGCCGAGGGCGAAGCCGACATCGGCCTGCGCCAGGGCGGGCGCGTCGTTTATGCCGTCGCCCACCATGGCCACGGCACCGGTTTCCGCTTGGATGCGCTTGATTTCCTCCGCCTTTCGGTCCGGCATCACGCCGGCCAGGACCCTGTCGATCCCCGCCTGTTCGCCGATGGCGGCGGCGGTACGCTGATTGTCGCCGCTGATCATGACCACCTCGAAGCCCATGCTTCTGAGTTCCTTGACGGCGTTGACGGACCCTGGTTTCAGCGTGTCTGCCAAGCCGAGAATGCCGACGACGTTGCCGTCCGCGGCGATCAGCATTGTGGTTCGGGCCTTCTGTTCCAATTCGGCTGCGGCCTCGTCCGCGGAAGCGCACTCGATGCCTTCCTGCTCCATTAGTGCGCGCGTGCCGACGGCCACGGGATGTCCGTTCACGGTCCCCGTGATGCCGCGTCCGGTCACCGCTCGGAAATCGGTGCTTTTTTGAATCTCAGCGCCGTCCTCGTTGGCTTTTGCGACGACGGCGCGGGCGAGGGGATGCTCGGAGCTGTTTTCCAGCGAGGCCGCCCAGGACAGCACGTCCCGCGCGCTGGCATCCCTCAGAGGCACCACGTCGGTCACCTCCGGTTCGCCTCGTGTGAGCGTGCCGGTTTTGTCGAAGACGATTGTGCGCACGTCCTTCATGGTCTCGATGGCCTCGCCGGAGCGAATGAGAATGCCGTTTTGAGCGCCGCGTCCGCTGCCGGCCATCAGCGCCGTCGGAGTCGCCAACCCCAGCGCGCAGGGACAGGCGATCACCAAAACCGCCACCGCGGCGAACAGGGCCAGGGAGACGGACCCCAGGGTGGGATCAACCCACGGCAGAAAGCCGCTCGCCCACGCCGCCACGGACTGAAGCGGCTCGGCGAAGACCATCCAGGCGGCAAAGGTAAAAACGGACAGAGCGATAATCACAGGCACGAAAAACGCGGTGACGCGGTCGGCGAACGCCTGCACCGGCACCTTGCTTGCCTGGGCTTCGCGCACCAGCTCCACCACCTGGGAGAGGAATGAATCCTTGCCGACGCGGGTGGCGGTCACCTTGAGCATGCCGTCCTGATTGACCGTGGCGCCGATCACCTCGTCGCCCTGTTCGCGGACCAAGGGGATCGACTCGCCGGTGGCCATGGACTCATCCACCGAGCTGCGTCCTTCGGTCACCTCGCCGTCGGCGGGAATCTTCTCGCCGGGGCGCACCACCATGAGATCGCCTTTGCGGAGTTCGCCGATGGGGACTTCGACCTCTTCGCCGTCGCGGAGCACGCGCGCGCTTTTCGCGCCCAGCTCCATCAGCTCCCGGATGGCCTTTCCCGCCCGTCCCTTGGCCACGGCCTCAATGTACCGACCACTCAGATGAAAGGCCAGGATCATCGCGGCGACTCCGGCATAGTTGTCCAGCCCCCAGTCCCGGGCGGCCAGGAAGCCGGTGCTCAAGGCCGCCGCCGTTCCCAGGGCGATCAGTGCGTCCATGTTCGGGGCAAGCCGAATCAGGCTCTTGGCGGCACTGGCAAACGTGTGCCGGCCGGAAAGCACGATGACGCCGACGGCAAGCGCCACCATCAGGGGATGATAGGCGGGCACCGGCACGGCGAAGAACATGTGCGCGATCATCACCGCCATCATCGGCGCCGTGATCGACCACGCCAGCAGCATCCGGCGGCGGGCGATGGCGATCTCCGCGTCCGAATCGTCCCCCTCCGCGCTTCCCTCGTCGGACCAAATCTCGGCCTCGTACCCCGCCTGACTTACGCTTTTGATCAGCTGCCCGACGGAAACCGTGCCGGCGTCGTACTGCACCCGCGCTCGCTCGGCGGGAAAATTCACCGATGCCGACACCACGCCGGGCGTTTTCCGCAGCGACTTTTCCACAGTGGCCGCACAGCTCGCGCAGTTCATGCCCGAGAGGGCGAGGATGACGGTTTCAGCCTCCTCGTTCGGCTGCTCTTCCTCTTCGTTCACGTGCATTCCGCATACTGGATCGATTGCCATGGTATTCGCTCCTATTTCAAGCGTTCACTGCATGATCAGCAGGCTCAGGGCCATCAGCACCATGCCGCCGACCAGCCCCAGCAGGCTGTCGTGTCCGCGGGCATAGGCGCGGCTCATCGGCAACAGCTGGTCCAAGCTGATGTACACCATGATCCCGGCCACACCGCCGAACAGCAACCCCATCACCTGGGGCGGCATCACGCCGCCTTCTCCGACTGTTGCAAGCAAAAGAACGTAGGCGACCCCCGCTCCGACCGGTTCGGCCAAACCGCTTAAAAACGAATAGTAGAACGCCTTCTTCCGGCTGCCGGTGGCGTAATAGATGGGGACCGATACGCTGATCCCCTCCGGAATGTTGTGCAGGGCGATCGCCACCGCGATCGCCACGCCCAACGCCGGGTCCTCGAGCGCGGACAGAAACGTCGCCAAACCCTCGGGAAAATTGTGGATGCCGATGGCCAAGGCGGTGAACATTCCCATGCGCAGCAGTTTGTCGGACGCCACCCGATGGTCGTGAGCGCCCGGAGCAACCGTCGAGGGATGCTCGGCCACATACTGGAAATTCGGAGGTGCGGCGTCGGGATCATGCAGCGGAGCAACCTCCTCCTTGGTGTGCACCTCGTGCGGATTCTCGGCGGAGGGGACGAGATTGTCGATCAACGCGATCAACGCGATGCCGCCGAAAAAGGACGCGGCGTTGATCCAGTTGCCGAGCGCTTCGCCGTAGGCCGTCCCCAGTGACTCCGCGCCCTTGAAGAATATTTCCACAAACGACACATACAGCATCACACCGGCGGAAAATCCGGTGGCCACGGCCAAAAACCGTTCGTTCGTGCGCTTGGCGAAGATCGCAATTGCGCTGCCGATTCCCGTCGCCAACCCCGCCAGCAATGTCAAGCCGAAAGCGAACAATACGGTCATGCGTCAAATCTCCATATTCAATATTCTGTTTCACCAGGCGGGCGGTCCGCATGACACGGGCGCGGAGGCCGCGCCCGGTACTTGTGGGGGCCGGCGCCCCGACGGCCCGCGGGTGGCTCGGGCGCGGAGGCCGCGCCCGGTACTTGTGGGGGCCGGCGCCCCGACGGCCCGCGGGTGGCTCGGGCGCGGAGGCCGCGCCCGGTACTGGCACCGACGGTTTGGTTATGATTCCGATTTTTCCTTGTCGTTCTTTTCGTCTTTGTAAGGTGTCTCCGGATCGGTGTCGGGGACTGCGCGGACCTGCTTGGGCGGCAGCATGGTGTCTGCGGAAATCCGCACGTAGGCGATCATCATGGCGTTTTTGTAGGTCCACAGTCCGAGGCGTTCGCCGGGCAGCAGGTCCTCGTCCTGGAAGGCGCCGACTTTCTTGTTGTCCACCCAGTATGTGAGTTGATCGTTCTGTTTGCGGATTTTGATGTAGAACCACCGGCGATGAGTGCTGCTTTTGCGCGGGATGCGGATATCGTTGTTCTCGACGACAACTTCGTTTTTGCGCAAGATGAAGGAACCCTTGTCGTCCCAGCCGCCGAACATGAAGCTGTATCCGGAGTTTACGTCGTGACCGTCGGCGGCGAGCACGGCGTTGAAGTCGGCGGCATACTGGTAGTGCCCGCCCCGCGAGCGGTCCATTTTTGGGCCTGCGAAAAATTCGAGTGTGACATTGTCGGGGAACCGGTGCTTGTGCCAGAGCGAGGCGACGCCGTCGAGGCGGTGTCCGGAGAAGAATGACCAGCGGGGATCGCACTCCCATCGGTTGGTGATTTTCCATGCGCCGGTGGCGGGAGTCCAATCCGCAGGCGCCTTTTTGAAGGGGTAGGTCATGACCTGGCGGCTGCGCACGGTGAGCGCATCCGCCCAGGTTTTGTTGTTGCCCGGTCCGTATCGTCCGACTCGGCCCAGCGACCGCATGTCGTCCGGGAGGGGGATGCTCCACTGCAGCCTGCCGTCGAGGTGCGCCTGGAGGCGTCCGCCGAAGCGTTCCAGGGTCAGAGATGTCGGGACATCCTCGAGGGGGATGGTTTCCACCACCTCCTCGTCGACCAGCAGCCGTATGGCCAATTGCTCACCGCCCACCGCAGCCACGCCGATGTCCAGGCGCGCAACCGGTTTGTCCCGTCCGGCGTCCCCCCCGAAGACCAATCCGAACGGCACCTTGCCGTCCACATCGACGGATTGCGTGTCCAGTGTGACCGACGCCTCCGCCCAAAAATCCGAGCGATGCCAGAAGACCTCGCCGAAGGGCGCCTTGCCCGAAGTCCATTCCGAAGCGGGGCTACCCCAGTTGCTCATGCTCTTTTCATGCTCGAAGGTTTCGACGCGGTTCTCCAGCGACGGCATTTCGCGGCTGGGCGCGAGCGCAATCGTTTCGATGGCGAGCGGGCGTTCGTTGCCGGCCACATGCACGGATGAGCGCCCGGCGAATCCGGACGGCAGTTCGTCGCTCAGGCACAAGGTTTGTCCGTTGTGGATTCCGTAGACGCTGCGGCCTCGGAACACCAGGGAGTAGTCGCCGTGCCAGGTGCGCTCCTGCTCCAGCGGGGCTTCGGCGACAACCTTTTGTCGTCCGTCCTTCGACACGATGATCGCCGCCGTCCGCTCGTTTTCCGCGCGGCGGATGCGCAAGCTCACCCAATTGCGCCCCACCTGCCGCCCCCGCAACTCAAGATCGAAGCTGTCCGGCAACGCCGCGTCGGCGGGCACGCGGCAGTTCAGCGTTGAGTTCTCCAGGACAATCCCGCGCACGTTCAGAGCCCCGCCGCCTGCGGGAACGGCAAGCCGGTTGTCGCGGGCCCAATCTCCGGGAAAATCCAGCACTCCGTCCGCAGCAGGCGGCTGCATCCGAAAATCCTGACGAATCTCCTGGGTCGGCGCAACATCCACATCATCGTAGACCACGCCTGCGGAGTCGAACGCCAGCAGTCCGATGTCGCCGCCGAGCAGCGGCCTCTGGTCCACGGCCGTCAGCAGCAGCTCGTCATCCAGATGGACGCGGATGCGCCCGCGCAACTGCGAAATGCGCAGACGATACCAGATGTCCGAGGACAGCTTCACGCGTTTTTCCTGCAGCGTGATGGAATCGCCTGCCGTCGTGCGCGCGAGGCGAATAGTTGAGGGTTCGTTCTCCGGCGTGCGGACCTTGACCGAGTAGTGCCCCGTCTCGCCTGCGCAAAACCGCACGCCGAAGTTGGGGCGTTCCTTTGGCGACAGGACCGACACCCCAACGGTGTAGTCCTGCCAAAACCAGTGACCCGCGCGGATCAGCGCATCCTTGCCGGTGCCGACCAGCGAAAAGGCGTTGGCGCTGCGAACCGGATTGTCGAGCGTCTGAACCGCCCACTCCCCATTTGCCGGATCCCACTCGCCCAATTCGTCCGGCGGATGCATGAAGTCATCGCTGAAGTACACCGGATCAACGGCCTGAAACGAGAAGTCGAGGAATGGTGATGTTCCCCCTTCGGCCTGCCAAAGTCCGCGCGCCCAGGTTTGGACCGGAAAATGAGTTTGCGCAACGCGCTCTCCGTTGAGGTGCACGGCGGCGCCGTCCTCCTGCATCACCCAGTCGATGCGGTCGTTCTGCTCGATAGGCCGCCGCCAATCCTGCTTGGCGACCACCCGCTCCTCGTCCTGCCCGGTGCGCTCGACGAGGCGCATGCCGGAGCGGTTCGCACTCAGCTCCAGGCGCACTGTCTGCCCCAATAGAACGCAGCGCATGGAGTCCGTCTCCGTCGGCGAGTCCTGGACTTTCGCGGCCCAGACGAAGCGCCCCGGCAAATCATCCCGCCCCGCCGTGGTGTACCACGACACTGCGGGGGTATCCGTCTCCGTCGATGTCGCATTCGTGACCCGTTCCCGCAAAACCAGCAGCAGGCCGATGCAGGCCATCAACAGAAGGATGACCAGATTGAAGAGTAATGCGTTGTCTCGTTGGGGAGCGGCAGTCATGGGGTGCGTTGGCTTTTCGGTGTTGTTATTGGGGTTTGTCGGTGGAGTGCAGGCACCGGTGGCACGCGTGCCAACCCTGTGTGTGGTCAACGGATCGGACGATTGATTTATTGCCCGATTTCAGATCAGATTCAGGTGATTTCCAGCATGCGTTCGATGGGCCGTCGGGCATCGTCCGCGATCTCGGACGGCACCTCGACCTGCGGCGCCAAGTCCTGCAGGCACCAGAGAATGCGCTCGAGGTTGTTTCGCTTCATGTTCGGACAGGTCATGGTCGGCGCCAGCGCATGGAACACCTTGCCGGGGTTTTCCTTCTCCAGGCGATGCAGAATACCGATTTCGGTGCCGACGAGAAATTCCTCGGCGTCGCTTTCCCGGCAGTACCGCAGGATGCCGGTGGTGCTGTCGACGGCGTCGGCCAGGGCGACCACGGCGGGACGGCACTCTGGATGAACCACCAGGCGGGCACCGGGATGAGCGGCCCGTGCCTCCTCCACCGTCTCGGGCAGGATGCGGTGATGGGTCGGACAGAATCCCGGCCACAGCACCAGCTCCCGGTCAAGCTGGCCCGCCACATACGAGCCCAGATTCTGATCGGGCACAAACAGCACGGTCCGATCCTCGGGAACCTGCCGCACCACCTCCACGGCGTTGGCCGAGGTGCAGCACACGTCGCTCAGCGCCTTGACCGCGGCGGACGAGTTCACGTAGGTGACCGTCACGCAGCCGGGATGCTGGGCCTGCATCCCCTTCAGCGCGGCGGGCGTGACCATGTCCGCCATCGGGCAGCCCGCGTGGGCGTCCGGCATGATGACCCGCTTCGAGGGCGACAGAATCGCGGCGGTTTCGGCCATGAAGTGCACCCCGCAAAACACGATCACGTCGGCGTCGGTATCGGCCGCTTGGCGCGATAGACCGAGGCTGTCGCCCACAAAGTCCGCGCAGTCCTGCACCTCGCCGATGGTGTAGTTGTGAGCGAGGATGACCGCGTTCCGGTCCCGGCGAAGCCGATTGATCCGATCAATGAGAGAAGTCGACATGGCACAAAATCCTCCGAAAGCAGTCAAACACGAAAAATAGTAATAAGACAGTATAGTGTCTGCTGTCAAGCAACGCAAACGCGAAACACACTCCGTTCAATCAGAACTTGAAACCCGGAGCAAATCATGGGTTGGAATTATACTGAAAAGACACGGCAGTTGTTTATGGACGCCGTGCACGGCAAACCAGGCACTCATTTGGGCGAAGTGGAGAACCCGGACGGTTTGGGCGAGCACGGTTCCATCTCCTGCGGCGACGCCCTGCGCTTCACTTTCCGTGTGAAAAAGGCCGACGCGGACCCCTTGAACGACCGGATCGTGGAGGCCCGCTATCTGACTTTCGGGTGCACCTCCGCCATCGCGGCGTCCGAAGCCCTGTGCCTGCTGATCGAGGAGAAAAAGTGCAATCCCGTCGAGGCGCTGCAGATCAGCAATCAGGATCTCGTGGACTACCTGGGCGGACTCCCCGCACAGAAGATTCACTGTTCGGTCATGGGTGCGGAGGCGCTGCAGGCCGCCGTTTACAACTGGGCGGAGAAACGGGGGCTGGATCCAAAGAAGATCGGTTTGGAGGACATGACCGAGGAGGACAAGGAGGGTAGAGTGGTCTGCAAATGCTTTTCGGTCACCGAACCCTATCTGCGCCGCAAAATCAAGGAGTTGGACCTGCGCACCATCGACGAGGTCACCGCCGCCACCAAGGCGGGCGGCGCATGCACCGCCTGTCACTTCGCCGCCGGCGGAATCCAGGACCTGATCGATGAAATCCACGGCCCCAACGCCGCCCAGGACGAACAGACGCAGACCGAAGCTTCCGCCGCCGAGTCCGAGACCGGCGACGGCATGTCCTTCTACCAGTTCTGCAAAAAGGTGGAAACCGCCGTCGAGGAACGCGTGCGTCCCGCTCTGCGCCGGGACGGCGGCGACATCGAGATCGTCGACATCAAGAAGGACCGTGTCTACTGCCGTCTCAAGGGCTCGTGCAGCGGCTGCGCCGGTGCGGCCACGACACTGAAGCTGACCGTCGAAAGCGCGCTCAAGGACGAAGTCGGCGAAGACGTCCGCGTCATCGCCGTCTAAGGACACCGACAACAACCCCGGACGATACCATGACTATGGTCTACGCCGACAACAACGCGACAACCTCCATCGCCCCGGAAGTGTTCGAGGTCATGCGCCCGTTTCTGCAGGAGCGCTTCTTCAACCCCAGCGCCATGTACGACCAGGCCCAGCCCGTGTCCGACGCCCTGGACGCCGCCCGCACCCGAGTGGCCGCCGTCCTGGGCGGTGTCGACCCCGCCGAGATCATCTTCACCGGCGGCGCCACCGAAAGCAACAACACTGCCATCCGCGGCGTGGCATCCGCCTCCCACCGCCACCACGTCATCACCTCCGCCGTCGAGCATCCCGCCGTTCTGGAAGTCTGCCGGCACCTTGAACGGAACGGCTGCGAAGTCTCCTACATCCCCGTGGACACCAGCGGCAATCTCGACATGAACGCCTACATCCGCGCTCTGCGCGACGACACGCTGCTGGTCACGATCATGCATGCCAACAACGAAACCGGCGTGCTCTTTCCCGTGGCCGACATTGCGAGGATCGCAAAGGAAACCGATCCCGGCATCCTCGTGCACACCGACGCCACCCAGTCCGTGGGCAAGCTGCCGCTGGACTTGAAGGGCGAACTCGAGCACGTCGACATGCTTTCGCTGTCCGGGCACAAGTGTCACGCTCCCAAGGGAGTGGGCGCGCTGTTCATGCGCCGGGGCACGCGCTGCCGGCCGTTGATGCTGGGCGGACACCAGGAAAACGGGCGCCGCGCGGGCACCGAGAACGTCGCGTCCATCGTCGGCCTGGGCAAGGCCTGCGAACTGGCCGGGGAGACGATGTCCGACGAGCAGCGCGTGGCGGCGCTGCGCGACCGCCTCGAAGGCGCCGTGCTCGAAACGATTCCCCATGTGGAAGTCAACGGGCGAGGCGCATCCCGCCTGCCGAACACTCTCAACCTCGCTGTGCACTACGTTGAGGGCGAAGCCATGCTGTATCAACTCAGCGCCGCCGGGATTTGCGTCTCGAGCGGTTCGGCCTGCACCTCCGGGTCGCTCGATCCCTCACACGTTTTGAAGGCCATGAAAATCCCGTTCACCGCCCTCCACGGTTCCGTCCGCTTCAGTCTCAGCCGCTACAACGCCGATGCCGACATTGATCACATCATCGCGGTCTTCCCCGACATGATAAAAAGCCTTCGTCGCCTCTCCCCCTACTGGGACAACGCCACCGACCAACCCGCTTCCCCGTCGGGACAGGCTTGAGGCATGGGGCACGTCCACTACGATCAGACCGATCAGAAATTCGGAACTCTTGATCGCTTGGCGTAGTTTGACCTCGAACGGCGTTGCCTTTGCGGAAAATGGAGGTGGTACAGTTGCGGTGGCTCCGCTTGGTTCTCGGGCCAACGGCCCGAAGACAATTCGGCACCGCCGAATCTTTTGCAAGATCAAGGGTTCTGAATTTTCACTGCTCCGTCTAAAAGGCAGAGCCACGTGGCACTGGCTTTCCAGCCGGTGCGTGGGAGGCTGATTGCCCATGCCGGAAAGGTATCGGAACCCGCACGCACGCAATGCAAGAGGGACGGCACCCTTTCAGGGTTCAATTAATGGTTGAACTCAGTTCCCAGGGTAGCGCCTGGCGGCGCAACCCTGGGCTGTG
>CAZSBQ010000136.1:0-10788 GCA_964604795.1 uncultured Victivallales bacterium | reverse complement strand
TGAACTCAAAAGTATGCCCGCACCCTCGCCCGATCTCCATCGGAAGCTTAAGTTTAGGGGCATTCCCGTCACACCCACGCACCCCCACACCCCCACACCTCTCCACGCAATCACAGCTTTTTCGTGCAGATGGAATAAGACAGCTTTGCCGACGATGCCGGCACAGCTTGACGAACTTCGTCTCTCCATGTATCTTGCGCACAAGATCAAAGGTGCGGGTTTCCTCTGCGGCGCCCCCCATGCAACGTCCCTTCCGCCATTCCACATATCGGTGACATGAAACTACAGCACTGTACTCTTTGGCCGCTTTTCCCTGCCTGGATGCTTATCCACAGTTTTTTCGTCGGCTGCGCCACGTCGTCAGCCCCATCCATGCCGGACGAGCCGGAACCGACACCCGAACGCTCTTCCAGCTCGGCCCCCCATCCGGGCAGTGAGACGGGAGATCCCGCCTTGGGGGACGACGTGGGGCGCGCGCGGGCCGCGGCATTGCGCGAGCTGCGGGAGCAATTCGCTCTGCCGGAGAGCTACGGGGAAACCACGGTCATCGATGGGGAGAGAACCCCGCCGGAGATGCCGGCCGGCCCGATGGAAAAGCTGCTCGATAAGCCTGTCAGCCTGCACATGGTCAACGTCGACCTTCAGAAGCTCTTGCTCAAGCTCGGCAAGATCGACAAGTTGAACCTGATCGCCGACGATTCTCTCCGCGCGGCATCGACCATCACGCTGCAGGTTGACGACGTACCCCTGCACGAGGTCTTCAGCTACGTGGCGCGCAATATGGGGCTGAATTTTCACATTGGCGTCAACACGGTGTGGGTGACCAAGGCGGAGGAAGGGAATGGGGAGTTGATCACTCGCGTGTATCCGCTCAGTCACGGCATGGTCCCGCACGCCGGCGCGTTCCGCAACGAAAAGGGCAGACGGTTTGACAAGGGCGCGGCAAAACGGACCGAACAGAATACCGACCTAGTTCACGCCCTGTCCACCTTTGTGAAAAAGGAGGATCCGCCGGGCGCTGATTATTCCTTCTACGCCAACCATAATACGCTGGTGGTGAGGAACACGCGGGAGAACCTGCGCCTGGTCGAACGGCTGATCCGGGCACTGGATCGACCGCCCCTGCAAGTGCTCATCGAGACGCGCTTCGTGCGGATATCCCAGGAGGATCTCTTTCAACTCGGGATGGATTTGTCGGCGCAATCCGGAGGAAACACTGCGGGCGAGGGCGACCTGGATTTGCAAATTGCCTCGAACTTGACCTCCAGCGCCAACGCAGGCACCCTGGACATCGGGGGCATCATCGGCGATACCGAGTACCAGTTGATGCTGCAGGCACTGGAAAGCATGAAGTCGACCGAGACCCTCAGCGTCCCGCGAGTGACAGTGCTGAACAACCACCTGGCCTCCCTGGACGACAGCAAGAAGGAATACTACTTCAACGAATACGATCTGGCGACCATTGATCAGGGCGACGAGGGCACGCTCTCTCAGCTCGTCCCGGTAGGACACCCAGAGGAGCTGGACATCGGCATCGCCCTGGATGTGATTCCTTCCATCGGCAACAACGGACGCACGGTCACTCTGCACCTGGCGCCGCGGGTGACCGACAGCGAGCAACCCTTTGGGGTGCGCAATCTGCGCTCGGAGGAAGTGAAGAAGGGGAAGAATACCGAAACCGTCATCAGCGAGGGGTATATTCAGGTCCCCAGTTTCATCGAGAGTTCGGTCACCACCACCGTGGCCGTCGACAGCGGCCAGACGGTTCTGCTCGGGGGCAGCATGAGCACCAAGGAACAAACCATCGAGCGAAAGTTCCCCCTGCTGGGCGATGTGCCGTGGCTCGGAGAACTGTTCCGCTACAACGAGGATCTCTCCTCGCCGGAAAACCTGCTGATCTTCGTTACCGCCACCGTGATCGGACCCGATGGACGATTTGTTGAAACAAACCTCTCCCCCTGAGTGGTCTCAGCGGGACATTGCCCCGGCTGCTTCCGCATACTCTCTGAAAAGAGCGACATAGGATTGATAGTTTTCATATGAGACTCCCGGAGGGGTCTGGTGGTCACAGCTGACAAGGACCCCCCCCTTGGCGGCCGTCGGCAGCAGCCGTTCGAATTCCGCCCGCATGGCAGCCTCTCCTTTGGGCATCGTCATTTTGTCGAAGTGACCGATGAATTTCATTGTCGGGTGTTCGCGGCGCAAGGAGGCAATATCGACACCAGCCTGACGTTCCAGAGGCAGAATGCCCTCCAGTCCTGCTTCGGCGAACCAATATGCCGGGACAGCAATGTCTCCATCCGAATCAATAATCGGCATCACGCCATGTTTGCGGAGAGCCGGTATGACTCGGTCGTAGTATGGGCGCATAAACTCGTCAAAGAGATCCTTGGAAAGCATCGGCCCGTTATTGTAGCTCATATCTTCGCCAAAAGTCATGAAGTCGGGAGTGCAAATCGAGCAAACCTGCCCGAGAACCGACAAAATCCAGTCAGCGAGATCAGAGTTGATGCGATGCATCAATCCCGGTTGATCGTAGAATGCGTACAGATGCCTCTCGATCCCAAGCAGATGCCGGGCAAACCAGAAGAAGCCATCGACAGTGAACCACAACACGACGTCTCCTCCACGCTGCTCATCGGCCCATTTCTGCCACCTTCGAGCATCTATGGGGTGCTCGGGATACAGATGAGGGCGGATGCGTGTGTAGTCCTCGTCCGATTCAATGATCCCGCAACCGTGCGATGCGGGTTGGGGACAGTCGGGACCGCACACCCCGAACCAATCCTGCTTGTACACATCCAATCCGAAATGCTTGCAGATATCGTATCGGTCGGTCAAATGCGAAGGGAGTCCTTCACCATGCCACCGGTCAATTGTCTTGTCCCACCAGCCGGCCCACTCGAGAAGCGGAAGGCGATCGAATGCCTCGAAATTCATGATGGCGTGAAATCGTTCTCTCGTATTCATATTTCTCCTGTGTATAACGTCGTGATCTCCTGCGGCGAAGAGGCGCGAGCAGACAGGTGATCCGCACTGGTTAACTGCCGACATAGCATAGCCACCAATCCAAATGCTGCAACTCTGGGACTGTCCTACGCCAACTGCTCGGAATGACTATCGAAACCCGCTGACAAATCACTCCATCTGGGACAGTGTCGGCCTATGTCCACAGAATTTGGTTGGATCCGGTCAGTTGAGTTCGCAATGGCTTTAGTGTCAACGGGCATCCCTGCCTGTTGTGAAGTTCTCTGCATCCAGGCTGCCGCAGTACGTAAGCAATCCAACCAAATTCTGTGGACATGGGTGTCGGCAGAGGGGAAGCAAGTACTTGCAGCGGTGGTTCGAATGCCCTCGGCGACAAATTTGAAAAAAAATCACTCCGCCCCTTGTCTTGTTCGGAAACCTTGGTACAATGTGGATATGTCGAAGCTTGAATCCGGCGAGTCGAGAAGCCGCGGGTGGTTTCTCACGGATTCAGGCGGATAGGCAAATGTCATTTCCCAGCCTTTGTCGGGCCGTCATCGCATGAAGCGCCTGTCCCAAGAAGGAGGTCTGCATGCACGTCGATGTCAAACCTCGCAAAACGCTGTGGAAGCGCAGCGGAAAAGAAGAAAAAAAAAGAGGAATGAGTACAATGAGTATGATGAAAAAGACTGTGGCAATGATCTTGGCGTCGGTGTTTGGCATGATCCTCACAGGCGGCGTGTGTGTTGGGGCGACCAACACATGGGACGGCTCTGCGTGGAGTGACGGGGCGCCCACCATGGACGACGATATCGTAATCCAGGGGGACCTGGACTGGACATCCGACATGGTATCGTCGGTGAACTCGTGGAGTCAAAGCTCCGGTACTGTGACATTCGGGACCACGTTCACCGGCGGTGGGTTCGATTCCTTTGCGATTGGCAATAATGCCATCGTGTCCGGCGGGACCTGGACTCACTTGGACAACAGCTCGAACGAAGACTACCGGCTGAGCGTGAATGTCGGCGGAAGTTTCGACCTGCAATCAGGGGCCACAATCAACGCCAAGGGGCGTGGATACGACACCTATCAGGGTCCCGGCGCGGCAGTGTCAGGCGGCTATGAGGAAGGTGGCTCATACGGGGGAATTGGCGGCGGCTCATCGGCGTTGCCATATGGCTCATTGGAAACCCCGCAAACCCTCGGAAGCGGCGGGTCCCGAAGCAGCGGCGGGGGGGCCGTCCACCTGAGCGTCGGTGGCGCCACAGATATTGGCGGCGAGATCAATGTGGACTCTGCTGATAATGGGAACAGTGGCCATGGCGCCGGCGGGAGCGTCTACATTGAGACTGCTTCCATTACGGGCGCCGGCACACTCACTGCCAGCTGTGGAGACGATGGATGGGGCGGTCGCGGTCGCGGCGGCGGCGGGCGGATTGGCATTAAACTGACCGACACCGGAGATTTTTCCGATTTCCAGAGCACAGCCACGCTCAAGGCAACAACGAAAAATCTGGCCGGGGAAAAAGGCGGTGCAGGTACTATCTACCTGGAAGATAGCGGCGGGAACGCCCAGCTTGTCGTCGACAATGACGGCGTCAGCGGTGACTTCACCTCGGCGGGCACAACCGCCTTTGCGTATGGCTCGAATGTAAGCGTCACCACGCGGAATGGCGGCAAGCTGATGATCGAAAATGACGACACCATCGACTTCGCCACAGCCAATCTGCAGGACGGCTGGAAGGTTCGGCTCGCAGGCGCCGACAACGTGACGGTTCCCGCAACATGGACCATTGAAAATGCTCACCTGATGCCCGATGCGCTTACCGAAATCAATGCAGACCTGGTCATTGGGACTGATGGCGCAGTGACCCCGCATGAACGTACAGCTGTCCTAGACCTCAAGGTGAACAATCTGACCGTAAACGATGGCGGGGCACTGCACGCTGACACGTTAGGATATGAAATGTCCGGTCCGGGGTATACCGACACCGGAGACCGTGACGGCGCCAGCTACGGCGGACAAGGCGGAGAGAGAGGTACAGGTGGCGACGATTCGCAAGGGCCCTGTTATGGTTCCTTCCTTACGCCCACGGACTTTGGTTCGGGTACGATAAACAATCCCGGCATGGGCGGCGGCGCCATCAATCTCACTGTCGATGGTGACCTTGCCGTGAACGGCACCGGCCGCATCAGCGCGAACGGCGCGGACGACGATGAGTCCAGCGGTTCCGGGGGGTCGATTTTGATCAACGCGAACACTCTCAGCGGAGATGGTACGATTGGCGCTGAAGGCGGCGACCATGAAGGTTATGGTGCAGGCGGCGGCGGCGGACGCGTCGCGGTCTACCTCAGCGGCGGCGACTTCACGGGGTTCAGCGGACAAATCCAGGCATTTGCGGACGCATACAACTCTGAGGACGGGGCTGGTGGCACCGTTTACCTTCAAAATTCCGCGGACGAGGTGAACGCCGGCAATGTCTACATTGATTTCAACGACAACAGCACAGAAAAATATGTCGAGCTTCCACCCACATACGACACCTTCACGGATGACCTCAGCGGCGTCGGCTTCCATCTCCTTAACGGCGGGGCGGTCGGCATGCACGGCAACCAGGCCATCCGCGGGCTGACCATGGCCAGCGAAACCACATGGCACGGCAACGGCAACACACTGACGGTCGGTGCCGACGGCATTTCCGGCGCCGGGACAATCGACCTTGGCAACGGCGGCATGACTCTGGCAACATCCGGGACCATCACACTGAGCGATCCCACGCTCACGGGGACCGGAACATTTGTCAAAGACGGGGCCGGAACAGTGATTCTGGACAACAACGCCAGCATTGAGACTCAAGTTGACGCCGGCATCCTGCAGATCAATGACGGCATTACCCTCACCGGTAACGCAACTGTGAACGACGGTGGCACACTGAAAGGCAAAGGCGCCATTGATGGCGCCGTGGCTGTCAACAGCGGCGGCACGCTTGCCCCGGGTGCTTCACCCGGCGTCCTCACCGTCAATGACTTCACTCTCAATGAGGGGGGCACATTGGCCATCGAACTCGGCGGATGGTCCGAAAGCACCGACTTTGATGTCCTGAACGCCATCGGCGACATCACCTTCAACGATAGTACAACACTGGACATCAGCTTCGTGGAAGGGTTCGACCCGGACAAGTCTGACAGTTGGGAAATTGCCACTGCGAACAGCATTTCCGGCGAGAATCTTCTGAATCTGATCGGCCCCGATGACTTGGAATACTGGAATGTCGAGGTGGTTGACATCAACAGTCAGGCGCTGAAACTGAACTACACCATCATCCCGGAACCCGCGACGCTTGCCCTGCTGGGGCTCGGCTGCGTGACCATGATCACCCGCCGCAAGCGGCGAAACTGATGGGGCGCCGGGCCTCCCCTTATCAGAATTCGGTCGTTCAAGTTGCGCACAAATCCGAGTGCCCACTTATGCTGGCTTTGGTGAGAGAAAGGGTGTGAAAATCGGCCGGCATCCTCTTTTGTCAGTTCTTCCGACGTGACAAGGTGGCTTCATGGAGCCGTGCGCCCTCGACAGCTCATGGCGCGGATCGCATGTGACGCAGGACCTTCAATGCGTCATCCGCGCCGTCGCGCTTCAGTTGATAGACAATGCGGAGCAACTCGCCAAGCCGGCCGCGCGGGAAACCTTGGCGCTCGAAGTAGCGCAGATACTCGTAGGGCAGGTCGACAATGTAGCGCCCGTGAGGCGGGCAGTTTTTGGGGCCGAACTTGCCGAAGGGCATGCGGGCGGGCGCGACTTCCCGCAAGACCTGCTCGAGTTCCCGGCGCCATTTCTCATCGGCGGCCGAGGCGGTGTCGCTGTTTGTCGGTCGAGTCATGACTGCTGTTCCTGAACAATGGCGCGCGGCGCGAGCAGCCAGCTGACCTCCTCGGCAACGGAGCGCGCCTTTGCAATGGCCCGCGCCGGCGGGGTTTGCTGATCGAAGGATACCACCACACAAGTTTTGTGGCGCGCCAGGAGGACCAGGCTGTGCCCTTCCAGAGGAACTATCAGACAGTCGCCGTCGTTGTTGGCAAGCCGTTTGAGGTATCCTCGACTGCGTTCCATCAATCGAGGGGCCAGGGCGCCGGCCAGCTCGTTGGCCACAGGGAAGGTGCCGTAGGCAGCCACGCAGATTCCCTCGGCATTGCTGATCAGCGCCCCGCTGCCCTTCAGGGTCGCGGCAATTCCCGCAACAAGCTTGGGGATGCTCGGGACCGCTTCCGGGGAGAAGCCCAATAGGCGATTGAGCTTTTCCTGACGCCGTTTGTGCGAGCGCAGGGACAACCCCGTCACGCGGCCGAAGGTTTTGGGGCCGATGCGGGGAACTTGGGCCAGTTCGTAGATACTGGAGAACGGGCCGTGCTCGTTGCGGTAGTCAAGAACGCACTGCGCACTGACCGGCCCCATTCCCGGCAGGGCGATAAGCTCTTCCAGGGATGCGTCGTTGATGTCGATGCCGTAGGGGGCGGACTCGAGGCTGGGCTCACGCCCCGACCACGCTTTGATTTCCGCGCTGGCTTCACGCTCGGATTCGGCCGCGGGAGTCGGCTTCGGTGCGCTTGCGGCGATGGGGGCCGGTTTGCGAGGTGTTTCAACGTGATCGTCTTCCGGCTTGGGGTGCTCCGCAGGTGCAGGCTCGGGTGCAGGCTCGGGTTGGGGGGTGGGTTCGGTTTGGGGTTCGGGCACGGGTTGAAACTCGGCGCCTTCCACTGCGGGAGCGCTTGGTTGCGCAGGTTGGTGCGGGGGTGTTTTCTCTTCCTCCGCTTGTGTTTGCGGTGCGGAAGCCTCCTGCGCGGCGGCAAAGTCTGCCGCTTCCTCGTCGTTTGAGGTTGTCGCCTCCTCCGCAGGTGCGTTGGGCTTGAAGAAGTCCCGCATGTTGGCGACTGCCTGCATGTCTTCGGAGGGTTGCGCCTCGACGGCCAGCAATTCGGATGGCAAGGCGTCGACCACAAGGGCCAGGTCCAGCGAGATCACCGCGTCTTCCGGAGCATCAATGTATCCATCGGGAAGCTGGTCCGAGAACGTTTGAAAGGGGAACGTCACTTTGCCGGAAATCAGTTGCTCGACCACTTCATTGCGGTCGAACTGAAGAGTGGTTTCGGGAAACTGGTCCGGCGACCAGTTGGGGCCGCGATATTCTTCGGGAAGAGAACGGAGAACGGCTTTGCACGGAATGTCGAGCAGGCTGTCGTCTTCACTGTGCAGCAATTCCTGGATTGCCTGAAACTCCTTGACCATGAGATCGACATCGTCAACGGATTCGTTTTCGTTCATCGGTTTTTGGCTTGATCTCGGCGTGAGGGCGGCCGGCGTGGGCTCATTCGGCTCGGCATCAGAGCGAGGGCTTGGCTTCGAGGCAGGGAATGCGCTGTCGAGGGAGGCGGCGGTGCTGGAGATTTTTGGTGACGATGCGGCCTCGTCCGTCCCTCCGGAGTTGCTTGCCTCACTGTCCTTGGCCAGTCCAAGGCGGGCTTTAAGTCGATTGATTAGTTTCATTCGTGAGATTCCCGGTGGTTTTGTCTCTCAAAAGTGATACAGTTCAGGGGTGCATCCATGGGGTGACGTCGACATGACGAATTATGGCATGCCGAGGCAAACCATACCCAACGGCCGCAAAACTACAGCACTCACCGTGCCAACGATACTGCCTTGAATAAAAATCGCAAGTTGCTCTTGCGGAAGTTGGGGAGTTGGCATTGGTGATGCTGAAGAAGAGACGAATACAACCAGTGTTTTGGCTTGTCGCCGGCATCTTTCAAATAGTTGGGAAAGTGTGCCGGCACGAGAAGGCGACCCGAGGGACTGCTAATGGCTTTTGTAAATTACGCATCCAGAGAAATCCAGCTGAAAATCGTCTATTATGGCCCAGGTTTGTGTGGTAAAACCACGAATCTGGAGGTCATCCACAAGATGATCTGTCCGGACAGCAAGGGCGATCTCACCTCGCTTGCGACCACGCAGGACCGCACGCTTTTCTTTGACTTCATGCCCTTGGTGGCGCATGCCATTCGCGGTTTCAAAACACGATTTCAGATGTACACCGTTCCCGGGCAGGTCATGTACAACATGACGCGCCGCCTGGTCCTGCGCGGTGCGGACGGTATCGTGTTTGTGGCTGACAGCCAGTGGGACAAGATGCCGGAAAACGTCGAGAGCTTCAAGAATCTGGAGGAAAATCTGGAGTTTCAGGGCGACACCATCGATTCGATTCCCTACGTGCTGCAGTACAACAAGCGTGATCTCGACAACATCGCGCCGGTGCGATATCTGGATTTTCTGCTCAACAACCGCGAGGTGCAGCACCCCAGCTTCAGTTCCGTGGCTACCGACGGAACGGGAGTCTTCGAAACGCTGAACATGGTTTCGCGGCTCGTGCTTCACCGCTTTGTTGAGGAGCGCACCGGCAAAAAGGTCCAACAGGAACAGGACTTGGTGTTGGCTTGAACCTTTGAACGCGAGGGGCTGTCCACGAGAGAGCGGACCGGCTTCTTCAACCGCCGGCGCCGAAGACCGCAGCCGGTGCGGGCAGTATAACCTAGAATGATATCCACAGGGAAAAACAAAGGTGTTCCACGATGGCATTTACAATGACAAGCGGCAATGTCCGCAAGATTCATCGCATTCTGGCTGATCTGCTGGAGCACGGTGAGGCGGACGGGTGCCTGGTGTGCGACCAGGCGGGGCACGTGCTTGATCAGGTCGGCGTTGCCACCCATGATCCGCACCTGCTTTCGGCGCTGGGCGCAGGCGTGTTCAGCGCCACTCGCGAGCTGGCGCGAATTCTCGGCGAGGATGAATTCAGCATCGTTCTGCACCAGGGCGCTTTGCGCAGCATCCTTTTGTGCGCGGTCAACGAGGATGCTTTGCTGGGCGTAATTTTTTCATCCGTCTCCAGCGTTGGACTTGTCAAGCTGTACGCTCCCCTGGCGGCGGACTCGGTGCGCACTGTTCTTGAGGATGTGACCCGCACGGGGCAGGAGGTTGAGGCCGAAATGCAGTCCTTTGTGGTCAGCGACGACGGTGATCTTTTCGCACTCAGCGAAGAGGGCGAAGAGTAGGCGGCTGTTGCACGTTGGAAAGGAAGCGTCCTGCGGATTGCCCGGGGCGGTCCAATGCTGGAACTTGACAAGTTGTCAGGCGGTGGTTTTGCGAAATTAAATGAAAAACCTCACGAATAGTGGTATTCCCTCTTCATTCGTGGCCCGGCTTTACCATCCGTGGTGCTCACTATGTGTGGAGGCCAAACCCCGTTCCGGATGCCCCCTGTTCTTCTGTGATCGTATCGGTTTGAGAGGGCGAGACTCTGTCGAGCCCCGCCGTTTGCCGAATGGCAGGGCAGGTTTTCTGCACCGGCGACCCCATCGCCATCGGGGAGCGGGCACGGAGCGCGGAAGCTGCGCCCCGTACTTTGTATGGGCCGGCGCCCAGACGGCCTGCGGGAGGACGGGCGCGGAGGCCGCGCCCGCTACATTGTATGGGCCGGCGCCCCGACGGCCCGGAGGGAGACTGGGCACAGAAAACGGGTCGCCATCAGGGACACCCGGGGTTCCAACACCAAGCACTCCGGCTCGACGGGAGTCTCGCCCTCCAGTCGGCGGGACCATTTCGATCCCCATCGGAACGGGACTGCCCTGTCTTTTCCACCCTCTCCCATTTTCTTGTCCCCAATATTCCTGTCAAACGCATTTCCTCTTTCGCCTCCGCACGGGATTATCCCGGTCTTCCAGAACTCGTAATTCTGTGCAAATTGAACGACCGAATTCCTCTGCGGTTTTCGG
>CAZSBQ010000135.1:0-10813 GCA_964604795.1 uncultured Victivallales bacterium | reverse complement strand
TTTTGTGGCAATCCCCTTCTTTAGCAGAATTTTTCCATAGCCCTTAGTACAAGGATCCACGTGAGTTGACTTAAAGTACTCATCGCCCTCAAGTTAGCGCTTATGGGGCGCCGGCCCCTACAAAGTGCCGGGCGCGGCCTACGCGCCCGGCCGACGCGCCCCCCCCCGGTCGTCGGGGGCGCCGACCTCTACTTTTCCCGGTGCAGGCGACCGGCCCCGCCATTCGTTCGACGGCGGGGCTCGACGGAGTCTCGCCCTCCACCGCGTTTTGCGCGGGGTATGCATCCCCCCTATAACCTGTTTTAACAGGCATCCCTGCCGGTTCGAAACGAGGCATTCGCTACAGGCAGGGATGCCTGTAGTACTGGAGACCCCTGGTGCCTGAACACTGATTATCCGGCGGGTTTGCATCGGGCGGCGTAGACGGATTGATACTCATTCAGGGTTGTGTTGTAGCGCTCGCGGTCCTGCTCGCCGAAGTGGTTGCGGATTTGTTCGGTGTCTGCCTCCATGATGGGGGTGCCGAAACGCATGAGGCCTTCGATGCAGTCCATGATGTTGGTTTCGCTGGTGCTGAACACGTTGGTTGCGCTTTGCAGCTCGCGCACGCTTTCGCCGCCCAATTTCTCGGAGAACTCGTGGGCTTCCCGTTCCAGCTTGATTTCGTGTCGCACCAGGGCCAGGCATGCGCTGATGGTTTCCTCCAGCAATTGCAGGTAGTGAATCACCAGCGAATCGTCCTGCAACTGACTGCGCCGAGTGCCCATGACGGCTTCGGTGAGCATCTCGTCGCAGATCTGATAGAGCGTGGCGCGTTCGTCCTTGGATTCCGGCCGCCGGCCGTGGGCGAGCCGCTCGGTGATCTGCGCGTAGGCCGCATCGCGGCGCGCGATGTAGAAGGGGCGGTTGGTTTCGGCCAGTGTGTGGCGGTGTCCCCGCGGGAGGCGGCCATCGATTGTATCTTCCGGTTGCATCTGTTGTTTTTGGGCATTTGGCGCGCTCATGGGAATCCCTTTGTAGTAGAACTCCATAAATTCTCACTCTGCGGTTTCCATAAC
The DNA here is from genome assembly GCA_964604795.1 of uncultured Victivallales bacterium. Taxonomy (GTDB): domain Bacteria; phylum Verrucomicrobiota; class Lentisphaeria; order Oligosphaerales; family CAZSBQ01; genus CAZSBQ01. The sequence continues at coordinate 9,755 of CAZSBQ010000135.1, read as the reverse complement.
TCGACGATCAACTATAGTATCCTAATTTGCTTTTGACGACTGATTCGTCAAGCGCGCAAGTCATATGCAATTTGAAGGAGCTGGTTTGATCATGGGCAAGACGTATCGCATTGCAGTTATTCCCGGAGACGGCACGGGACCGGAAGTCACACGCGAGGGCGTGAAGGTGCTCGAGGCCGCCGGCGGCAAATTCGGATTTTCGCTGGACCTGACCCAGTACAATTTCGGCGGCGAGCGCTATATGGCCACCGGCGAGGTGCTGCCGGAGAACGCCGCCGAGGAACTGCGCAAGCACGATTCGGTTCTGCTGGGCGCCATCGGCCATCCGGATGTACGCCCCGGGATTCTCGAGAAGGGGATACTGCTCAAGCTGCGCTTCGACTTGGACCAGTACATCAACCTTCGTCCGGTGAAGCTCTTCCCGGGAGTGCCGACGCCGCTGGCCGACAAAACTCCGGAGGACATCGACTACGTCGTGGTCCGGGAAAACACCGGGGGGCTCTATACCGGCATCGGCGGTTTCACCATGAAGAACACCGAAAACGAGGTCGCCGTGCAGTCCATGGTCTACAACCGGCATCAAGTGGAACGTGCCATTCGCTACGCCTTCGAGATGGTGCGCCGCCGGCATTCCGCAGACAATCCCTGGCGCGGGTTGAGCGAGGAGGACAAGGCGGCCGGCAAGATCGGCCAACTCACGCTCTGCGGCAAGACCAACGTCCTGACTTACGTATTCGATCTCTGGGAACGCACCTTCTACGATGTCGCCAGTGACTATCCCGATGTTAAAACCGACTATTGTCACGTGGACGCCACCTGCATGTGGATGGTCAAGAGCCCCCACTGGTTCGACGTCATCGTCACCTGCAACATGTTCGGCGACATCATCACCGATTTGGGCGCCATGACGCAGGGGGGCATGGGGATTGCTGCGGGCGGCAACATCAATCCGAACGGCGTCAGCATGTTCGAGCCCATCGGCGGTTCCGCCCCTAAGTACACCGGCAAGGCAATCATCAATCCCATGGCCGCCATCTGCTCCGCAGCGATGCTGCTGGACGAACTCGGCGAGCAGGAGGCGGGCGCCGCCATCGAAAAGGCCGTCGCCTTCGTCACCGGCAACAAGCTTGAATCCATGTCCGCCGGGCGGATGGGCTACAGTACATCCGAAGTCGGCGATCTGGTCGTCGAAGCCTTGGACAACACTTCAGCCTGACAGACCGATATCCCGGAACCCGGAACTCAGAACTCAGAACTCAGAAGGAGTCATCATGTCATTCAAAATCGCCTTCATCGGTGCGGGAAGCATCGGCTTCACCCGCAAATTGACTTCCGACCTGCTCGCCGTGCCTGAATTCGACGATGTCGAAATCGCGCTGATGGACATTTCCGAGTCGAATCTGGACATGGTCCGTCAGCTCGTCGAGCGAGATGTGAAGAGCAATGGCCTGAGTGCGGTGCGCATTACGCACACCACCGATCAGGCCGAGGCGGTGACCGACGCCAAGTACGTCATCAACGTCGCACGCGTCGGCGGCCTCGAAGCCTTCCGGCACGACATTGAAATCCCGCTCAAGTACGGCATCGATCAGTGCGTGGGCGACACCCTCTGCGCGGGCGGTATTCTCTACGGCCAGCGCGGCATCCCCATGATTCTCGATCTCTGCGCGGACATCCACGAGTTCGCAGATGACGAGTGCATCATGCTCAACTACGCCAACCCCAATGCCATGATGACCTGGGCGGCCAATCACTACGGCGACGTCTACACTCTCGGGCTGTGTCACGGCGTCCAGGGCGGGCACAAACTGATCGCCGACGCGCTGGAACTTCCCAAGGACGAGGTCGACATCATCTGCGCCGGCATCAATCACCAGACCTGGTACATCCAGATTCGCCATCAAGGCGAGGACCTCACCGGCAATCTTCTGGAAGCCCTGGAGAACCACCCCAAGTTCAGCGAAACCGAGAAGGTGCGCATCGACATGCTGCGTCGGTTCGGTTACTTCAGCACCGAGTCCAACGGTCATTTGAGCGAGTACGTTCCCTGGTACCGCAAGCGCGATGACGAAATCAGGGACTGGATCAATTTGGACACGTGGATTAACGGCGAAACCGGCGGCTATCTGCGAGTCTGCACCGAAGGGCGGAACTGGTTCGAGACCGACTTCCCGAACTGGATGAAGCAGCCGCCGCTGGAGTACACCGCCGAGAACCGGACTCCGGAACACGGCAGCTACATCATCGAAGGGCTCGAGACCGGACGCTTGTATCGCGGTCACTTCAACGTCATCAACAACGGCGTGATCAACAATCTGGATGAGGACGCCATCGTCGAGGTTCCCTGCTATGTCGACGGCAACGGCGTCAACATCCCCCAAGTCGGCGATCTGCCGATGGGGTGCGCTGCGGTCTGCGACGTCTCGATCAACGTTCAGCGTATGGCGGTCGAAGCCGGCGTGCACGGCGACGACACTCTGCTGCGGCAGGCCCTGATGATGGATCCGCTCACGGGCGCGGTCTGCAATCCGCCGGAAATCTGGCAGCTCGCCGACGAAATGCTGGTTGCCGAAGCGCAATGGCTGCCTCAGTACGGCGAAGCCATCGCCGCCGCCAAGGAGCGTCTGGCCAAGGGGCCGCGCATCCCGACGCGCGATGACTACGAGGGCGCCGCGCGGCTCAAGACCAAGACCGTCGAGGAGATGGCGGCCGACCGCGAAGCTTCCACCAAAAGCGCCGCCGCCACCGACAAAGGCAACCTGACAGAGTAGTCCGGAAGTTAAACAGGCATCCCTGCCTGTTCGAAAAAGTGCATCTGCTACAGGCAGGGATGCCTGTAGTACTGACACTATCTGCTACAGGCAGGGATGCCTGTAGTACTGACACTGAAACCAGGGCGTGATTCGTGATGCGTGATGCGTGAACACACCTGACACCCATCGAAATAAAACAGGAGAGCAACAATGAACATGACGAACATGCCGGAAATCACCATGGGGCTGGTCGGCGTAAGCCGGGACTGCTTCCCCGTCGAACTCACAAAAAAGCGCCTCGCAAACGTGGTCGCGGAGTGCCGCAAGCTCAATCTGAACGTTGTTCCGTGCAGCACGGTTATTGAGTCCGAGTCCGACGCCATGGCGGCCGTGGATGAAATGGCCGAAGCGGGCGTGGACGCCTGCGCGGTGTACCTGGGCAATTTTGGCCCCGAAGGGCCGACGACCATTTTCGCCGAGACGCTCAACGTTCCGTTCATGCTGTGCGCCGCCGCGGAGGAATCCGGGAAGGATTTGATCAACGGGCGCGGCGATGCGTTCTGCGGCATGCTCAGCGCCAGCCTCAACACCAAGCTTCGCGACCTCACGCCGCACATTCCGGAAAAACCGGTCGGGCTGCCCGAGCACACGGCGAAAAGCATCGCTCACTTCTTCGACGTCGCCCGCGTGGTCGTGGGGCTGAACAGTCTCAAAGTGTTTTCCTTTGGCCCGCGCCCGCAGGACTTCTATGCGTGCAACGCGCCCATCAAGCCGCTCTACGATCTCGGATTGGAGGTCATGGAGAACTCCGAGCTGGACATGTATCTGCTCTACAAGGACGCCGCCGGCAAGTCCTCCGAGATCGACGCCATCGTGTCCGACATGCAGAAGGAGCTGGGCGAGGGCAACACGCGCCCCGACAAACTTCGCCAGCTGGCTCAGTTCGAGGTGGCGCTCACCGGCTTTTTCGAAGAGAATCTCGGTTCGCGCGAATATGCGGTGTTCGCCAACAAGTGCTGGCCCGCCTTCGAGTCCGCCTTCGGCTTTGTGCCGTGCTATGTCAACAGTCGCCTGGCCAGCCGCGGGATTCCCGCCGCCTGCGAAGTCGACATGTACGGCGCGGTGTCCGAATACATCGTTCAGTGCGCGGGCCGGTATCCCGTGACGATCCTGGACGTCAACAACACTGTTCCGGACGACATCGAGATCCCTGACCTCAAGGGGGCCGTGCGCGACGACCTGTTCATGGGATTCCACTGCGGAAACACCGCCACCTGTCTGCTCTGCGGAACTCCCTGCATGAAGTTCCAACTCATCATGAACCGGCTCATGGAGGATCCCAACAGCGAGCCGGACATCACAGCGGGAACTCTCGAGGGTACGCTCTGCCCCGGTCCCACGACCGTGTTCCGCCTGCAGCCGGACCTCGAGTTCGACGGCGTGATGGCCTATCTCGCCGAAGGGCACATCCTGGATGCCGATCCCGCCTCCTTCGGATCGATCGGCGTCTTCGGCATTCCGAACTTCGCACGCTTCTATCGTCATGTCCTGTTGGAACGCGGCTTCCCGCACCATGCGGCTATCGGTTTCCGTCACGTGGGGCGGGTTGTCTACGATGCCATGGCCCTTCTGGGCGTGCCCGATCTGTCGACTCCCCGTCCGGCGGGAAGTCCGTATCCCACCGAAAACCCGTTCGGTGGGTGAACAAACGAACAAGGAGCTACGGACCACCCATAGTACCAGCGGCCTTTAGGCCGCCTAAACCGGGGACGCGGGCTGAAGCCCGCGGGTACCAGCTGGGCCGGGGGCCGCCCCATATAGTACCAGCGGCCTTTAGGCCGCCTAAACCGGGGACGCGGGCTGAAGCCCGCGGGCACCAGCCGGAACCGCAGACCGCCCCATATGCAACGAGAACATAGGGAACAACCATGTCACGCTACGCACTCGGACTCGACTTCGGAACCAATTCCTGCCGCTCGGTGATCGTTGATTTGGCCGACGGCACCGAAGTCGCCACGCACGTCTTCGACTATCCCACCGGTGAAGCCGGTATCATCACCGATCCGAAGGACCCGAATCTGGCCCGCCAGCATCCGCGCGACTATGTGAACGGTGTGGAAACCATCATCACCAAAGCTCTCGAAAAGGCGCGCTCGGCCGACTCCGCATTCAGCCCCGAAGCCATTGTCGGCATCGGTGTGGACACCACCGGCAGCACGCCCATGCCCGTGACCGAGGACGGCACGCCGCTGGCCCTGCTTCCCGAATTCGAGAACAATCCCAACGCCATGGCCTGGCTCTGGAAGGACCACACCGCGCACGCCGAGGCCGCCGAAATCACCGAATTGGCCGGCGACATGCGTCCCCAGTACCTGGCCAAATGCGGCGGCACCTACTCCTCCGAGTGGTTCTGGAGCAAAATCCTGCACGCAAAGCGCGTCGCGCCCGACGTGTTTAGCGCCGCCCATTCCTGGGTGGAGTACTGCGACTGGATTCCCGCGCTTCTGGCCGGCGACACCCGGCCAGCGGAAATCGAGCGCTCCGTCTGCGCCGCCGGACACAAGGCCATGTTCTCCGATCTTTGGGGCGGCTTGCCCGACAAAGAGTTTCTCGCCGCCTTGGATCCGGCACTGGCCGAACTGCGCGACCGGCTTTACGACCACGCCGTCTCCTCCGATCACCCTGCCGGCACTCTTTGTCGGGAGTGGGCCGACAAAGTTGGGCTCAAACCTGGAATCGCCATCGCCGTCGGCGCCTTCGACGCGCACATGGGCGCGGTGGGCGCAGGCATCCGCGAGGGAACCCTGGTCAAAATTCTCGGCACCAGCACCTGCGACGCCCTGGTCCGACGCGACGATGACGAATTGGCCGACATTCCCGGTGTCTGCGGCATCGTTGACGGTTCGATTCTGCCGGGATACTACGCCATCGAGGCGGGCCAATCCGCGGTCGGCGACATCTTTCTGTGGTTCGTCAATCATTTGGTCCCCGATTCCTACGGCACCACTCAAGGTGAGAGGTTTGCCAGCCTCGACAAGACAGCGGCCGAACTTAAACCCGGCGAAAGCGGTCTGCTGGCTCTCGACTGGAACAACGGCAACCGCACCATCCTCGTCGATCCCATGCTCAGCGGACTCATGCTTGGCCAGACCCTGCACACCGCGGCGCATGAGATGTATCGCGCCCTCATCGAAGCAACCGCCTTCGGCGCGCACACGATCATTCGGCGCATCCGGGAGTACGACGTGGAAGTCAACGAGATCATCAACTGCGGCGGCCTGGCCGTCAAATGTCCCCTGCTGATGCAAATCTACGCGGACATCACCGGCTGCCCCATGAAGGTGGCCAAGAGCGATCAGACCTGCGCGGTCGGTGCCGCCATCTTCGGCGCGGTCGCCGCCGGACCGGACAAGGGCGGATTCGCCACCGTCGAGGAAGCCCAGGACGCCGTGGCCGGCGTGCGAGATATCGTCTACACGCCCAACCCCGGGGCGCAGACCGTCTACGCCGAACTCTACGAACTCTACCGTCAACTTCACGATGCCTTCGGAACCGCCGAATGGAGCGGGTCGCTGAATCACGTCATGAAAACCCTCATCGCCATTCGCAACCGCCAGCGCGCTTGAATACATGCCCTCCAGGGCGGACGGCACGCGGGGGGGGGAGAGGGCGAAAGTCCCCATGTTCCCCGCCGGCGGGCGAAGGGCGGTGTGGGGTGCCTGGCCCTGCAACGGCGGACCGGGCGAGCGTATTCCGGGTAACGGTTGAAATTCGCGCCGCAGGCAGGATGTTGTTGCATAGAGAAGCGCCGGAATGAACCGACCGTAGCTTGGAATGTCGGATCGAACATGTGTTCCCGCGAGCCGAATTGGCCCTTGGGCTGAAACCCCGTGCTCGGCTTCGCGAGGCGGGACGCCCGGCAAAAGGCGGCGCGGAGTCGTGCCGAAAGCAACCAACACACCCTATCGCGAGGCGTTACGCATGCCGCAACTGGAAACCCCCATGGGCCTGGCCTTCTGCGTGTGCGACACGGTCATCGAGGACCGAACCACACACAAGAAAAGCCTGATCGGACTTTTCGACCGCATCAGCAGCCGAAACTTCCCCTGCGTCCACCCGGAAATGACGGTCTACGTGTCCCTGACCAGCGGACACGGAACCTACCCCTGCGAATGCGAATGCCGGCACACCGACGGCGAAACTCTCGCCTTCAGGGCAACCGGAACGGTGACCATGAAGGACCCCACCCAGGTCGCCGACCTCGTCTTCCGCATGCGCGGGGTCCGCTTCGCAAAACCCGGCACCTACTGGCTGCAGTTCCAAGTCGACGGAAATCCCCTGCTGATGCGCCGCTTCCTGGTCCAGGAAGCCAAACCGAGCGAACAGGAAACCGGTTGACCTCACCATGCCTCTGTTTCGATTCAAAGTCAGCGACGCCGAGGGCCACGTCAGCGCCCAGCTCATCGAGGGCGATTCGCAAACCGACGCCCGGCGCCGGCTGCATCGGCGCGGCTTCCGTCCCCTCGAGTTCCTGGGCGAAGGCACCGACTCCGCAGGCGGCGGAAGGGGGCGCTCGAAATTCGACGTCGTCGAGTTCACCGACCGCCTCGTCCCGCTGTTGCAGGCGGACGTGCCCATCGAACGCGCCCTGGGCATTCTGGCCGAGGGCGAGTCCAACCCTGCCAATGCCGAGGTCATCCGCGACCTCCGACGGGGACTGCACGAGGGCCGCCGTCTTTCCCAGCTCATCCGCGACCGCGGTTCCATGTTTCCGCGCCTGTACGCCAGCGTGGTCGAGGCGGGCGAGGAGGCCGGCGCCCTGGCCGAGGTCATGGCTGAACTGCGCCGTTTTCTCACCGACCGCCGTGAGTTCCAGGCGTTCCTTATCTCCGCGTCGATCTACCCGCTGATCGTCCTGCTGGTCAGCCTGATTGTCATGGGGGTTTTGCTGGGCTTCATCGTGCCGAAATTCGCCGAAGTGATCATCAATTCCGGGCAGACCGTGCCGATGTCGACGCAGCTTTTGATGAATGTTTCCGATGCGGTTCGCCGCCTGTGGTGGCTGGTTCCGGCGGCCGTGGTCGGATGTGTCGTTCTGCTCCGCGCTCTGCGCCGGGAGGGGCCGGTGCGCCGCCGTTTCGACGCGCTGATTCTCAAAGTTCCCCTGCTGAGCCGGATTGTGCTGCTCAGCGACCTCTCCCGGCTCTGTCGCACGCTGTCGATCCTGATGCGCAGCGGCGTCCACCTGCTGAACACCGTGACCATCGGCACGCGCATCCTGCAGAACAGTGTGCTGCGCGAATCCATCGGCGGGCTGGCCGGCGAGCTGCGTCAGGGCCAACGCCTGTCGGCCGCCTTCAGCCAAAGCCCGCTTATCCCTCCCTTCATGCTGCGCATGATCGGCGTGGGCGAGGAAACCGGCGCGGTGGAAGCCATGCTCGAGCGCGTCGCCGAACGATATGAGCAGGATTTGAAACAAACCCTCAATCGGATTGTCAGTTTACTCGAACCCATATTGATCGTCATCCTCGGTTTGATCGTGGCCTTCATCGTCGTCTCGATGCTGTTCGCCATCATGGACATCCAAGGCGGATTCTGAAAACGGGAACCCGAAACATAACGCGTGACCAAACTCGATCAGACTGATCGGACTGATCGGACTGATCACCCACCCCCACACACCCCCACACCCCCACACCCCTCACCCACACACCCTACTCTCAAAGGAGCATGCACATGACATTGTCCCACTCCGCAAATCGCCCGCTCAAGCGGCGGCACTTCTCTTTCATCGAACTGATGGTCGTCATGATGATCATCGGCTTTTTGGCCGCCATCATCCTGCCCAACTTCATGGGGCGCATGGAGAAATCCAAAGTCACCGCCGCCAAAGCCCAGATCAGCTCGCTTACCCTTGCGGTAAAGGACTACCTCCTGGACAACGACAACTACCCGCCCAACCTGGAGGCGCTGATCGAAAACACAAGCGGCAGCGACAAGTGGGATGGTCCCTATCTCGAGAAGGAGGAACTGCCGGTCGATCCCTGGGGCAACGAGTACGAATACCGCACTACGGACGATGCCCTCGGATTCGAAATCCTGTCCTACGGTAAAGACGGAGCGCCGGGCGGCGAAGGACTCAATGCGGACATCAGCAGCCGAGAAAACTAGTGTGTCGGCCCGCCTCCCGCACCCGGATGGTGGAGGTGTCGGCAGGGGGCTTCAGGCATGCACTCACCATACTTTCACGTTAATAGAACTTGGTGTCGTGCTGCTTCTGGCGGCGCTGATGCTCGCCTTAATTGCGCCGCGGGCCGGCAGGATACCCCGTGCCCTGGCGGTGCGCTCGCTCATCGGCACAGTCGAGAGCGCGTTCCGGGATGCCGGTCTGCGCGCGCGCGCATCCGGAAACTCCGTCCGGCTGCGCGCAGATCCCTCGGCCAACTGCCTGCGCATCGACCGCGGCAGCTCCTCGGCAAACCCCGCCGCGTCCGAGAATTCCCCCGCCGCCGCTCAAAAAAACACACCCAACGTCCGCCGAAAGTACGAGTTCCCCGCCAACACCGAATGGCGAACCGAGCAAGGACTGCCACACGCCGAGACCTTCGACGAGGAAGCGGCGGAATACATCTTCCATCCCGGCGGGGAAGCGACCGGACCCGACCTTGAAATCACCCTGCGCAAACAAACCTTCCGCATCGCCGTAGACCGACTCACCGGCCGCCCCATCGTCACCGACATCACCGACCAAAAGTAAAACAGGCATTTCTGCCTGTTCAATCGGCGCCTGGGTTTCCGCAACCACCTCGAACGAGGCCGTCAGTGCCGTGCCCTGCGCGTCGCATTATGTTTGGACCGACATTGAAAACAATGGCCAACGCGCGATAGTACGCGGGTTTTACAGGGCAGTTGCCCCGTCCCCCGAAACACTCGAAACCTCAACGATCAAGAGAGCCTCATGAGCTCCCATCATCCGTATCGAAGCCGCACCTGCGGCGAACT
>CAZSBQ010000134.1:0-10935 GCA_964604795.1 uncultured Victivallales bacterium | reverse complement strand
TTGGCTGCCATGATGGGGCTCCTTTTCGGGTTCAACTTCACCGTGATCGGCGGTCTTTGTTCAGTCTTCCACAGTCATAAACGCACCTGGATATTAGTCTCAAGCTCCAACTCCGCGTCATTTCAGCGAACCAACCACCGGCCTCGCCACGCCCACGATACACACCTCACACCTCACACCTCACGTTTCACGCCTCACGCCTATGTGCCGCCGCAGTTGGTCAAGCGCAACAATAACCGTTCGTTGACGAACTGCATCCCGATTGCCGGGAAAAATCTGCTTCGCCACGCGATTTTCTCCTTCCACGCAGGTGCCGACATAGACCAGTCCGACGGGTTTGTCCGGGCTTCCGCCACCCGGGCCGGCAATGCCGGTCACGCAGATGCCGGCGTCGCAGCCGGTCACCCGCCTCAGACCATCGAGCATCGCCTCGGCGGTCTCCAGGCTGACCGCGCCATGCGTCTGCAACGTCTCTTCCGGCACCTGCAGCCAAGCCTGCTTCCAGGCGTTCGAATAGGAAACCAGGCCGCCGAGAAAGTATTCCGAAGCGCCGGGAACGTCGGTGATTGCCTTTGCGATGGCGCCGCCCGTGCAGGACTCGGCCACGGCAAGCGTCCAGGAACGCTCCCGGAGCAGAACCCCCGCGGCTTCGGGAAGATTTCGCGCATCTCCGGGCAGAACGCCGTCCGCAAGCGTCTTGCGAGCGACTGCTTCCGCCGCATCCAGCTGCGCCGCATGCTCGACCGGGGCCGTAAGCCGAACGTCCACCCGGTTGGGGCCGGCGCAGTATGCGGGCTGCACATGCGGATACCGGTCTCCCAACTCGGCCTCCAACTGTCGAGAGAGCACGGACTCCGGAATGCCCGCGGTGGGGAGGGTGCGGATAAGCACGGAAGGCGGAAATCGTTGCTTCAGACGCGGCAGGACCTCGTTTTCGACCATCGGGCAAAGTTCGCCCGGCGGGCCGGGCAGACAGACCACAATGGTCGTCCCCGAATCCAGCCACAGTCCGGGTGCCGTGCCATTGGTGTTCGGCAGCCGCTCGCCGCCGCGCGGAACCTGCGCCTGACGACGCATCGCCTCCTCCGGCACGCGCACGCTGCGCTCGCCAAGCCAGTGACGGATCGCCGCATGCGCATCGGCCCGGCACTCCAGTTCAAGTCCCGTCGCCGAGGCCACCGCATCCCGAGTCATGTCGTCGGACGTCGGCCCGAGCCCGCCGATCGTGATCACCACATCGGCGCGCACGGACGCCTCGGAGACGGCCGCGGAAATTCCCGTCAGCGTGTCCGGAATGCATACCTCCCGAGCCACCCGATGACCGATCCCGGCAAGCTGTTCGCCGATGAACGCCAGATTCGTGTTGACCGTGTGCCCGATCAGCAATTCGTCGCCAATGCAGATCACTTCAAGATTCATGGGAGTTGTCCTGCAACGCATGAGTATTACGGGGTGGTGCGCGTACCATATCACTGCAATGCATCCATGCAATAATATATGTGTATTAAGTGATACTTGCCGAGCAAATGGGGGCAACCCCGAATCAAATCGCGCTCGCCTGGCTGCGCGCCCAGCCCTTTCCCGTCATTCCCATCCTCGGCACAGCCAACCTAGAGCACCTGCAGGACGCCTTGGGAGTGCGGAACATCACCATCACACCCGAACAGACACAGTGGCTGGAAAAAGGGGAACTAGGGAAAATAAGGGATAAGGGAAAGTGGAGCGGGTGAACGGATTTGAACCGTCGACAGCCACCTTGGCAAGGTGGTGCTCTACCGCTGAGCTACACCCGCATTTCGTTCGGCAAGTACGTACTGTAACCGTGCAAATTCGATGCGCAAACCCGTTTTGGGGATTTTTTTTGAGGTTTTTTCGCATTCGGATCGTCGGTTGCGGCAGATGCCGTTATGGCTATGTCCACAGAATTTGGTTGGATCCGGTCAGTTGAGTTAGCAATGGCTTTAGTATCAACGGGCATCCCTGCCTGTTGTGAAGTTCTCCGCACCCAGGATGCCCGCAGTACGTAAGCAATCCAACCAAATTTTGTGGACATAGCGTTATGGGCATCAATATCCATCCGGACAAGAGAGTCGCCAGCCGGCAAGTTCGCCTGGACAAGATGAGAGGTATGCGGATTGCCGTACGGGGGCCAGACCTTCTTGGCCTTTGTTCGTCTGGTTTTCCGGCTTTCAGACTCGCGCCGCCTGAAAAAAACGGATGGTTTCGGCCAGGCCCGAGTCGAAGTCCGCCGTCGAGTTGAAGCCAACGCGGCGCAGGCGGTCGACGGCCGCGCTGGAGTGACGGACATCGCCGGGGCGCTCCGGCCCGTACCGGATCTCCGAGTTCGAGCCGGTCAGGCGCACAATGCGCTCGGCAAGGTCGTTGATGGTCAGGCGCCCGCCGTACGCCACATTGAACACCCCGGCGACCTCCGGATTCTCCGCGGCGAAGACGTTGGCAGCCACCACGTCCTTGACGTAGATGAAGTCGCGGGTCTGTTCGCCGTCGCCGAAGATGGTGATCGGTTCGTTGCGCAGGGCGCGGGTGATGAAGATTGGGACGGCGGCGGCGTACTGGCTGTTCGGATCCTGGCGCGGACCGAAAACGTTGAAGTAGCGCAGGCAGGCAGTGCGCAGACGGCCCTCGCGCGCGAACAAATTACAATAGTATTCCCCCGAGAGCTTCGTGATGGCGTAGGGGCTGCGCGGTTCGGGCGTCATGTCCTCGCGCTTGGGCACCTCGGGATTGTCGCCGTAGACGGCGGCCGAGGAACTCAGGCACAGCGTTTGCACACCCGCCTCGCGTGCGCACTCCAAAACAGTGAGCAGGCCCTTGACGTTGATGTCCACGCAGTCGCCTGGTTTCTCCATCGACTCGGGCACGCTGACCAGGGCGGCCAAGTGAAAGACCGCATCGACCCCCCGCATGGCCGAACGGACGACGGAGCGGTCCAGGATGGCGCCTTCAATCAAGTCCGCCTCAATGCCGTCCAGATTGCGCCGGCGCCCCGTGCGCAGATCATCGAGAATGCGGACTTCGCAGCGGCGGCTGTAGTGCTCTGCAATGTGACTGCCGATGAAGCCGGCGCCGCCGGTGATGAGAATACGTTTCGGCTGCATGGGGGGGCCCCTGATTTGCATTGGTTTTGTTAAAGGAAGGGTCACATCAGCTTGAAGCCGGGAAGGTCCTGGCTGTCGATGAGCCCCACGGCCCGTCCCTCGCCGTCCACCACGGCCACGTCGTCGATGGGATGCTTTTCCAGCAGTTCGAGCAGTTCCACGGCCAACTCTTCGGGATCGGCGGTGACGGGATTTTCGGTCATGACTCGGCCGACGGGAATGTCCAGCGAGGCGTCCCCGCCGAGCATGTGGCGCCGGAAATCCCCATCGGTGAAGATGCCGAGCAGCTGCTGTTCGGGATCGACGACCAGGACCGAGCCGCTGCGTTTGCGGGTCATGACGGGCAGGCAATCCCGCAGCGTGCTGCTCGGTTCGACCGTCGGCAGGCGGTCGCCGCGGCGCATGATGTCGCCGACCGTGAGCGTGATTCGTCGTCCGATGGCGCCGGCGGGATGCAGGCGCGCGTAGTCCTCCTGGCGGAGTCCGTTGGCGTCCAGCAGGACCATGGCCAAGGCGTCGCCGAAGGCAAGCATGGCTGTGGTGGTTGCCGTAGGTGCGAGGTTGAACGGACAGGCTTCGCGCGGCACGGGGAGGCATTGAACGCACTCGCTCCACTGGGCCAGGCGCGAGTCCGCGTTGCCGGTGACCGCCGCAATCGGAATGCCGCAGCGGCGAATGGCGGGCAGCAGCTGGAGCAACTCCTCGGTTTCGCCGCTGAAGCTCAGCGCCAGCAGCAGGTCGTTGCGGGCCAGCACACCCAAATCGCCATGCATGGCGTCAACCGGGTCCAGATAAACCGAGGGAGAGCCGGTGCTGGACAGCGTGGCCGCCATTTTGCGGGCGATGTGACCGCTTTTGCCGATGCCGGTCAGAACCAGCTTGCCGCCGTCGGCAAGGCAGTGGCGGCAGCGGTCAACCAGGCTGTTGAAGGACTCGTCCAAGTTGTCGCGCACGGCGATCAATCCCTCGATTTCGATGTCGAGGACTTCACGAGCGCGTGCGATGGTATTAAGTTCGGGCATATCGTCTCCGCATTGGTGTGTTTCTGAATCCGCAAAGTTCCATGCCCGGCGATTTTTCGCAAGCACCGAAGTGCAAAGCGTTTGGGAGTGCCATCTGCGGATTTTTCACGAATTCAGGCGTGTCGGCAAAAAAAAACGGGGGTTTCGGGTTAAAAACAGCGTACATCGGCAAATCGCTATTATAGTACGTCGGCACAAGTTTGGAAAGCAGTGCGACACAGATACAGGAAATTCTTATGCAGCCCGAACTGGCATACGCCATCATAACCCCCTACACGATACGGAAGTCCCGCACCGGAGCGATTCTGGCGCGACTGTTCGCAGGCATGTCGTCGAATCTGGTGGCCGCGCAGATGTTCGCGTGCACCAGCGATATCGCCGAGCGTTTCGCGCAAAGCATCGCGCCGGCCGCCGATCCCAGCGAGGAACCCTGCCGCGCGCTCATCCGCGACTATATTCGATTGAACTTCACCCCCTCCCCAAGCGGACGCCGGCACCGAATCATGATGCTGGTTTTCCGGGGGGAGAACGCCCGCCGCGAACTTTCCGAACTGGTCGGCCGCCTCGAAATCAGCTCCGAGCGAGGCGAAACCATCCGCGATTCGTTCGGTGACCTGGTGCGCAACGACGACGGCAGCGTCCGTTACTTCGAGCCTGCGGTGATCTGCTCGGATCTCGAACACCCGGTCGGCGAGGATTTGCGCATGTGGATTGACTTCGCCCGTCACGAATCGCCGGTGCTCGAGAAAATCTGCGACTATGAAGTTCCCGAGCGGGTTGAGAAAACCCTTGTGCTGATCAAGCCGGACAGCTGGCGCCAGAAGAGTTCGCGCCCCGGCACGATCATCGGCATGTTCAGCCGCACCGGCCTGCGCATGATCGCATGCAACAAGGTGCAGATGACCCTGCGCCAGGCACAAGAGTTCTACGGACCGGTTCAGGACGCGCTCAAACGAAAACTCGCACCCGGAATCGGTCACAAGGCCAAGGAAATCCTCGAACACGAGCTTGGTGTCGAGTTGCCGGAGGAAACCGCCGACCGGTTGGCCAAATGCGTCGGTATCCCCTTTGCCGAACATCAGTTCCGCGGCATCATCGAATTCATGTCCGGACGGCGACTGGACCGGGACGGCTGCTGTACCGATCCCACCGTCGGCAAGGGACACATCGGCGTGCTCGCCCTCGTCTACGAAGGCGAAGGCGCCGTGGCGAAAATCCGCGAAGTGCTCGGCCCCACCGACCCGACGGAGGCGCCCGAGGGGACTGTGCGCCGCGAGTTTGGCTCCGATGTCATGGTCAACACCGCCCATGCCTCCGACAGTCCCGAAAACGCCGAGCGCGAAATGCGCATCCTCAGCATGTATCGATCCAATTTCGTTTCCGAAGTCGCGCCACTGCTGCAATAATTCAGAGGCTGCTCCGCACCACGCCACCGCATCTCAGCGCAAGCCAAGACAACGCAACAGGACACCCCCCGTTTTTCAGCCCAACAAACCACCACAAACAACAGCCTCGCAGAAACAGGCGGAGTTGATGAGCACCCCGCCGGCATCGGCAAACCCAAAGGAGCAGGCGCAATGACGCAGTTCAAACTTGAAACTTCACCCTATTTGGGACACTTGCAACCGTCCATGACGCTCGGCATCACCGCCAGGGCCAAAGCCCTGGCGGCCGAAGGTCATAACGTCGCCACTCTCTGCGCGGGCGAACCGGACTTCGACACCCCCGAGCACATCAAGGAAGCCGCCATCGCCGCCCTGCACGCAGGCGACACCAAGTATACGCCCGCCACCGGACGCGCCGACCTCAAGGCCGCCATCGCCGACAAACTCCGCTGCGAAAACGACGTTCCCGCCGAAGCCGGACAGGTCATCGTGGCGCCCGGCGCAAAATTCAGCGTCTTCAGCGCGGTCGTCGCCCTCTGCTCCGAGGGAGACGAAGTGCTTCTGCCCGTGCCGTTCTGGCTCAGCTACGCCGAGATGATCCACGCCGCCGGCGCCAAGGCAGTGCTGGTGCCCACCCGCGCGGAAAACGACTACTGCGCAACCGCCGAGGACATCCGGGACAAAATCACCGAGCGCACCAAGCTGCTCATCCTCAACACGCCGTCGAACCCCACCGGCGGACTATGCTGCCGAGCTGCCCTCGAAAACATCGCCGAGCTGGCCTGCAAGCACAACTTCATGGTGCTCGCAGACGAAATCTACGAAAAACTCGTCTACGATCCCGACTACGAACACATCAGCATCGCATCCCTGGGCGAGGAGATCGCGCAGCGAACCATCACGGTCAACGGCTTCAGCAAAGCCTACTCCATGACCGGTTGGCGCCTGGGATACCTGCATGGCCCCAAATGGCTCGCCGACCGCATCGGCGCGCTGCAAAGTCACAGCACCTCGAATCCCACCTCGTTCGCGCAAGCCGGCGCTCTTGCGGCGCTGAACGGCCCGTCCGAAGCCGTCGACACCATGCGCAACGCCTTCCGCGAGCGCCGCAACCTGATCCACTCCCTGCTCTCCAATATCGAAGGCGTGAGCGTGACGCTGCCGCGCGGCGCGTTCTACATCTTCGCGGACATCAGCTCCTTCGGTCTCGATTCCATGACGTTTGCCGACCGCTGCCTGAATGAAGCCGAGCTGGCCGTGATTCCCGGCAAGCCCTTCGGCGTCGACACCCACATCCGGCTGTCCTACGCATACGGACAGGAAACCATCACCGAAGCCTGCGGTCGACTCCGCGACTTCTGCGCCACCCTTAGCAACAGCTAGTCCCTGTCCAGAAAGCGAACGGCGGAGGCCCGCCGCCCCCAGAAGGCCCGCTGGAGCCGCCCGGCCTCGGGCGCAAGACCGGCGGAGGCCAGCCGCCCCCAGAAGGCCCACTGGAGCCTCGGGCGGAGGAATGTGCGTTCGCTGAATTATAATGTTTTCGGCTCCACCCCAAAGAAGAGGCGTGTCATGGATCCCGTAGCCTTTGAAATCGGACCGCTGGCCATTCGCTGGTACGGCGTTTTTGTTGCTCTGGGATTCCTGACGGGATTGCTGTATGTGCAGCATCGCGCCGCGAAGGCCGGATTCGGAGGCGAGCGGGCGTCGAACCTGGTTTTTCTGGGGCTGATCGGAGGTCTGGTGGGCGCCCGGCTTTTCTACGTGACGCTCAATTGGGAGCATTTCAGCGCCGCGCCTCTGGAGATGCTCCGACTGGACCACGGGGGGTTGGTCTACTACGGCGGGCTGATCGGCGGCACGCTCACGCTGGTTGCGGCCTGCCTGATCCGCGGCATTCCCATGGGCCGGCTGGCCGACCTGCTGATTCCGGGATTGCCGCTGGGGCACGCGCTTGGCCGGATCGGCTGCTTTCTCAACGGGTGCTGCTTCGGGGGTGTCACGGACGGGTTTTGCGCGGTTCAGTACGACCCCGGCAGCCAGGCGGCAGCGGTGCACGCGCACCGGGAGCTGATCGACTCGGTTGCGCAGGCGCCGTTGCCCGTTCTGCCCGTGCAGTTGCTGGCGGCGGCCTGCAACGTGGCAATCTTCGTGTTTCTGCTGTGGATCGAGCGTCGACTCCGGTATCGGGGACAGCTGCTGGCCGTGTATCTTGCGACCTACGGCGTCTACCGCTTTCTGCTGGAGTTCCTGCGCGGCGACTACCTTGGCGTCGGCATGCTGACCCCCGCCCAGGAAGTCAGCCTGGTCATGGTTCCCGCCGGCATCGTCGTGTTCCTTATCGCCCGCCGACGCACCAACCGCCGGCAGGAAGCATGAACTCCGAGAATCCCAACCAGGACAACGACGACTGCCGCGTGGAAATCGTCCGCGAGGCAGAGTCCGGCAGCCGCATCGATGTGTTCCTGAGTGCCCGCCTCGAACAATGGTCGCGGGCCACCCTGCAAACGATGATTCGCGAAGGAAGAGCGACCATCAACGGCGCCGACTGCAAACCGGCGGACACGGTGCGCGCAGGCGACCATATCCAAGTGCGTCCCCCCGAACCGGCGGACGAGCAAATCCGAGCCCTGGACCTGGACTTGGATATCCTGTACGAAGACGAGACCATGATCGTCATCAACAAGCCCGCGGGTCTGGTCGTACACCCCACCCGCGGTCACACGGACGACACACTGGTCAACGCCTTGCTCGCGCACGATCCCGAAGCCTTCCAGGCCATGGTGGACAAGGAACGGCGCCCCGGAATCGTCCACCGACTCGACAAGGACACCTCCGGCGCCATGGTCGTGGCCCGCACATCGCAGGCCTGGCAGGAACTCAAGGCCGCGTTTGCCGAACGGCGTGTGGAAAAAACCTATCTGACCGTCGTCATCGGCGAATTCGGCGCGAAAACCGGACGCTTCGACGGCGCCATCGGCCGCCATCCCGTTCATCGCAAGCGCATGGCCGTGCTCCGGGAGGGCGGGAAGCCCGCCCTGACATTCTACCGCGTGCTGGGAAGCGCCCACAATCTGACCCTCCTGGAAGTGCGCATCATGACCGGTCGCACCCACCAGATTCGAGTGCACTTCGCCGGCGAACGCCACCCCGTGCTCGCCGATCCGATCTACGGCGGGCGGCAGCGCGACATCACCGTCCCGGCCCCGCGCCTGATGCTCCACGCCTGGAAATTGACAATCCCTCATCCCGAAGACGGCATCATGCGACAGTACATGGCCCCCCCGCCCGAAGACTTCCGCTCCGTTCTGGCCGCCGCGGGCCTCCCCGACATTTCCCCCGGAAACAACGCCCCGCGCACTCCGCCTTCGCAGGATTAGGATGGATAACTTCCGTGCTGCGGCCCCCACAGCCGCAGGGACAAGCCAATTAATATGTGCGGCAATGCCAAATTTCCAATTAATATACGAGATTGGCATGAAGAGAGAATCGGGGGTATGGTAAAATGTTTCCGCCGCCTTCTGCAACCAATCCGTCACTCTTGAGAGCGTTCCCCATTGGGTCACGGCGTACAGCCTCATAGTCCTCGAACACGCCCTGCAGCCAATCAACGAACAGCCATGACTTTGTCTTCCGAAGAATTTGCCACTTCCCTGAACGGGATGGCCCTGGGGGGTCCCGACACCGTCCGCATCGGCGACGGTCGGCGACGGCGCCGCGCATGGATGAGGAGGTTGCCATGAATTCCATGTTTCGTCTGGGGCGCACGTATCGTCATTTTCGGCGGTATCGGGAGGTTGCGGCGGTGCTGTTGCGCCATCAATTCGGCGACTTGGTTCGCGGGATGGGGCTGGACCGATATCTTCCTCGGCGCAAACGGCGGGAGCCGACAACCGTCGAGGATCATCCGCTGACCCGCTACGAGCGCGTGCGCCTGGCCTTCGAAGAATTGGGCCCCTCCTTCGTCAAGCTGGGACAGTTTCTCAGCACCCGTCCGGATATTGTGCCGGATCCGATGATCCGCGAATTCGTGAAGCTGCAGGATACGGTCAAGCCGTTTGCCTCCGACCAGGTTCGCGAAATCATCGAAAAGGAACTGGGCAAGAAAACCGAGGATCTGTTTGCGAGTTTCGAGTGGACCCCGCACGCGAGCGCATCGATCGCGCAGGTGCACCGAGCCGTCTCGCTGACCGGTCAGGAGCTTGCCATCAAGGTGCAAAGGCCCGGCATTCGGCGGCAGGTGGAAGTCGACATCGAGATCATGCGCAATCTCGCCGGAATGCTCGAGAACCTGGTCGAGGGGGCTTCGCTGTTCGAGCCGGGACGCATGGTCGACGAGTTTGCGCGGGTGATCCGGCGGGAGATGGATTTCGCCACCGAAGCCGCCAATATGAACCGCTTCCAGCGTCAGTTCGAGGGGGACAAGCGGATAATGGTACCCCAGGTCATACGCAAACTCACGACCACGCGCGTGCTGACAATGAGCTACATCCACGGGATCAAGGTTGCAGCACCGGAGGATATGCGCGCGGCCGATCTGGACCCGGAGCTGCTGGCCCGTCGAGGCACGCAGCTGGTGCTCGAGCAGATTTTCACGCACGGTTTTTTCCACGCCGATCCGCACCCCGGCAACATGCTGGTGTGTCCGGACAATGTGATTTGCTTTCTGGACTACGGCATGATGGGGGTTCTTTCCCACCGCCATCGCCACCAGTTGTCGCTATTGATGCAGGGGGTGGTCGAGCAGGACGAGGAGCGCATCACCACGGCCGTGTTCCACCTTTCCGAGTACAAGCAGTACCATCGCCGCACAGAGATCGAAACCCGAGTGGCGACTTTCGTGCAGGATCAGCTGTACCGTCCCATGCGGGACATCTCCATCGGTCAGGTCATGAACGACCTGGCCCGCCTGTTCATGGAATACGGCATCCGCATGCCCTCGGACTTCTTCCTGCTGAGCAAATCGGTGACCACTATCGAAGGGGTCGGCCAGCGCCTTTTCCCCGAGTTTGATTCCCTCGAAGAGACCGCGCCGTTCGTGAAGAAGATGTGCGGTCCCAAAGCCCAGGCGCACAACATGGCATCGGAAATGGGCACGTTCATGCGCGATGTCCGCGGGCTCGGACGCGACTTGCCCGGCGATATCTGGGAGATGATGCGCCTGCTCAAACACGGCGATTTCAAGCTCAACTTCAGCCACCAGGGGCTGGAGGACCTGATCTCGTCGAACGAGCAGATATCCAACCGCCTGGTCGTGGCCATTGTCCTGGCCGCGCTGCTCGTCGGATCGTCGCTGATGACCCTGTCCGGGATTCCGCCCACCTGGAACGAAATCCCGCTCATCGGACTGTTCGGTTTCATCGTGTCCGGGGTCATCTCCTTCTGGCTCATCTGGTCGATTCTCCGCCACGG
>CAZSBQ010000133.1:0-11120 GCA_964604795.1 uncultured Victivallales bacterium | reverse complement strand
CGGCTGCCGATTTCGGTGGCGAAGCCGATGACGTTTCGACGGTCGATGTCGGCGGTTTCCGACGGGGTCAGATCATGGGCGATGACGATGCGCGGATCTGGGAGATGAGCCAGCGACAGCCCGCTTTGGCCGGTCAGGTTGGCGATCACGCGCGCAGCTACGTCGCGAACGTCGACGAGGCGGTCGCGGATGTAGCTGTCCTTGAGATTTCGCAGGGCGTCCTGGTAGCGGGTAAGCACGGTCTGAAACGCGAACTCCGCATTGCATTCCTCGCGGCGGATGGTGGCTTCGACCTCTTCGAGCATGGCCTGGTCGCCCACGAGCATGACGTGCGCGTCGAACACGGCGGCGTCGCGGCTGCCGAGAGCGTCGGCAACGCGTTCCTTCAGCTCGTGAATTTGGTCCACGGATTGCTGAATGGCCACGGCAAAGCGATGAATCTCCTGCTCAATGTCATCCGCGGCAAGGTCCACGCGCGCAGGATTGCTGAACGGATCCTGCCAGACCAGCGCGCGGCCGATGACGATGCCGGCGGAAACGCCGGTGCCGACCAGCGCCGCTTCGGAGGGGGCGTTCCCGTTCCGTCCATTATTTTTCGCCGAAGTTGTCATTGAACAGTTTCTCGAGTGCGTCGAGTGCGTCGTGCGCGTCGTGCCCTTCCGCGACAAACTCCAAGTGCGCGCCGGGTTCCGCAGCCAGCGTGAGAATGCCGAGCACGCTGGCCGCGTTGACCGCCTCGTCGCCGGATTCCGTGCGCACGGTCACCTTGGATGAGAATTGCGAGGCGGTTTTGGCCATCAGCGAGGCCGGGCGCGCGTGAAGCCCCATGCTGGTGTTCAGCCGCAAACGGCGAGTCGCCCGCTGCTGGTTGGATTGCTCGTTTGGGGGCATCGGTGTACCGCGTTCATTACCAGTCCAAAATATCCCGGTGGTTGTCGATCAGGCTGACGTCGCCGCTTGCGATGACCGCATACTCCTGCTCGAACTGGGGGACCATGTCCAGCACGAAGCGTTCGACGATGGGCTCGCGTCGGCGGTCGCGCAAGGCGTCGCGCAGCATGAGGTAGCCTACAAATACAGTGGTCTCCATGGTGCAGAGGCGCCGGGCCATGAGGTCGTAGTAGTCGCTGTCATGGCGTTTTTCGACCATGTCCACGGCTTGCTGCAGGTGGTCCCGCGCCATGTCGATGCGGCTGGCCAGCCGACGCAGCCGGCCTTCGAAAGGCAGGTGGCTGAGGTCATCCATGACGGGGTCCAGGACGCGCTGGATGACGCCGCCGATGGCCGCGACGTACTGCAGCTGCGTGGTGCCCTCGTAGATGTTGGTGATGCGGGCGTCGCGATAGAAGCGCTCGGCGGGGAAGTCCTTCATGTAGCCGGTTCCGCCGTGAATCTGAATGCCGTCGTAGGCGACTTGGTTGGCCATTTCCGTGGTGAATGCCTTGCACAGCGGGGTGAGTTCCGCCGCGATTTTGGAGTAGACTTTTCCCTGCTTGCGGAAAGCGGCGGAGACGTCTGCGGAGTCCGCGGCATTGACATGCTCCTCGTAGGAGTCGCGCAGGTCCACGAAGCGCGTGGTTTCGTACAGCAGAGTGCGGGCGGCCATGAGCATGACCTTGTTGCGCGCCAGCGTTTCATAGACGGGGGGGAAGTGCTCGATGGTTTTGCCGAACTGTTCGCGTTCGGAGGCGTATTTGCGGGCTTCGCGGTAGGCGGCTTCGGCCACGCCCAGCGCCTGGGCGGAGATGGCCACGCGCGCGCCGTTCATCAGCGACATGACGTAGCGGGTCAGGCCTCGCCGCCGCTGTCCGACCAGCTCGGCGGGAACGTCGTTGAACTGCAGCTCGCAGGTCGGCGAGCCGTGAATGCCCAGTTTGTTCTCGATGCGGCGGACGATCAGACCGGGGCCGCGTTCGCAGATGAACATGGACAGGCCGCGCCCGTCGTGCGTGCCCTCCTCGGAGCGCGCCAGCACCAGCAGAATCTTGGCGCAGCCGTTGGTGATGAACCGCTTCATGCCGTTCAGATACCACTGGTTGGTCTTGGGATCGAGGTGAGCCTTCAGCTGAACCGCCTGCAGATCGCTTCCCGCCTCGGGTTCGGTCAGGGCCATGGCGCCGTCGGCCTCGCCGGTGCAGAAGCGCGGCAGATAGCGCTGCTTCTGGTCCTCGGAGCCGAATTTGCTGATGGTTTCGGCAATGTCCTGGAGTCCGAAAAGGTTCTGCAGGCTGCAGTCCGCGCGGGAAACCATCTCGGTCATCATCGTGTAGATGGTGACCGGGCAGTTCAGGCCCCCGAAGCGGCGCGGCAGCATGACGCCCATGAGATCGGCCTGGGCGAGTTCGCGGAGATTCTCCTTGGTGCCGGCGGCGTACTCCACGCGTCCGTCTTCAAGGGTTGGCCCGTCCAGGTCGACGTCTTCGGCGCGCGGCGCGATGTGCTCGGCGCACAGCTCGCCGATCATGCCCAGCGTGCGGTCGTAGCTGTCCAGGGCATCCTCCACGTCCTCGGGGGCATGGAGGAATTCCTCCGTGTCGTGGAAGCCGTCCTCGCGCAGTGAGATCACCTCGTCCAGTCCGCGCTCGAACAGGTGAAAGCGAATGTCTTGATTGTCGTGGTAGAAATTTTCAGCCATGGGTGCAGGAACTCCCTGTTGCGTCGATATGGGCTCAGATGTCCGCGGCTTTGTAGGCCTCGATGAATGCTGGAATCACTTTGTTGAGGTCGCCGACGATGCCGTAATGAGCCGCGGAGAAAATCGGCGCGTCCGGATCGGAGTTGATCGCGATCACGGTGCCGCTGTCGCTCATGCCCGCCCGGTGCTGGACCGAGCCGCTGATGCCGCAGGCAATGTACAGCCGGGGACGCACGGTCACGCCGGTTTGGCCCACCTGATGGTCGTGGTCGACCCAGCCGGCGTCGACCGCGGCGCGGGATGCGCCCACCTCGCCGCCGATGGCCTGGGCGAACTCGCGGATGGTGGCGAAGTTCTCGGCGCTGCCGACACCGTAGCCGCCGGCGACGATGATTTGCGCGCCCTTGAGGTCAACGCTGCGCTCGGCTTTGGCGCGTTCGATCACCCTGACGATCCGGTCGGCGTCGGTGACGGGCACCTCGGCTTCGGTAATCGCGCCCTCGCGGTTCGGCTCGGGGGGCGTCTTCTTCATGACGCCCTCGCGTACGGTCACCATCTGGGGGTCTTCCCAGGAGTTGACGATGGTGGCGATGATGTTGCCGCCGAAGGCCGGACGAATCTGCATGAGGCGGTCCTTCATGACCGTTTTGGACGCCTTGTCCTCGAAGTCGTCGATTTGCAGGTCCGTGCAGTCGGCCGTCAGTCCGACCATTAGTTCCGAGGCGATTCTGGGCGCGAGGGAGCGGCCCACGTGCGTGGCGCCGAACATGAGGATGTTCGGTCGGTGCGCCCGCGCCAGCTCGACGATGGTCCGCGCATAGGGCAGGACGGAGAATGTCTCCAGCGCCTCGTGGTCGGCCAGAAAGACGTTGTCGCAGCCGTGCTGATGGAGGTCGGCGCAGAGGCCGCGCACATTGTGGCCCGGCAGTACGGCCTCGACTTGGGTGCCCAGCTCATCGGCCAGCTCGCGCGCTTTGCAGACCAGCTCCAGGCTGACATCGGCGATCGTCCCCTCGTCCTGTTCGACGAATACCCAGACGTTGCCTCGCTTGTTCTTTTTCTTGCTCATGATTGAGGTGTCCTTCTAAGTCAAAAATCCGTGGTCCCAAACCGTGGTCGGCATTGGCGGCGCATTACGAGAGGATGTGTTCCTGGACCAACTCGTGCACCAGCGAGCGAACCCCTGCCTTGGTTGGGGGAATGTCCTTGTACTCATGGCCGGTGAGCTTTACGCTTTCGATTTTCTTCACTTTGGTTGGAGAACCCGCCAAGCCGATGCGTTCGGCGTCCGCGCCCACATCCTCGGCCGTCCATTCGTGAATCCAGCAGCCGCGTCCGCGCAGCTTCTGCTCCTGCTCGGCGAGTTGATTGGCGTCCTCGTAGGCATGGTCTCCATTGATGGCGCGCAGTTCGGTGGGCGTGACCGCCTTTTTGTACTGCATGAGGCGCTTGGCGCTTGGCGGACGCGGCACATTGGCGGCGCCGACGACGGTTAGGAGCATGGGTGTCGGCCCCTCGGTCACCTCGTGTCCGCCCTCGATCTCGCAGCGGGCGCGGACGGAGGTTGTGGTCAGGTCGATCACTTCCTGCACGTAGGTCATTTGGGGCATTCCCAGCTTTTCGGCCAGCTGCGGGCCAACCTGGGCGGTGTCCCCGTCGATGGCCTGACGGCCGCAGAGCACGAGCGTGGAGTCGCCGATTTTTTTGGCGGCGCAGGCGAGCGCGTAGCTGGTGGCCAGCGTGTCCGCGCCGGCGAACTTGCGGTCGGTCAAAAGGACGGTTTCGTCCGCGCCGATGTACAGTGCCTGGCGCAACGCTTCCGCGGCGGTCGGCGGCCCCATGGTGCAGGCGGTGACCGTGCCTCCGAAGCGCTCCTTGAGCCGCAGCGCCATTTCCAGAGCATTCAGGTCATCGGGATTGAAGATGGCCGGCAGCGCCGAACGGTTGACGGTGCCGTCCTCCTTCATGGCCTCCCCGGTGATGTTTTTGGTGTCGGGCACCTGTTTGATGAACACAAGATATTTAAAGCTCACGGACTCTGTCCTCCCTGGTGGTGTGCCGCCTTGCCGGGCATTTATTGCCGTTGCTAGGCGCAAGTTCGCACACTCAGGTTTGTACACTTGCGGAACCGAATTGCCGCCAACCCGCAGGCCGGCGGGAAAAGCCGTTACTATGTCCGCACCCACGCGCTTTTCAACTCCTCTTTGCCAGGACTCCTGAACAATTCCTTTCCGAGTGTGGAGACCGGTGTATCCCCGTCTCCTGGAGGGCGAGATTCCCGTCGAGCCGGGGTTGGACTCAAGTATAGGGCGCGGCCCCCGCGCCCCGTTGACCCGCGCCCGGTCGTCGGGGCGCCGACCTCTACTTCCCCGGTGCACGCGGCCTGCCCTCCCGTTCGCCCAACGGCGGGGCTCGACGGAGTCTCGCCCTCCACCACGTCCCGTGCGGGATATATATTCAGCATGTATAGTGCGGGTGCGTGCAGACACCAACAGTATTGACGGTGCTGCGGGCGTCCCGCCTGCAGCTCCGACAACCAGCGGAAACGACATGAGTGCCTTTGACGATCCTGACGGCAACCTGCCAGGCTGGCGCGGCGAGTCCGCGGACAGGGCCGGCGAACAGGTTTGGACTGTCTCCGAAATCAACCGATTCGTCCGTGACGTGCTCGCCCGCGCTGCCGGCGCGTTTTGGGCGCGCGGCGAAGTGTCCAACTTGACCATTCATCGCTCGGGACACGTCTATCTGACGCTCAAGGATGCCAAGTCGCAGGTTTCGGTCGTGTATTTCCGGGGTGCTGCGGACGCCCGCGCCATGGCATTGCAGGAGGGCATGGAGGTGGAGGTGTACGGGCGCCTGTCCGTCTACGAACCGCGCGGCCAGTATCAAATCATTGCCGAACGCTTGCGCCCCTGCGGCGCGGGCGCGCTGCGGCAGCGGATCGAAGAGCTGAAGAAAAAACTGCGTGCGGAGGGCTTGTTCGATCCCGACCGCAAGCGTGAATTGCCCGTGCTGCCGCGCACCGTCGGCGTCGTGACTTCACCGCAGGGCGCGGCGCTGCAGGATTTTCTCCAGGTGATCGGTCGCCGCTTCGCGTCCCTGCATGTGCGGATCGTGCCCTCGGCGGTCCAGGGCGAAGGCGCAGCAGGCCAGGTTGCCGCCGGCGTCGACTGGCTCAACCGCACCGAGGCCTGCGATGTGATCGTGGTCACGCGCGGAGGCGGAAGCCTCGAAGACCTGATGGCCTTCAACGATGAAGCCCTCGTCCGAACCATTGCGAAGTCCGCAATCCCGGTGCTGAGCGCAGTGGGGCACGAGGTGGATGTGACCCTCTGCGACTTGGTCGCGGACATGCGCGCGCCGACCCCCTCCGCCGCCGCGGAACTGGTCATTCGGACCAAGAGCGAACTTGCCGAGAGAATCCGCACTGCGCGCGACCGGCTGCAGAGTCGGCTGCGCCTGCGCCTGCAGTCGCTGAAGCATCGTGTTCATAGAGCCGCCCGCAGCCCCGTATTTTACGAGCCGGCGCACCTGATCGGCGTGTATCGGCAACAGGTGGACGCGCTGGCCGCTCGCGGAGTCGCCGCCATGCAGTGGCGGATGCGCCAGGACGCGGCGCGCATCGACCGGCAGAAAGCGTCGCTGCAGGCGCTCAACCCTGGGCGCGTTCTCGCGCGCGGGTACGCGATAATCACTCCTGGCGACGGCGGGGAAAGCATCACCGACGCCGCCCGGACCGAGGTGGGACAGGAAGTCCGCGCGGTTCTGGCGCGCGGACAACTCAAAATGCGTGTGACCGAAAAATCGGAGGTCCCCTCATGACCCATGCCGAGACCAGCAATGCCGCCCCAGAATCGCCGAAGTCATTCGAGCAAACCCTCCAACGACTCGAAGCCCTGGTGGCCGAGATGGAAAAGGGTGAGCTGGGGCTGGACGAGATGATCAAGCGCTTCGAAGAGGGCATGAAACTGGCCGAAATCTGCGAAAAGCGCCTGGGCGAAACCCGCAAGCGCGTGGAAATCCTCATGAACAAGAGCGAGCAATCCGAGCCGCAGTGGCAGGAAGTCCAACCGCCGGAACCAGCAGGAACGCCGTCCCAAAAAGAAGGCTGAATAAAAAACGGTCTCCGAAGGAGATTCAGCTATCGCTCAAGAACATTTCTCTTCGCCGGCGTCATCGGTTTTCGAACGCGAAGTTTCACAGAAGCGCCAGACCGTCTATATTGCGGCATGAATCATTCGTTTACAGACCAAGGTGAGCGCGCGCGCGTGCTGGCCGATGTGCGCCGGGTGGTGATCAAGGTGGGCACGCGGCTGCTCACGGACATGCCGGGGGGTTCCAAGGCGGAGCGCGTGCGCGAGCTGGTGGCTGCGGCGGCCGGGCTTCGGACCCGCGGTTTCGAGGTGATCCTGGTGTCCTCGGGCGCGATCGGAGCGGGGATGGCGGTGCTGGGCACGGACAAGCGCCCCGCGTCGCTGCCCCGCCTGCAGGCGCATGCGGCGGTGGGGCAGAGCCGATTGATGTATCTGTACGAGACGGCGGCCCTTGCGCACGGATTTCACTGCGCCCAACTGCTGCTGACCGCATCGGATGTGAAGGACCGCAGCCGCCACCTGAACGTGGTCAACTGCATCGAGGCGCTGCTGGCGGCAGGGGTTCTGCCCGTGGTCAACGAGAATGATTCGGTCAGTGTCGACGAGATTCGTTTCGGCGACAACGACACGCTTGCCGCGATGGTGGCGAACATGACGCGGGCGGACCTGACAGTGCTGCTGACGACTATCGAGGGCATGTGCGAGCGCGACGCCGACAACTGGGGGTGCCGGATATCCGTGATCCCGGCCATCACCGCCGAACTCCGCGCAATGGCGCGGGGAACGGACGGAAACCGCTTTTCAACCGGCGGCATGCAGAGCAAGCTGAAGGCCGTCGAAATCGTCACGCGCGCGGGCGAACCGCTGATCATTGCCGACGGCCGTGATTTCGCGTGTCTTGATGAGATATTTTCCGGTCGGGACGTGGGCACGCTGTTTTTGCCCACGGCCGCCCAGCGCATGCAGGCGCGCAAGCGCTATCTGGCGTTTTTCTCCAGGGAGCGCGGCGAAGTGATTGTGGACCGCGGCGCGGTGGAGGCCCTGCGCGGGCGGGGGCGCAGTCTGCTGCCCTCCGGAATTGTGGATGTGCGAGGCACCTTCGAGCCCGGCGACACCGTGCGGATTGTCAATGAGGCGGGCGAAGAGATCGCCCGCGGAGAAACCAACTACAGCAGCGACGAAGTCAAAGCCATCAAAGGCCAAAAGTCAGAAGCCGTGCGCGACATTCTCGGCTATGAAGGCTATGATGCGGTGGTGCATCGAAACTATATGGTCATCACCGGCGCAGGCGAGGAAATCCCGACCGGTGACGAAGCATGAATTCCGTCACGGATTCAAGCCGTCCCAATACCCCCACCGGAGGTGCAAGTATGCAAGCTGACGAATTGAAGAACTCCATCGAGAGCATGGCGTCGACCGCCAAAACCGCGGCCCGCAAGCTGGCACTGATGTCCACGCGTCAAAAGGACCGTTGTCTGACGGCCATGGCCGACGAGCTGCTGGCCCGGGAAAACGAGATTCTGGAGGCCAACGAGCGGGACCTTGAGATCGGGCGGGAGAAGCAGTTGAGCAACGCGCTGCTGGACCGTCTGGAACTGACGCCCAAGCGCATCGGCGCCATGGCCAAGGGCCTGAACGATCTGCTTGGACTGTCAGATCCGGTCGGCGACGTCACCGCCACCTGGCTGCGCCCCAATGGACTGACCATCCGGCGCGTGCGCATCCCCATCGGCGTGATCGCGATCATCTACGAATCCCGGCCCAATGTGACCGTTGACTCGGCGGGTTTGTGCCTGAAGGCGGGCAACGCCGTCTTTCTGCGCGGCGGCTCGGAGGCCTTCCACTCCAACCAAAAACTGGCGGAGATTCTCGTGGACGGCGGCTCGAAACAGGGCCTTCCCGAGGGCGCGGTGCAGTTGATTCCCTACACCGACCGGCGCGCCATCGACTACATGCTGAAGCTCAGCCAATTCATCGACCTGGTGATTCCGCGCGGCGGCGAGGGTCTGATCCGCAAGGTGGCGGAGAACTCCACCATCCCGGTCATCAAACACTACAAGGGCGTGTGCCACATCTACGTCGACAAGGCCGCCGACATCGATATGGCCCTGCGGATTGTCGACAACGCCAAGTGCCAGCGGCCCGGCGTGTGCAACGCCGTGGAAACCGTCCTGATCCACAAAGACATCGCCGCGGACTTCGCACCAGTCATGGCCGCCCGCCTGGCGGACCACGGCGTCGAGCTGCGCGGCGACAAGGCGTTTTGCGGGCTGGTTCCCGATGCGAAACCCGCAACCGAAGAGGACTGGTACGAGGAGTATCTGGACCTCATCCTGTCGGTGCGGATCGTCGATGAGCTGCAGCAGGCGCTCGACCACATCGCCAAATACGGCTCCGCGCACAGCGACGCCATTGTCACCGGAGCCAAGGACACCGCACAGGCCTTTACGCAGGGCGTGGACTCCGCGGCGGTCTATGTGAACGCCTCCACCCGATTCACCGACGGCGGACAGTTCGGCATGGGCGCGGAAATCGGCATCAGCACCGACCGCATCCACGCGCGCGGCCCTATGGGAATCGAGGAGCTGACCACCTACAAGTATATTGTCGGCGGCGACGGCCAAGTGCGCGACTGACAACCGGCGGAGCGCTCAATGGCGTCCATCGAGGTACATTTCAGCGACAACATGCCGGTTCTCCACGGCCTGGCTGACGGCACCGTGAACCTGGTGTACATCGATCCGCCATTCAACACCGGCAAAACCCAGGCGAGAACCCGGCTCCGCACCACAAGGGACGATGGCGGAGACCGCACCGGATTCCAGGGACGCCAATACCGAACCACGGCACTCGAGCAGCATCAATACGCCGACAAGTTCGACGACTACCTGGCGTTCCTCGAGCCGCGCCTGGTCGAAGCCCGCCGCATCCTGGCCGAGGACGGTAGCCTGTTCTTCCATATCGACTACCGCGAGGTGCATTACTGCAAGATTCTGCTGGACAGCATGTTCGGGCGAGACAGCTTTCTCAACGAAATTATCTGGGCCTACGATTACGGCGGCCGTCCCAAGCGGAAGTGGCCAGCCAAGCACGACACCATCCTCTGGTACGCCAAAAACCCGAAGTCCTATACCTTCAACTTGGATGCATGCGATCGAATTCCCTACATGGCACCCGCCCTCGTCGGCAAGGAAAAGGCCGAACGCGGCAAGACCCCGACCGATACCTGGTGGCACACCATCGTCTGCACAAACGGCAAGGAAAAGACCGGTTATCCAACCCAGAAACCCCGAGGTATTGTTGACCGCATAGTCCGCGTTCACTCCAACCCCGGCGATCTGCTGTGCGATTTTTTCGCCGGCAGCGGCACGCTGGGTGAGTCGGCCGCCGCGCTCAACCGTCGTTGTCTGCTGGTGGACAGCAATCCGGCGGCCATCGAGATCATGCGCCGACGATTCCACACCCTGGATGTCACCTGGCACGGCACACCTCCGCCGGCCGACCAACCGAGCGAGTGATCATGGCCCCGCGAGCGGATGTTTTGCTGGTTGAACAGGGCGTGTGCGACAGCCGAGCGCAGGCTCAGCGCCTAATCATGGCGGGCAAGGTCCGTCTGGGGCCGGACCGCGTCGTGCGCAAGGCGTCGGAAACTCTCGCCGACGACGCCGAGCTGTCCGTGGACCAGCCGTGCCCCTACGTCAGCCGCGGCGCCTACAAACTGATCCCCGCCCTGGATCGCTTTCTGCCCACTCTCCCCCCCGAGGCCGTGGTGCTGGACATCGGCGCGTCAACCGGCGGATTCACCGACCTGCTTCTGCAGCGCGGGGCCGCCCGCTCGTATGCCGTCGATGTGGGGCATGGACAGCTGCACTATCGCCTGCGCCGGGACGAGCGCGTCGTCGTGTTGGAGAAAGTGAATGCCCGCAGCCTCTCGCAGCGCGAAGTCCCGGAGGCGGCGGATATCCTGGTTGCGGACGTGTCCTTCATCTCCCTGCGCAAAATCCTGCCCGCCTGCGCTCCGCTACTGAAGCCCGGCGGGCATGCGTTCACATTGGTGAAACCGCAATTCGAGGCGCAGCGCCGGGAAGTGGACCGCGGCGGGGTCGTCCGCGACGCCGCCGTCCGGGACCGCTGCGTGGACGAAATCAGCCGCTTTGCCGAACACGAAATTGGGTGGACCTGCCTGGGAACAGAACACTCCCCCATCTCCGGCCCCAAAGGAAACCGCGAAACCATTGCCGTATTTCAATCAGGCCGACGACCTCTTGGCACCACCGGTCTTTAGGCCGCGTGATCCGGCGACGCGGGCTGAAGCCCGCGGGTACCGGCCGGCGTAGGTACCAGCGGCCTTTAGGCCGCGTGAAGTGGAGACGCGGGCCCCGCGGGTACCG